>JAFDZW010000007.1:0-146000 GCA_018266755.1 Bacteroidota bacterium
GGAGTAGACAATCTTCCACCCGCTCGTAGTATCCCCCTGAGGTGTGATTTGTGAATTCGACTGTTGGCCCGGTGTCGTCTGCCCGGCAGCGGTGCTGCCGATTGCGAGGCCGACAACGAGAAATAATATGATTGTGCGTTTCATTGTCTCTGTCTTTCGTTGAAATGGGAGTCCAATCCCGTTGTACTAATAGTACCCTCGACCGTGATAAGCGGCGGGGGAAGCATCGCAGTATGTAGGGCAGAATTTACTACCCTGATTCAAACAGCAGGGGTGGTAAACTATTCCCATATATAATCCGACTCATGAGTCGTACTGCTATACTGCAAATATAGGTACGTTTGCCCCCGTGAATATAAAAAGGATCATCGGGGACAACATCAGGGGGTATCGAAATCGACTGGATTGGAGCCAGGAAAAACTTGCCGTGCGAGCAAAAATGCACAACGATTATCTTGGTCGGCTCGAACGAGGTGTACAGAATGCCAGCATTGACAGCCTTTTCAAAATCGCCAAAGCATTAGGCGTTGCTCCCTATAAATTGTGGATCGAGGATTCTTACAAGCGGGAGAAGTAATACCTCCCATACCTATTGCACATGCATTCCTGTCTTCCCGAACCATCAGTTCGGATCGAGATCCTCGATAACGGCCGCAATCATATTGGTATTCAGATAACCCGAACCAAAGGTCCAAAAAGCGCTTGTGTGAGCCACAATTTGGGCGATTCGGCACCCCCGAACCCCCAGTTTTCACTACACAACCGCTATCATGACAGCACACCAACGATCACATCAGCCGCCTCACCAACTACAACACCACCCTTCGGTCTCCTCGTTACTCTCCACGGAGATCCGCACGGCCCTGAAGAACCGCCAGAACGTCGAACTGCGAGGCCGATCCGCCGCCATCCGTGCACTCCTCGACTCCCTCATCCGTTTCGAACGAGGGACGAACATCGTCGCGCCAACCCACGCCGAAGATCATACCCTGCATATCCTGCCGAACATCACCTTCCCGGTCAGCGATAAAATGACCCCGGAGAACGTCATGCGACAAGTCCTGCAGGAGTTCGGCTGGCCGACCACCCCGAACCTGTCCCATGTACAGTTCTACTTCGGAAAGCTCCTCAAGGAGCTCCATCACGACCGGATCGTCCCGGTCTTGTTGTTCGAACATACCGAGATCCTCAGAAGGAAGGCATTCAAGATCCTCTCGATCCTCTCCGAGCATACGGTAGACCGCCGGCCTTTGGGCGTTCCCTCGATCCTCTGCATCACCGAACGGGGAACCCCGGTTTCCTCGCTCCAGACGACCTCGATCGTGATCGAGGTAACGAGCCCCCTCACTAGGGACGACATCGAGCGGATCATCGAGTCCGCCGCTGCGGGATCATACGGGATCTTCGATCCGCCGGTCATCCATGCACTCGAGCAACTCCCATCCTCGGCCCAGATCGTCACCACCGTGAAGGAGCTCCACCGCTTCGGCAGACGACTCGGACTCGAACGGATCACGAGTGAGGTCTACGATCAATGGAAGCAGGAACGAACCGTCAGCCACAGGAAGCGCTATGCCACGACGAACGATTGATCCCATCCAGATCGAGCGTATCCGTAGCGCCTATCTGGGAGCGCAGACCGTCCCCGAACGCAAACGGGTCATCGAACGAGCCTGTCGGTCGACCGGATACACCTACGGAGCCCTCATGCGGGTGTTGAACCTACACCTGCGGCCTCGCTCGCTCAGTGGGAAAGAACAAACGAGGATCGACTATTTCAATACGCTCGGGAAGCTCGTCTGGGACTATCAGATCGAACATGCCTCCAATACACGGATGGCATCCACCTCGGTAGCGATACGAGTGCTCAAGGAGGGGAAACAGCTCCCCGAGGATGTCACCTACCACCAGATCTCGGCCTCGATCCGACGTCAGCGGCTCAAGAACAAGGCGCAGAGCTATTTTACCCGATTCGAACGAACGGAACCCCTGGCCATGATCCAGATGGATTTTTCACGAAGTGTGTATCTGGAGCATTTCATCAACGACGGGGTATCGTATCTCAGGACGGCAACGGCAAAAGGAGCCAATGCGAGATCGGAGCGGGTCTGGATCGCGGTATCCGTCGATGACGCGTCGAGAGTCACCTATGCCCGGTATTACCTCGTCAAGGGGGAAAGTGCCGCATTAGCACGGCATTTCCTCTTACAGACCTGTATGCAGAAAACTCGGGTGGATACCGCTACGGGAGAGATCGAATCCCTCCCTCTACTGCAGGGGCAACCGGGGACACTCTACACCGACCGGGGGTCTGCGTTTCGCAATGCCTCGTTCCGCTCGGGGATACGCAAACTCGGGATTCGTCATGTGCTCGGTTCGACGATCCGCGATACCGAGGGGAACAAGCTATCGGGGTCGAATAAACAGGCGCGTGGGAAAGTAGAGAGAATGATCCGCTATATCAAGGAGGACTTCGAGACGGAGTTGTTCTTATCCTACAAGCGAGGGACGATCTTTACACTGAAGCAGATCAACCGGTTACTCGCACAATGGCTCATGAAGGTCAATACGTCCCGTCATCCGGAGCATGCAAGCGAGAAGCGGTGGGAGATGTTTACACCAGCATTGGAACAGGCCGTGTATCCCCCGAAGGAGGCGGAGTTGCTTTTCAGTAGCTCGGTCTGGCGGAAGGTGAACCGGCGGCAGGTACGGATCACAGACGGGGTATACTGTAAAGTCCCGGTCGAGATCAACCTTGGGACGACGATGGAGATCGTTACGATCGCGGGAAGTCACTATACGATCATCGACGGGAAGCGGGTACTGCTGGAGCCGGTGCCGCTGAGGAAGAGGCTGCATCCTCGGGCGGAGTCACCGAAGGAGTTCGAGGGTGACTATCTCGAGGGGATGGCACTGCGGCTGCGGCTCAACCGGGAGATCGAGGAGCGCACGAGGCAACAGCAGAATCTGGGGACCATGATCGAATCTCTGCCGGATGAGGTGGGTGAGTTCTTGGGAGATAGAAGATCCGTCAGCGATATTCAGCGGGTAACGACAACATTCTTACTTGCGGCAGAGGCGGTATCGGAAATTGCCCCACATTATGATGAAGAACATGTAAGTGTGAGATAATCAACCTAAGGAATAATCATGGGGGTCGTTGCTAATAATATTTATATGGCTATCCAGAGGAGTCATCATACTCTATTGTTTCATAAGACATAAGCGAGCAATTCATTCGGGTTGCACTTAGTAGACGCAAGCAAGAGAAAGAAGCAGTTAGTGTCGGAGATTCTTAATGCACCACGTTCCTGTCATTAGAGTACTGTTCAACTTAGACTAACAGGGTTCTTAGAAGCGAAGAAGGATTCCAAATATGCATGTAGTTCTGTGTCGTTTGGGATTCGCATTTTTTTTCGAATATTGGAGCGATGCCAATCGACCGTCCGTTTGGAACAGAAGAGCAGGTCTGCGATTTGCTCAGAACCAAGATTGAGTCGCACAAGACCACAGATTTTTTCTTCCGTGTCGGACAACAGAGGATATGCCCTTCGAAGTTTTTGTTGGAAGGTAGTATCGAGCATTTCTAAGGATTTTTTATCTCGGTATCGTGCATGGTGATTCGATAGATTCTTTTTGATCTTGCGTACAATCGCTTGCACGGACTTCTGTAGATCCACTGTGTCGGACGAATGGGTCAGGGCCTCAATGTGCGGGATTATCTCCTGTAAATAGCGATTCATCTCCGCAAGTTGGTCGTCGAAGACAAGCAGTTTATGTGCTTGGATACTGTTCTTAGCTTCAAGACTTTCTGATTTTCGTTGGTAGTATTGTTTGTCGGTACTTGCCATTTGCAGCGCCATTTTTGTGTCAGCGATTTGGCGTTCGTGTTTCAGTTTTTCAGCAAATAACGATTCCTTTGCTGCATCTAATAATTTGAAGTACTTAAGTGCTTCCGGGATGTCTCCAATGCCTTCATACCCTACAGAAAGGGCATAGAGGAGAGTACATCTTTCCTTGTTTTGCATGCCGTTCTCAAGCATTTGTTGTACCTGCAACAGGCAGTCTACACCTTCTTCGTATCGCTTGACATTTACTAAGTGAGACCCTTTTGCGAACAACACCATCCCCTTTGTATAGTAATCATTTGATGTTGTGGCCAATTCTACCGAAATTTCTATCTGAGACAAGGCTTCATCTGTTTTACCTTGCATCGCGAAAATATTGGCGATGTTTGCATGAGTCAAGGCTTGATAGTTGGAATGCCCCATTTGGATTTGAATATTCAGCGATCGTTCAAAGTATTCCAATGAAGTATCGAGTTCATTTTGCCTGCCATACAACTGACCAAGATTGCCTAGCGCTGCAGCCTGACGCTGTAAATTACCGAGTTCGGTACTGATATCCAGGTCGATAGTATGCGCCTCGGTGGCACTGTGGAATTCTTGTAAATCACTATAGATCCACCCAAGAGATGAATATACTTCTGCCTCCAATAATTTATCCGGCAAAGTCTCTAATAAGCGGAGCGCTGTTATGTTGAAGTCTTTTGCCCGAATATTGTCGGCGAGCAATTGGTATATACTGCCCAGATAATGATATGTCCTTGCAAGATGACTCGAAGGCTTATCCTCTTGCTGGTTCGCTAATGATATCTCCAGGCATTCAATCGCTTTTCTATATTCCCCTAATGATTTTAGGGGCTGCGACATTTCAGACAATGCTACAGCAAGACCGCAACGATCATTCAATGTTCGGTACGTATCACATATGATTTCATACGTTGCGACGGAGGCTTCGTGGTCGGAAAGTAAGTACTGTGATTTGGCAATGATTGAAAGTGCCGACAGTTTGAATGAATAATCTTTGGACTCTTGGATAAGTTGTACTGCGCTTTTACCATACTCCAGTGCCCGTACAGGATCAAGGGGAAGATGGAATTCACCTAGTTCAATGAGTGCAGATATTCGCTTTGAAGCAGATTTGACTTTCGATAGTCTTCGACGCAGGCTCTCTAGTGTTAATGCCATAGGAGATCAATGGGTGTTTTGTCTATTCCAATTCAGAACACTTCCAAATATAAAACCAGTATCCTCCCAGTAGAGAACAGGATTCAATAGAAAGTATTTTTGCCGGTGTACACAATGGCACAGCCAGCATCGCTCGTTAGTATGTGCCGGGTATATCGTCTCAACTATCACTATCGGTCATGAAAACTCGTATTGTATTTCTGCTCATTGCTTTACCACTCCTATTTTCAAATGTGGTTGCACAAAGTCAGCTACAGACAAACAACTTCCCAATTGGAGGGTTTGTCTTCGGTCTCGATCTTCAGCCAAATAGCTACATGACTCCGGCTGAGACGCAAGAACGCGACGTATTGCGCACAAGCAAACTGGTCAACAAATACTTGCTTGCGGGCTTTAATACGAATTACTTTATTGACGGTTCCGAATGGGGTAGTAGTACGCATATTGATCTTGCACATCAGATGCAATTTCGACGCCCCTTCACGAACACCTCACAGTATAACAATACGTTGCATTATTATGAAGGTCTAAAGGATAGTTGGTTCCAAACCTACTTGGGAGGAAAAGGTATTAACCCCTGCGTAGAACAACGATATTTCGTATCAACCTATCTCACGCTTGGAGCTGAGTTCGATCCATATAATCAGATAAAAACACCAAGCGAGTATGATTTTGAAACATTTGAACGACTGCTTACAAAGGCCGGCAATGGAGATGAAGCTCAAACATCTTATAAGTGGTATGAAACAGTCGTAGATAACAATGGCACCCCCCAACGGAAGTTGGTAGATCATCGAATGGGGATGCGTCAACTTAATGGTGAATGGTGGATACGTCGATCCGATGTTCAATCTGGAACAGATGCAATCACATTTAAAGAGTGGCCAACATACATTGGTGATCCTGTTCCCGATCAGCCGTTGGGTTATTATTGGCCTCGTCATGTAAGCGGACCTGATCAAAAATTGAGTAAAAAGAATCCGACAAATAAAGATGAAGCAGGCTATCCTTTCCAGATCCAGCCAACACAAGCTCAGATTAATCAGCAGTTGTCCCATGAAAGTGCGGGCCTTCCTGATGAGTGGGAATTCATAACTGACGTTAATGGCCACAAAGTTATTGCAGACCATCAATTTTCAAACGACTCACTCAGGATGTATTTTATTTACCGTCTTGATGAAAATGAGTATTTTGATGATGACGACAGGACTGAAGCACCTCTCAAGGATAATTTGTATGGGAATATTCCACTCTATACAATAAAAGTGGAGTTGACGTATATTAAAAAACTAAACACATTTCCTGTGTCGTATCAAACATTAAGTCAACAGCCGTCATGGAATGTTTCGCGAACTTTTGATTTGACGTGGGACGATTATCGATATTTCCATCAGGATAATAATTCTCCGAGCAATACACATCTGACATCCTTTGCAGGTCGTCAATATGCAATGTTTCCATGTCCTTTTCAAACACCGGAACATGAACATCCACAACCATACATGGAGATTCCGCTCACACACACTGACGGTGACGATTTATATGTAGCTAATAGCATACAAGTCCACTTGATTTCCAAGGGACATGTCGGTATCTATCCGCGTGGGTTTATTTTGCGATCAAAAATTGCAGATGAGATCGTTACAGGTTACTTAGATAATATATTGAGTAAATTAGTTCAAAACACGGTTGCCAACACTTCAGACCCTGATACACATCTTCCTCCACCGTCTCTGGCTGCGCTAACCACTGCTGGTGAAAGTATTTGGCCTTCGTACAGAGCATTAGCTTACATAGACAACATGTTTAATAACCAGCCAACAGTGGATGGGAAGAAATTTGGACGGCATTTATTATCATTTCAATCATCTCCTGTTGGGGCAAACTATCATTTTCTCAGAAGTATATTCTACGATCAGAACGGCGCTTCCTATCCTGCCCCTGTTATTGTGCAAGAGATATTCGACATGTACCAAAAAGGTCTTGTAGATAAAGTTGGCAATGATATTCGACCATTATTCCCCAGTGACGGCTTATCGGCACAAATGCGGCATTTCCAAGGAACAAGCCCATCTCTCAGCTTTCTCGATCTTGGGTTCGGTGTTGCAGGCTGGAGCAATTGGCCGCACTTGACCGACTGGCGAAGCGACATAGGCTTATTGACTTCCACTACCGATGCGAATGCGTTACCAGCCTTTAAACAGTCAGAATACTCAAAGTATGTAGATACAATGCATGCCCATCTTATGACATCCGATAGGGACCATGCAGAGGCCTCGCATGCGGCATATACTGTTAAACAAAACCTTGCAGCCGATGCAACATCCGGGACATGGTATTCTCTTCTGTCTACAATTGGTGGTGTACGACTACCTCGTCCAGATGCATTCACCTTATCAACTGTTTACAGTGCACTAACGAGTTTTACTGGGACTCCTAGTCAGAATGCTCAAAACTATATTGACAATATTTGGAATCCATTATTTGAATATCAGCAGCAATTTCGGCTATTCCACGACCCAAATCATCCCCCTCAATATCCCGGTCCATTTCGCTTTGACCAATTATATCCGGCATCAGTATTTGATCTCTATAATCCTAAATGGGGAGGTAGTGACAAATTTGTATTTTCTGCGCGTTCACCAATATCGACAGAGATTCGAGCAGAAGGGTGGAATGCGTTATGTTGGGGTGCAAAGGGTATTTTCTTTAATACATTGGGAAGCGACGGCATCGAGCAAATGGGAATCTGCGATAATCACATGAATACGGATTTTGACGGATGGGAATATCAGGATGACCACGGACAGCTCAAGAAGGCTCGCTTTGTCGATACCTATCCAACAGCTCAGGTGTGTAATGCGAATACAGATCCCAATACAAACGACATCTTAAATACATATCTGTTGCCGAGACAACCAACAAACGTGTCAAAAAGGATCAGTTATCCCTATCGTCCGATCCATTTCGCCGATGACCCCAGTGCCGACCACATATGCGATAACCCCACAACTGTATTAGCAACAAGCGATGGGATGCTATTGTCGCCTATACAATGGATCCCATCCAGTGTCCCTGAAGATAAGATTACGGACTATATGAATAAGCAGTTTACTGTAGGTTCTACAGACGTTCAACTCATGCTTAAATCCAAAGGAACCTCGAACGGAGATGAACAGATGTTTCATATTGTAGCAGAAGATGGTAGTTTGATTCGGACGGATTCACGTAACCCTAATACCAATGACACCTGGGGGGGGCACTGGAAACCCTTGTATGAATTTACATCAGAAACCCACGCCTGTCAAGGTATTCCGCTTTGTTCAAGCAGTACAGTGCCTGGGCATAAGGAATGGCTTGCTACATTCTTTGGGAATGTACTAAAAGATCCGTCTAACCCTAACGATATCGAATATCATGACCCAGATGGGTGGTTTGACTTGCTTACATGGAAGCCTCACGATGTTACCGATGCAGGCACTCAAACACTAACAATACAACCAATTCGCCATACAAATGATGACGCGCCTTCAATCGATGCTTGGATTCCAACGTATTATGGCTATAAACAAAAATGGGCAGGTGCAACTCAACTTACAAAGGATATTAATGCAATCTCCACGTACCTCACTCGTTTTCAATGGCAGCGTGCGTTTACGGCTTCCGATTTGGGGAGTTTTGATGAACTAGACAGTAAACTAAATCAAGAACCTAAGTTTCCGATCAAGTCGATAAGGACCAACCCCGTACTTCCTTACGCATATAATATCGAATTTACATCACCGCAACATACATCGTTTGAGTACCACTTTGTTAAGGATGACCAAGCTCCGTTTGATGATATTAAGAAGACCCACCTTCAACTGGCGTTGTTTAAAGATCCTGTAATCCGCGATCCATTTAGCTTCTCATTTATTTTAGCAAACCAACGTACCTGGCCTATTCAATTCAAGCCAAACACAGACCCGGACCACGATGGTATTTGGCGCGATTTCATCTTAACGCAAGATAACACTGATTATCCCAATACGGAGACGTTACTTGGCGCTGTGGATGCACGCATCTGTAGCTTCACGATTAATCCAGATGCATATACAAATGTATCTCCCGCATTCCGACATGGGGATAAAGGTATATCGATGAGACTTTTAAACTTAGGGACAAAAAAACATACAGACTTTTTCTCAAATATTGATGCATCTACCCTGACAACGGTTCCTGTCGAATTCGCCCCCGGCCAGGGTAATCTATTCCGTCTGTATCCAGTCTTCAGTTTTATGACTACAGGTCGCGGTACAAGCGCGATTGCCTATAATAATGCCGGACATCTGAGCTCAAGTGAAAATAACACGCAACAACCCTCCATTACGTATGCGACAGAAGATCGAAATGGAATAGCAGTATCATACCCACAAAAAGATACTACAGATCCGAATATTCATAAGATGCTCCAATTGGCAGATTCACAAATTGTAGTGATCGACAGTTCTGGTCTATCTCATACACCAGCAGTGTGCGTATACCCAGGCGGACCTGGGGTTGGACTCGTCTACACCCTTGATAATGCGGGACCATCGAAGGATTCAACGTATGTCATATTCCGCTATGGGCCGGGTGCTTCCCCGTTGAATTATCCGGTTTCCGATACGCTCGATCGGTACAAAACATTTTCTGAATTGAAAGCAGCTCCGGCTATTGTGCCATCAAAGAGCCAAGGGCTATCCTTTTGGGTTTCATGGCGCCACCCAACTATGGGAGCGAAAATTGCAATTGTAAATAGCCTTGGACAAATTGTTGCACAGAATTCATTTTGGGCTGCAAATAAATTTGAGACTAAGTTTATATCACTGGCTTCCCACATGCAACAGATTGACTCTGGTGTGGTTGGAATTCCAGTCGATACATGCTATATTGCCTTTGAGGAAGGACAAGGTATTTCGTCAGATATTTACTTCGTTAAAGCATTTCACAGTGATAATGTAAATCCCACGCAAATAGGAACCGTTGGGATGAAAAACATCTCAAATGGGATGCCCTACTGCGAACATCATTTCCCGTGTATCAGCGTAACTCAAAAACGACATGTATATGTTGTTTGGGAGTCAACTCCGCCAGCAGTAATGCATGACAACCTCGATAGTGGTTTATTTAGGAGGCACTACACTGTATTGCGTGATCGGCCGGTTCAAGGGAAATGGTCACAGTTTACCTCATTCTTTGGTTTCGAGAGTAATTTCTACCCAATTCCACTGCTCGATACACTAAGTGTATCCCCAGTGATAACTGCGGCGGATCCTATCCCTGGTCCACCGCAAGCAGTGGAAGGAAGTAATTCTATCTGGCAGGACGAAGTACGAATGGCATGGAACAGCCCTATTGATAATACTATACGATTAGCACATTTTGGGAATTATGGTTTGAATACCATCCCCAAGTGGCAAATCGTGCCGATGCCCGAAACATCGCTTGAACCAGCAATGGCACCTCGTACAAGATTTAATGGCGTACTTCAGCCGTTGCTATTTAGAGACGATCTTCTTATGGACGATAGTAACTCTTATGCGGTTCATTTGACGCAATACAGTTTTCCGTTAAATAACATAGTTGATACTGTCAAACGCTTTCAGACCTTGATCGTCAAACCTATATTCTGTGCTTGCCCGAGTGTCTTTGTCGCTAAGACGACAAGTGTAGACATTCGACGGTACTTGGGATTCTCAGCCTTAACATTGGATTGGCATGGCTGGGACTGGGAAGATACGATCCGCGATGGGAATGGCGGTCTGAGTGCGGGCGGATATCGATCGGATGGCACTGTATTTATGCCATTTGATACGCTTAATTTCAGTGCGCTCTTTCGGGTCGGAAGCTTTCACCAAGGTGATACGATGTATGCAATGCCATGTGTTCAATCGGTTGCGGATACACTTGGGTTCAGACTTGTGGTTCGAAAGAAGTCTACAAATGATCTCGTTTGGACATTGGACTCGGCTGAATACGCGATGGGGCAATTCCATTCATCCGTACCGTACAGTAAATCCGAGAAGCGCACTCAGGTTGTTCCCCCAGTATTTACAAACGATTCTGTATATCTCTCTCTGGAGAGTTATACAATTGGACATGGCTTTAATCAAGCAGCCCCGAATGACAATCTGGATATATCACACCAGTTGGTATATGATACAACCATCTTTGATATTCCGGCGCCCCTTGATTCGACACAGACCAGTTATAAAAAGGAGGTTCCAAGTACCAAACCATCGCTGGTAAGTATTGTGCCAATGAGTATAGATATTTACCCTAACCCGTATCGAGACTTCACTACAGTAAATATCTTTGCACCTCTGAATACATCGATGAAAGTAGCCATCTTCGATGTACTAGGTAGGGTAATACAGACTCTCTTCGACGGGGCCAACGACAAACCTATGCAGTCATTTCAAGTTGGGAACAGTGGCCTTGACGACGGGCTGTACTTTATAAGAGCCCAAGCCGGATCGCAAGTCGTTACAAAGAAACTCGAACTTCGCCGATGATAGAATCACATTCGAGATAATCACCTCCGATGCGATATACATAGGACAGAATACGTTCGGAGGCGATTATTTTGAAGGGATTGGATTGCGTCTGTGGCTCAACTGGGAGATCGAGGAGTGCACGAGACAACAGCAGAATCTCGGGGCCATGATTGAATCCCTGCCGAATAAGGTTTGCGAGTTCTTGGCTTCGAGAAGATTCGTCAGCTATATTCCGAGGGGAACTACAACACTCTTACTTGCAGCAGATGCGGTGTCGGAAATACCTTCAGGTAGTAAAGCGACGTATGTGCACATCGATAACCGAAACACCTATGATTTGTACTAGTCGATCCGGTGTCGTATATTCGTGCGCAGCAGACTGATATCCCTATTGTACTGTTACATAGAGTGCGAGCGGCTAACTCTTACCGGCCGTTCTCTGCAAGTCACGCCACAAGTGCCGTATGGGTCACTTGTGGCTTTTTTTTTGAGACCTCAAGTCATTTTACGAGCTTAGGGGTTACTCCGAGCCCCGTTGGAGAAGAAATCCAGACCAGTGAACGCCGCGTAAGGCCACGAGTCTCTTCAGTGCCGTCGACACCGAATGCTTCGGCATTACTCGATCTGAGTTCGTCGTCGCAGGGAGTGCTTGCTCCACGGATGACGCAATCGAACCCCGATGCGATTGCGTCACCTGCAACGGGCTTACTGATCTACCAAACTGATAATTCACTGGATTTTATTCTTACAACGGAAGCCAGTGGGCATATCTCGTCCTATCGAGTGGTGGGCTCGGAGCCATCGTCTTCAGACGCAAAACCGCAACACAGTCGATAACGGTCAATACCCTTGCACTTGCCTCAGTAAGTTCGACAGTAAGCGATAACAATCTCGTGTTTACTGTCGGTGCGAATGAGACATGGGAGTTTGAAATTGTCGGATACTTGAGTATTTCGAGCAACGGCATACTCGGTGCCAGCGTGACAACATCTGGAGGAATCAATCTCTCAAGTGCCGTTTCGGATGCAGGATTTATTTTTGAGAACCTAAACGTCAGTGCGCTTGGTGTGCTTGGAGTTGGAATGGAAGGCGCTCGTACGCAGGATGCAAGTGCGGTAGGCGACCATGTAAATACTACCGTCAATCTCAATATTTCCGTGTTGGGTGCTCAGGTGTCGAACACATTTGTGAAAATGAAGGGATTTGTTCATGTAGGTTCGTCAGCGACGACGGTTACCGCCCGCTGGCAGCAAGTCATTGGAGCTGGTCTCGGCTCGTCAGTGACCCTCAATATTCAACCGAACTCGTATCTTAAAGCAACAAGAGTAGAGTAACGGGCTTCCTCATTGTTGCACCATTAGCCCTGCGAGCATAGTAATCGTCAAGAAGAGCGCACATTGAACCCTCCATACAAGAACACCAAATTAGTGCTTGATTTAGCAATACCATATTTCGCTCAGTGGCGAATTAGACTGTCTCTGAAAGAGCACAGTTACAATTTCTGATCGTTCCTCTCTATTACATTTGGGATGTGTTTACCCTTCGCCTTCGGAAGATTTTTTGAATTTGGTCCCAGTGCTTGATTAGTTTTCTTCGACGATAAGCAGCTTTCGAAAAATCTCTTCAACTTGCGACTTGATGGAGGTTGCATCCTCGTCAAATATTCGCTGGGCTTCAATCCAGAAATCCAACTTCTCTTTCGGGTGGAGATCGGCCTCTTTTGAAAGTTTCCGTTTAAGAATGGCACTATAGAGCTTCTTGTTCAGCTCATCTGAATGTTCGCAGATGGTTTGTGGTAGAAAAATGCGATGTGTGAAGAAGTATTGACGGAACTCGTTAAATACTTTCGCGAAGTCTTCTACTTGTTTGGCTAATGTTTCATTTTGGCTCCCGGGGCTGACGGCGTCAGCCGCATAACTGAACGCAATCGCAAGTCGGGAGTAGAACTCTGCAATGATCGCGATCTGTTGTCTTTTTACTTCTGATAACAGAATCTCACGATCTTTGCCAAGACGTTGTAACTCTGCCTTAAGCCGCTCAAGCTCTTCATCGGCAGATACTTTGAGTCTATGCCTGTATTCTTCGACTCCTCGGTCGGATGCCGCCTGAATTAGTGTCTCAATATATTTCTTGCCAGCAAATTGATATATTACCCATAGGACCAGAAGGACGACAGCAGTTGTAATTGAAATCTGCATCGGGGTGCCAGTGATCTCAAACATTGCAATGTATGTGATAGTAGAACCAATCTAACACGGAGGGGCGTGAAAAAAGATGCCACGCTTTGGCGAGCGTGGCATCAAAATTACTGGTTCCCCGCGTACGTCTTTCCGTGAGCACGTCGGCAATTCACCAAACTTAGGATTACTGATGAATGATTTCATTGCACCAGCCAGCCCACGCCATGTTCCCGTGTTTGTTGTCATGCGCAACGGCGAGGAAATCTTTGCCTTATTCGCGGATGGTTCGACAAGAGGAGGTGAACGGCTATTCCAGCAACAGGACTACATGATTAACTTCTTGCCTTCGTTGAGGTCTTCTTCTGTGAATGCAATCATGCCACCTTCGCTGAACACAAACCAACCCTCGGTAGGCTTAGCGACTGCTACCATGTGATACTAATAATAATTTGTTTAATGAAACGGGTACACTGATCGACTGCATCTATTACAAGAAGTTTGCATACAAGGAAGTAGAATTGAATCGTAGCCTGAGGTCACGCATGTGATTTGTACGGCCCGAGGCAGAGGATCAGGGAGCTGATTCGCCACGGGGTGATACAGTTCTGTTCATAATGGACCATTTTCTCCCTGACCTCTGCTCTGGTTGCAATTGGTGCCGTTGCTAATCTCTACGAACATACGTCATTTCTGTCCTGATTGTGCAAGATATTTATGCATTCCTCATTATTTCAATAGTATAGTATCGTTAGCAGTATCATTTATAATCAGTTACGGTCTGACAATTTCTCCTATTTCGCACGAACGGACAGCGACACACCTTGTTGTGTGTGTCAGAAGTTGCAAACAGGCTAACGCCATTAAATTAACGATTTAGAAGGACAACACATGACACTGAACATTCAAATTTCGACCCCGGTCATCCCGAACGATTCGATGAAAGCAACACTCACCGAATGCATCGTTTCCCTCTTTCCTGAAGATACGGTGAAGGTATCATTCCATACATCCGGTTTCGACTCCTACGGCCAGAATAGCTTCGATGTTCTTGCGATGGATGCTGCCCGTCATGAACTCACCGACGTTCGGAACAGCGTCATGGTTGCCCTCTTCACGAAGATGTTTCAGAACAACTAATACGATCCCCGATGAGAAACTACTGGAGCAAACAAATCGCCTACGGAATCCGAACCTTGAAGATTGCAGGGCGCATCCTTGAGAAGGAGAAACTCAGCCTCAAGCGCAAGCGCACAGTCGAAGCTATTATCTGCTCGACGCTTGAAACGCTTCGCTGGATGCATGACGGATCGAAGAGAGCCGTCCGAGACGAACTCAGGAAACATGGTCTGGTTCACCTCCTCGATACCTACCGCCAACTGTAAAAAGCCCGCAGAACTCTGCGGGCTTTTTCATACCACCACGGGACAAGCACACGACCCCCGGCTTCATGGCCGGGGGTTGTCGTTTATGATCAACAACATTGAATAAGCCTCCCTAAGAATAGGTTGTCAGATTAGTAATAGCGCCGTAACACGTTTGTTTTATATTCGTTGGAGATCTTTGCCTGTTGAACGGAGCCGGATTATTTTCACTTGGAAGTACATTCCATGCATTATTTGAAGCATTAGCTTGGGATGCGATAGCCATCGGTCGGATTAAATCGGATAATCCGGTATATGAATCGCGCAAATAAAGGACTTAGTCGCGCACTTTTACATTGTCTTTGCTTACGCTGAAGTCAAGATACCGCCAGTATCTTCAAGCCGGCGCAAGCAAGGAAAAACAGTTGCCCCTCCTTTACAAGGAGGGGGTGGGGTGGTTGCCTCGGGCGGTGCGAATCTTTCAGAAAGCAAGAACAGGCCGACAGCGGAGACGCGCATATGCGCGTCTCTACAATAAGCCCAGGTGCTCGGAATATTAATTCGTTCATAGGCACCTTGACACTGGCTCTTGAATGACGTATCTTGTCCTTGAAGTGACGGGCACCAGATGTCACTGATTCAAAATGTACATTGAAATGCAGATCACACACACCTATATCCCAAGACACCATAGTTCCGGACGAGGTACTCAGATGGGTTTGTGTGTGCACAATTATGTTGTTGATGGTCTATGTACTTACAGACCGAATCCCCCAAATTGGCACCTCACTGGTGACTGTGCGATGGGCCGTGGTGTAACCTTGGGTGTCTGCACTCGTTTCATGTGATGAAGGGCTGCCCTCTGGGGTGGAGGCCGAACGGGTGTTCATGGCTCAGTTTGAAACGGTGTAAGGAGCTGTCATTCTGAGTAAAGCAAAGAAACCCTGCGGCGGAGCCTCACAGGGATTCCTCAAGGGATTCTTCGCTTCGCTCAGAATGACGTCTGTGTAAAGCGTTCAAACTCTGCTACGACCGAAAGGGCTGTGGGTGAACCTTTTTCGGCCTGTGGATATTTACACTGAGTACCCAAAAAATCACATTGAACTCGCTGAAAACTATGAATCGTACACGTACTCTCATTACCTCCGCCATTGTCGGAGTTGCCGGTCTGTTGACTATCATTCTTGCATCGGGTAGTGTTACTATTTCTCCGGCATTCGCGTCGTTCTTCGCGCCGGTCGATACGGCCAAAGGCCCCAAGATCGAGGTCAACGAGATCGACCATGACTTCGGGAAGGTCGAACAGCAGACGAACGCCGAAACAAACTTTACGATCACGAACCGCGGTACCGATACGCTACAAATCATGAGCGCGAATCCGTCGTGCGGTTGTACGGCAGCGGTGCTTGGCGACAAGAAGCTCGCTCCGGGTAAGTCGACGGCGTTAAAGGTCACGTTCGACCCGCATAACAAGGCTGAGGGTCCGTTCACGAAGGTGATCACGATCGTCTCGAACTCGGTGGTCGAGCCGCAGAAGCAGATCCGCATTCATGGCATGATCTATCGCTCCAAGTTGGCCCATAAAGAGTCGATGCACCTCGACGGTGTGTTCCAGGGCAATTGCGCAACCTGCCATGTCGATAAAGGCAAAGGCGAGCTTGGTGCAAAACTCTACGAAGCCGATTGTGCGATTTGCCACGGCTCGAAGTCGGACAACAAGCCGGGTCCGGATATTACGGCAGACGAGATGATGAACCATACGCCGGAACAATGGAAGACAGTGATCGCCAACGGCCGTGCGAACACGAACATGCCGGCATTCCACACGAAGAATAAAGGCCCGCTCAACGACGAAGAGATCGCTTCGCTCGTCGACTACATGGGTGCGTTCAAAAAGAACTTGATGCGCGAGCGTTCGATGAAGAGCAGCTCGACCGGCGCTTCAACCAACACCCCGAAGCACTAAGCAGATCGTTTCATTGCTGAAGCTTCCGGGTGCACACTGTGCCCGGAAGCTTCGTCGTTTTTGCCGCTCAACTGGTTCGTCTATCATTCATCATCGCCCTCTTCCTTGGCGCCCGGCAGATATGCTCGGCCCAGGTGCTGCATTTGGAATCCGCCGAATCCAGAGGGCTCGGATCGTCGTCGATCACCTATGCATCATCGGCCGCCCTAACGCTGAACCCCGCACTCGCGGCCGGTGACGGAACGCACGATATCGAAGTAGGGATAGCACTGACGCCGAACGAGCAAGGACTAAGCGACGCATACACGGCGGCGGTAGAAGGAGTCTATACTGCACGCCCCATCGGACTGTCGTTTTCCGTCGGAGCATCTCGGTTGGCATATTCCACCGTCTATTCCGATGTCGATGCGATCGCCGGTCTCGCGAAACGGTTCGATCTGGCCCAAGGACGTAGTGCCGCGATCGGAGCCAGGTTCCGATACGAGTCGCTGACAACAACGCCAGACTATGCTCCCGTGAAGTTCTATCTTCTCGATCTGGGCTTTACGTTCGGGATTTCCTCGGAATTCTCGGTCGCTGCAACGGCACTCAACCTCTTCGGAAGCGGGACACGCGACGGGGCCGGAACGGTCGAGGAACGCCCCGTCGATCTACTCTTTGGAGCCGGATATCGGCCAAGCGACACACCGATCACCCTCAGCGCGACGCTCGAATCGGAGGAGTCGTTCGGAACGACGGTTCATCTCGGGATATCGTATGCGTTAGTCGATGCACTATCACTGAGCGCAGCAACGACAACCAACTCCGGGACGATCAGCGTCGGAGCCCATTTCAAATACGATCCTGCATTGATCGACCTCGGTGTTCGCTTCGACCATGCATTCGGATCGATCCTCACGTTCGGTCTGACCGGGCAATGGTAACCACTATCTCCATATTGGTCTGCATTACCGTCTGTATGAGCAGCACGGCAATCGCGCAAGTGATCGATACAACAGACGATGGAAGCAGGCTCATTGAGCTAATCGACCGTCTCGACGATGTCCCCGATCCAGATGCTATCGCATCCCGCGGTCAGGAGTTGATGGATGAACATCGAACATTCGAGCAAGGAGGGCCGAGTCGGGTCACAGTTCATACACAGATGCAACTCAATCCGGCACTGGCCGACAGCAGTGAGTATGTTCGCCACTACTACCGCGGCTCCCCGATCAAGACATCTTCCAGTATCGTCGCGAGAACGGCTGATGTCGAATTGTCACTTGTCGAAGCAAAGGACCCGGGCGAACCACTGTATTTTGATCATCTCGTCGGCTCACTATCGATCCGAAAACCGATCGATGCGGGTCCATTTAGCGTCGAACATTTCATCATCGGCAGTTACGGATTGAACTACGGCGAGGGACTTGTATTCGGGAAAGGGTATCCGATCTTTCCCTCGGTATCGAATATTTCGGTACGTCGATCCGCAGCAACCATCACGCCGTATCGTTCGACGAGTTCGTACCGGTATTTCAATGGTGCAGCAACAACCGTAGAAGCAGGTTCATTCTCAATCGATGGATTCTATAGCGATCGAAGTATCGATGCGACGATCGATTCGGGAAGTATCGCATACGTCAGTACGTCAGGCTATCATCGAACAACAACCGAATTAGATAGGATGGGAACGACGCAACAAACCGTAGCAGGAGGAGCGCTACGATGGCATTCGCCCGAGGATGTATCGCTTCATCTCCAGCTTGGAATCGTGGGCTGCGACACGCGGTACGATCTTCCGTTGACGGTCGATACAACTTCCCCGCAGTTCGGCCATGACAATACAAGAGTCCTCTCCGCCTTTTGTACAGTCCATGACAGCATATTCTACCTCAGTACGGAGATCGGCGCGTCGTTCGTACCGTCGAGAACGACAACTTCGTTCGCCTTGAGTAGTACGATCCGGCTCGCCAGCCCCTTACTTCTATCGGCCAACGTGCACATCATCCCGCCGGAATACTACTCGCCGTTTCTAGGTACGTTCGGCGCAGCAAGCGATAACGATCTGCATGAACGAGGCTGCTACCTCGGAGTATCGTATGCTATGTCAAATGTTCTTCAATTGAGGGCGTACTCAACCCTCTCGTTCGAGCACATCGGATCGCCGGACGTCGGAGCAACGACGCGTTCCGTGGAATCGGCTCTTGGCCTACTCTATGACAACAGCAAACGATCGGTCGATGCCCGGATCCGTTACTCCGTAGCTACCGAAACTCCACGCACCTTCAGCGATGGACGGATTCGATACGAAGAACGGCTATCGGGCACAGTGCTGCTTACGCTCCTCGGGCGTATCCGTTCACTCAGCATTGATGGTGAACGAACAGTTGCATATACAGCCGGTATCGGTGCTACGCTTCGCCCGATGCACGTGCTTTCGTGTTCGGCGTTTATCGAACCATACACCGTTCCAACATTCGATGTGCGATTGTACAGTATCGAGCCGGAGATCGGTGACATATTGCCGTTCGTTCCACTGTATGGCAGCGGCACCAGAGTCAAGTTTGTAGCTGCGCTGAACCTCGACGATCGAATTCACGTCGAGGCAAGTTTCGGTCAATCGGTCTTTTCCTATCCGGCCAATACACCGACTCGTCGTACAACGACGATCGCATGCTCGGCCACCGCCCGGCTTTGAATCCGGCACTTCTGCCCGAACGCTTTGGCAGATGCCAACTGTTACTTGCAAGTTATACATCAGAACACCCGATGACTTCATACCGCAACAGCACCATACTGCTCATACTGCTTCTGGCCTCGATCAGCGCCTCGGCTCAACCGATGTCCCCGGTTCCACCGCCGCGCGAGCCGATGTATCATGGTGCCCCGCCCATTCCTCCGTTCGCGTTCAATTTGTCAGAAATGAAGTTCGGTGCGCAAGGTATTGGCGTTCAGTCGTGCATGTACGTACAGATCACAAATACGGCCGCCGTACCACAAGTCATCAAGAAATTATATGTCGTCGACGGTAAGGATTACTCAATCCCATCGCCGTCACAGCAAATGCTGCCAATCACTGTTCCGCAGACGAGCAACGTCACGATCAGTGTCTGTTTTAAGCCGACAACACCTGGAGATCATAACACGAACCTCACGATGGTGACCGATAGAGACTCGATCGTCCTACCGATTCAGGGAAAGGGCCTTAAAGCGGAGGATCTTGCAAAGATGCCGAAAGTGGGGTTGACCATCGAAGAACCGAAGAAGCACTCGAAGCAATGGGTGTTCCGACTTCGTCTCCTTGCGCAGTCCCGCGTGACCATGCAGGTCTTCGATGCGCTTGGAATGTTGGTCCAAACGTATTCGATGAACGATATCAAACAGGAAGGCGTCTTCGAACAGACTTTTGAAGGACTTGATAAAGGCCGCTTGCCGCTCCCGTCAGGAACGTATTATGTTCGTTGTGTCGTGGACGAAGTAGCACGCAACAATCCGCAGATCTATACAAAGACCATCACCATCAAGTAATCCTGTAGCTACTTCCGACGGAAGATTAGCGAGACGGGCACGCCCGAAAACCCGTAATGTTCGCGAAGCTGTCGCTCGACAAAACGTTTGTAGCTTTCAGGAATCAGATCGGGAAAATTCGAGAACAGCGCAAAGACCGGCGGTTCCGTTTTTACTTGCGTAATATAATTGATACGAAGATCGTGCCCCTGTACTGCAGGCGGCGGCGTTCGTTCAATATCCGCCAACAAATCTGTGTTCAGCGCCGAAGTACCGATACGCTTCTTCCGATCTTCATACACTTTGAGCGCTAACTCCAGTGGTTTTGTGTGACGTTGATGCGTCACGGCGCTGATAAAGACGACAGGGACGAAGTCCGCAGTCTTCAGCATTTCGTGGACCGACTTCTCAAATTGTGCAGCCGTGTTCGTCTCCTTTTCGACAAGATCCCATTTATTCACGACAAGAATGACTCCCTTGCGAGCATCGATCACGTCGTTGAGAATACGCGCATCCTGCTTCGTGACACCCTGTGTCGCGTCGACAAGCACGAGCGCGACGTCGCATTCTTCGATCGCTTTCATTGTACGTACGATCGAATAGAGCTCGAGAGCATCGTCGACATACTTCTTGCGTCGGATACCTGCCGTGTCGATTAACGTAATCGACTGCCCATAATACGTGTACGTCGTATGGATCGAATCTCGTGTCGTACCGGCAATCGGCGTAACGATCGCACGTTCTTCGCCGATGAGTGCATTCAGATAGCTGGACTTCCCGACATTCGGCTTCCCGACAATCGCCAGTTTCATATTAGCCGATTCCGTCTCCGCTTCTTGTGGGGGAAGCAGTTTCAGTAACTCGTCAAGGAAATCGCCGACACCGCGGCCATTGATGGCACTCGACGTATACGGTTCGCCCAGTCCGAGTTCGTAAAATTCCGTACGGAAACTTTCTCGTTCGGCATTATCGGCCTTGTTCGTGATGAGCATTACGGGTTTGCCCGAACGACGGAGAATATTGGCAACTTCGGAATCGAGCGGGTGTACGCCGGCCGTCACATCGACCACGAAGAGAATGACAGCCGCCTCCGTGATGGCGATCTCGGCCTGCTTGCGGATGCCGCGTTCAAAAATGTCTTCTGACTCCGGCACAATACCACCGGTATCGACGATCAAAAAATCTCGTCCGGCCCAATCGGCTTTGGAGTAGATGCGGTCGCGCGTCACGCCGGAAATGGATTCCGTAATAGCGCGGCGTTCGCCGACAAGGCGGTTAAAGAGCGTCGATTTGCCCACATTTGGGCGTCCGACGATCGCGACTAAGGGTAGCGGCATCGTTCGTTTTGTCTCGTGAGCCTGTAGAACGCCGAAATCAGGCTTCCGATTACCACGAATGTTCTCCCCTACCCCAATTGTTCTGAACGTATATTATCATAGAAGTTCAGGAGCACCACCGACCACATGATCATTCTGTACATACTCCTTGGCGTCGCATTAGGGTTGGCCATTGGCTATTTCGCGTTTCAATCGAAAGAAACTGGCGATGTCACTGCCGCACTTCGCGATACCGAGACAAAGCTCGCCCAAGCCCAAGGTCAACTCGCGGAATCGGAGAAGATGCGTGCCGTCGCCGCCGATCGTCTGCAGCAACTCGAACGCGACCGCACCGAATTGCGAACGGAACTGGAGCATGAACGCGGACAACTGCGTACCCATGCAGCAGACATTGCTCGACTGCAAGAAACGCTTCGTGCCAGCGAGGATAGCTTTCAAAAACTCGAGCAATCGAGCGAGCAAATGCGGGATCAGTTACGCTCTCAATTCGAGAACCTCGCCAATCGCATCCTCGAAGAGAAGACCGACAAGTTTACCAAGCTCAATCAATCGCAGCTCGAAACAATCCTCAACCCGCTGCAATCGAAGCTTAAGGAGTTCGAGGCCAAAGTTGACCAGACCTATCGCATCGAAGCGGCCGAACGCAACTCACTTAAAGGTGAGATCCTGAAGCTTACCGAACTCAACAAGCAGATCAGCGACGAAGCAGCGAACTTGACGCGAGCACTCAAAGGCGATACGAAGAAGCAAGGCAACTGGGGTGAGCTGATTCTTGAGAAGGTGCTGGAGTATTCCGGGCTTCGCAAGGACGAGGAGTACGTGCTGCAAGAGAGTCATACCTCCGACGATGGCCGCAGGCAACAGCCCGATGTGATCGTCAAACTACCCGAAGGCAAGCACATCATCATCGACTCGAAGGTCTCGCTCATCGCATACGATCGCTTCGTCGCCGCCGAAACCGACACCGACCGCGACAGTGCGATCGCCGAGCACGTCGCATCGGTGCGCTCACATATCAAAGGCTTATCGGAAAAGAACTACCCTGGCCTTGGCTCGCTCAACGCCCCAGACTTCACGCTGCTGTTCATGCCGATAGAATCCTCCTTCGGCCTTGCAGTGCAGGCAGATGCCGACTTGTTCACCTATGCCTGGGAGCGCAAGATTGTGATCGTCAGTCCGTCAACGCTGCTCGCAACGCTTCGCACGATCGCTTCAATTTGGAAGCAAGAGCGACAAACGAAGAACGCGCTCGATATCGCAGACCAGGCCGGCAAGATGTACGACAAGCTCGTCGGTTTCGTCGAAGACCTCATCGCCGTCGGTAAGAAGATGGACGATGCAAAGAAGAGCTACACCGACGCAATGGGCAAACTCCACAGCGGCACCGGCAACCTCGTCCGCCGCGCAGAACAAATGAAAGAGCTCGGCATCAAAGCCTCGAAGCAACTTCCGCCGTCGCTGCTGGACCGAGCGGAGTAAGTTGGTGAGATCGAGGGACTATCGAACCAACACCTGCTTTTTGACGCGCATGGTCTCACCCATCGATACTTCGATCAAGTAAACACCGTCGGCGATCTGACCAGTGTTGACCTCCGCTACAGTCTCGCCGGCAGACGCATCGACCTCTGACGTTGCTACGATCGCACCAAGAATATTGCGAAGCCGAATGCTGCAATGACCACTCTTCGGACTGACGAACGAGACTCGCACATTTGAACCGTCAGGTATAACCGAAATGCTCATATCGCCGTCTTCGATCGTTGGGTGCTCATGCACCGCTGCCGGTGGTACCTTCTTCGAACCGTAGATCACGCCGACCAGACCATGGTAGTCACCACTCGCAACTTCCGCGTTGCTCACGAACGACGGAACACTAAAAATGATATCGCTCAGGCCATCTTGGTTCGCATCCAAGCTGCTGACTCCCCAAATAGCTCGTGAGTTGCCGATGCCAAGATACATATCTACCTTGTCATCAAGCGCCGTACCCATCTCGTAGACGAACGCAAGCGAGGCGGCATTGCCGAGACTGGCATCGACGAACAGCGCGTGATTCCCCGTCCCATTGATGTCACCGACATCGACGTATTGCTGTGGGAAATCGGCAGGGCCGAAGAGAAAGTCGTCGTAGTAACCGGGTGGGTGCAGTTCAAAGTCTGAGCTATCGAGATAGATACGATGCTTCCCAAAGTCTTTCCCTCCTCGGAAGAAGTAGATCGACGGCGTTCCGGGACGACTCTTACGTTGCAGCGCCGCAAGCAGATCAACGCTGTGATCGCTGCTGTCACGCGGAAATGCGACTGCCGTATGGACTCCGTCGAAATAGAACGGTACGTATCGAACCCCATACGCGGAGTCCTCCAAATCCGGATTCTGCCATCTGGTGAACACTGTATCTTCTCGCAACGCCCGTGCGAAGCCTGCGAGGGAAAAGTGTCCATCATTCGCGTAGAAAAACGCGTTGCCTGCACGGTTGAAAGCTATGTAGTCGTCTCGTCCCGTGCCTCGATAATCGGCTTGGACACCCCAGAACCCTTCCCCCTCTTCCAAAGCAGTGACAGCATCCACGACGCAGAATGAATCCACGTACTTATACTTATACGGATCTTTCATCGCACTGTCAACTATCCACGGACTACCATGAATGATGCCAAGGTAGACGGAGTCATGTGATGATGTATGAGTCCCGGTAAGCCTCACTCCGATCACAATATCATCTAAAGAGTCCGTTGAAAAATGACCGATGTAGGGAGTTAACATCCTGTCCGGCGCATAGACCATCGAGTCCCGAACAATTGCGTGAGTAAACCCAAGAGTAATCACCCGACTCGTATCATACTCCCCAACTGAGTCGGCGAGATAGAGAAAGATGGATTGACCACCAAGCACAACGGCATCCGTCAGCGTTCGTGAACGGAAATGCCCAAATTGTAAGAAGTCAACTCCGTTGAAATCCAGCCGCTCCGTGCGATGGGAGAGCTTGTGCATGTTTAGCTTCCCAACGATATCAACTGCATCGGCGAAGATCGGATCGAGGAGCTTTACGGTATCAGGTGGCGGGTTCATTCCCCCGATCAACAGTCGACGAGGCGATCCGCTGCGGCCCTCTGGAATACCCATCAAGATACGCCCAAGCATCTGGCCGGGGTTGCTCGTATAGAGTGTGTCGATCTCTTTTGGGTTACCGAGCCTCGGTTGGTAGCACTCTGCATCGAAGGCTGGAGATTGAACTTGTGCATGAGTCGGCATAGCCGAGATCGTACCCAGCAGCAACAATACGCAGACTCGGAGGAGATGACGATGGCTCATGCGTACCGATGGCCGGACTCGAACCGGCACGTCCTTTACAGGACAACGGATTTTAAGTCCGTTGCGTCTACCTATTCCGCCACATCGGCGCCTGCTGCTTGCGTAGGCGTCAGTCTAACCGACCTGCGTAGGGGGGCGTTCCCCCACCTACTGCACATACGTGCAACTTTCGATCACGAATTCGTAGAGCACTTATCGTAGCGCAACTAAACACTATCATGGCGTCACCACGCAACACCATTCTCTATATTGCCGCCAGCCTTGATGGCTTCATCGCCCCGCCAGATGATAGTCTTGATTGGCTTTCCGCCGTCGCCCGCGAGGGCGAGGACTACGGATACTTCTCGTTCTACGAAACGGTGGACACGCTCATCGTCGGCCGACGAACGTATGATATCGCCTCGCGCTTCGAGGGCGGCTTCCCCCATGCGAAGAAGGAGTGCTACGTCATTACGTCCAAGCCGCAGCCCGCACAGGGGTCGGTACAGTTCTATTCCGGCGATCTTCGGGCGCTCGTTGCTTCGCTGAAGTCGCACGAAGGCGGGACGATCTTCATCGACGGCGGTGCAGGCGTGGTGAACTCCATGCTCAAAGACGATCTCATCGATGAGTTCGTGATCTCGACGATACCGGTGCTGCTCGGCAGCGGCATACGGCTCTTCGGCGAAGATAATCCGAAGTTGCCGTTGCGACTGGTCTCGAGCAAGGCGTACGAGTCGGGGTTGGTACAATCACGGTATCAACGTGTAAGAGGATGAATTACCCTATGTCATTGCGAGGAAGCCGCATTGGCGGCGACGAAGCAATCTGAGAACTTAATTGGGAGACCAACCTCGAGTGTTTAGATTGCTTCGTCGTTGCTGCGCAACTCCTCGCAATGACATTGGTAGTATGACGGCATAATATGGACGCTACGGAACAACAGTTTGTTCTACCTTTTGCGATGGACATCGAACCGAAGTACCACGTCGAGCGGCGCCGCGTGCGCTATGCACGCATTAGTGTCGATCACGAACTAAATGTGAAGATCGTGATCCCGATGCGCTACACACGCGCGCATCTCGACGTCCTGCTTGAAGAGAAGAAGCGGTGGATCGCAAAACAGGTCGCGCATTTCGTCCTTGCTCGCGAACGGGCGGTCAAGCTCGGTCAGGATGAATTGCTCTATTTCGGCGAGCCGTTTCGGGTTGACTTCGACGCCACGAACGCGAAGCTTGCAGAAGCATGGTATCGTGACCGGGCGAAGGAGCATGTGTTCACGCGCGTCGCAGAACTGGCGGGGCAGTTCGGGTATGCCTATAATCGTCTCTTTATCCGAGGATCAAAGACCCGCTGGGGCAGTTGTTCGCGGCAAAAGAATCTCTCGTTCAACTGGCGACTGATGAAAACGCCGCCGCACGTTGTCGATTATCTCATCCTCCACGAGCTCGCGCACACGGTGCACTTCAACCACTCCAAACGCTTCTGGGCACGCGTCGAAGCGACGTGTCCGGACTACCGCCTTGCCGAACGCTGGCTCAAAGAGAACGGATCAGCATTGCACTAACTCGATCGCGTGAGCGCGAGGTGCCGGTAGGCGTTCTCCACCATCACGATTGCATCGTCCACGATCACTCCGATCGCAAGCGCAATGCCCGTCAGCGACATGATGTTCGACGAGAATCCGAACGCATTGAGCAGAATGAAGCTCGCCGCTACCGAGATCGGGATCTGAATGAGAATGATCATCGCGCTACGTGCATGCAACAGGAAGATCAGCACCATGATCGACACGCTGAGAAACACTTCGAACAAGGTCCCCTTCACCGACGCGATCGCTTCTTCGATGAGTGTTGAGCGGTCATACGCCGCATGGAACGTCACTCCTTTCGGTAGTCCCTTTGTGACATCCGCGATCTTGGTCTTCACCGCTTTGATCACGGCATCGGCGTTCTCACCGTAGCGCATCACGACGATGCCACCGACTCGTTCACCGTTGCCGTTCTCGTCGAACACGCCATAGCGAATGTCACCGCCCATCTGCACGTCGGCCACGTCCTTCACGCGGATCGGAGTGCTGCCCCGTGTCGCGATCGTGATGTTCTCGATATCCGGCACGCCGTGGACGTATCCGAGGCCGCGGATGATGTACGAGCGTTCGCTCATCTCGAACTTGCGTCCGCCGACGTCATTGTTGTTCGCGCGCACCGCACGCTGGACATCCATCATCGTCAGGTCGTACGAATTGAGCTTGATCGGGTCGATCGTGATCTGATACTGTTTCTGGAATCCACCGAATGATGCGACCTCGCTCACTCCCGCGACCGTCTGCAGCGCCGGCTTCACGAACCAGTCTTGCAGCGCACGCAGATCGCCGAGGTCGTACCCCGGCGCCTCGAGCGTGTACCAATAGATGTGACCGACACCGGTGCCATCCGGTCCCAGCGTCGGGACGATGCCTTCGGGCAGGAGCCGTTGCGCGAAGTTCAGCCGCTCGGTCACACGCGTACGCGCCCAGTAGATGTCGGCATCGTCATCGAACGTGACATACACGAAGCTCATGCCGAACATCGACGAGCCGCGGATGTTGCGCACCTTCGGGATGCCTTGCAGATTCGACACGAGCGGATACGTCACCTGGTCTTCGATCACCTGCGGGCTGCGACCCATCCATTCGGTGAAGACGATCACCTGATTCTCCGAGAGATCCGGAATGGCATCCACCGGATTATTGCCGACAGCATACACACCCCACGCAAACATCCCTACTGCAACAAGCAACACAAGGAGGCGATTGCGAAGCGCGAACGATATGAGTGCTCCTACCATAGTCTGCTCCTTCCGTTACATCTGCATGCCCGCCATCGGCGAAGCACCATTCTTGAATGTGTACTCGCTTGTAAGCAAGTACGCCCCGGAAATGACGACCTTATCGCCGTCACTGAGTCCTGACGTGATCTCGACTCCGTTCGGATTTTCGATGCCGAGCGTGACCATCTTGATCTCGAACACGCCGTCCGAGCGCAACACCCATACGCTTGCACCGTGGCTGTCCTGTTCAACGGCTCCGTGCGGCAGCGTGAGCGCGATATGCGGCTCTTTGCGAAGCGAAATGTTCGCAAGCATGCCGGGGCGAAGATCAGTGGGCGGATGATCGAGTCGGAAGCGAACGCTCACGTAGTGCTCATTCTGCTGCAAATGCGGCTGAATGAAGATCACCGATCCGCGCTGTTCGGGTAGTTGGCTACCGGGGATGGTGAACGTGGCTTCATCGCCCTCGTGCAGACCCGTCAAGAACGCGACCGGCACCTGCGCTTCGACCCACAGCGAGCCAAGGTCGGCAAGCTCGAAGAGCGTGCTGCCCTCGCTGACGTAATCGCCTTCGCTGACAGTTGCACCGGTCACATACCCGCTTGACGTTGCAGTGAACGGCACTTCGTTCATGATCTTCCCGCTGCGTGCGATCTCAGCGATCATCTCATCGCTCATCCCATAGAGTCGAAGCCGCTGCTTTGCCGCGGCGGCTACGTCGCCCGATGCAGAGCGTCTGCTCGCGGCGAGATACTCGGCCTGCGCTGCATTGAGTTCTTCACTATAAATAGAATAGAGAACTGCACCACGGGCAACCGGCTCCGCACCGGAGCGCACAGCAAGTCGAGTGATGCGACCGGCAACGCGTGACGAGATGGCCGACGCGCGTTCCTGGTCGATCGTCACCGTTCCTTCGAGCGTCAGCTCCGTCGCCGTCGGCTGCAAACCGATCGTCTCGAGCTTGATGTTCGCCAGTTGCTGCTGTTGCGTGCTCAGACGGATCTCGCCGGCCTTCAGCTGATGCTTCTTGACCTTGATCATCTCCATGTGGCAGATCGGGCAACGGCCGGCATGGTATTCGGTGACCTGCGGATCCATCGAACACGTGTAGTATTCATCCGGCGCAAGACCGTCCTCTTTCTGTTTCTCACTCTTGCACGAAACGAACGCCACCAGCAAGACTAGTGCGAGGAGTGTGGTGATGGTTCTCATTGTGCGGCCTCCGTTCTAATGAAGCTGTCGCTATCGACAAAGTAATGCGCTTCGAGCGCAACCTCGTCGCTATCGTCGACTCCGCTTGATATTTGCACCAGCGAATCGGTTGCGATGCCTGTCCTGATCTCTACGGCAGCGAAGCGGCCGTCGCGTTTGACGAAGACGACATCCCGTTTGCCAAGACTGACGACCGCTGACTTCGGCAGCCACGCACCATCTACTGCGCTCGGTTCGATCATTGCATCCACCAGTGCGCCGATCTTGAGCGATGACTCGTGCGATACACCTTCGAGATATACCCGAGCACGCAAGGACGATGACGATGCATCGAGGATGGGCTCGATGTAGTCGATCTTCGCAGTGATGGGATGCTCCCGGTCCGTCTCCGGTCTGATCGTCACTGCATCGCCATGATGCACCAGCGCTGCTTCGCTTCGCGGAATGTTCAGGGCGATCCAGACACGTGAGGCATCGTACACCGACACCAGCGCCTGCCCTGCACGCACGTACATCCCTTCTTTCAGCGAGAGTTCGCTCGAAGCGAGGTTCGTTGCGTAGTCGGACGGCGCGGCGCTCGTGCTACTGGTGCCGCCAATCATCGAGGCCATGCCATCGCCTCCCGACGCATTCATCTTGGTTGAGGTTGTGCGCGAAACGACATCGTGGATATGTCCGCCGTAGGGCGAGTACACGGGCAGCGGGTTGATCGGCTGTCTGGATGAGACGATGCGAGCGATCTGCGCATCGGTGAGTCCGAGATTCGCCAGCTTCTGCTTCGCAGCTTCGGCAAGCTCCGAGGCCTGTGCATTACCACGGGTCAGGGCGATGAGCCGCTCCTGCTCGGCGAGGATCGCTGGGCTATAGATCGCAAGGATCTCTGCGCCCGTACCGATCGGTTGGAAGTTGTAATGCAAGGCCAGCCGTTCGATGCGGCCGTCGAAGCGCGAGCTGATCGTGTTCACCGAACGCGGATCGACGGTCACCACACCAGTTGCACGCACGAGCGGCGTAACACTGGAGTGGGTGAGCTTCACGGTCGCACCGGCCGCTTTGACGATGCGGTTCGGCGATGCCGTTACATCCGTCAGCGATGCCTCTGCCGACGGTGGCGGCGCCGCCTCGCGTTTGGAGCATGCCGCGAGCGATAGCGCCAGCAGCAGCATTGGCGTCTTAGTCATTGGAAAGAGCGTCTTCATACGAGATCTGAGCGTTGATAAGTGATTTAAGGAGATCGAGACGATTCATCTCGGCCATCCTCAGCATCTGCCATGCGTCGATGACACGAAAGAGATCGCCGGCATTCTGTTGGTATGCACGCAACGATGCATCGAACGATCGCTGATAGGCGGGCAGAACGACTGTCGTGATGTTCTCGAGTTGCGTACGACTGCCGTCAACTTGCGCACGGAGTATTTCGATCTTGGCCGCACGTTCGCGGATCGTTGCATCGCGCTTGAGCTGCATGCTTTCGATCTCGCGATCGACACCGGCGCTCATCGCATCGGCTTCGGTGCGAGACCACGGTGCGATCGGCAGTGAGACCATGCCCATGACCGAGAACTGGTTTGGCATCATGGTATTGAGCGCTTGCATGTGGTTGACCGATACGCCGAACTCCGGATACAGCGCCGATCGCTCCACGTCGCGGCGCGAGCGCATCATCGTGATCTCGGCATCGATGCTCCGTACTTCCGGGATACTATCGGTGAGCATCCGATCGGAAGCGGTGCCAGAAACCGGCAGTGTGGTGTCGATCTGGAATGTAGCTGTCGCGGCGCCGAGGAAGTTTCGCAGCTCTGCATTGTTCATGCCGATGTCTGCTGTCGTCATCGTTCGCATCGAAGAGAGCTCCGCGCGGGCAGCCTGCGCTTTATAGATGTTCTCGAGCGACTCCTTCCCGGTCGGGTAGCGATCGGTTGCGAGCGCGATCACGAATGCAAGCAGCGAATCGGTCTCGTCGATCGCTCGAAGCTTGCGCTCGAGCACTGAGCGGCCGTAATAGGCTCGCTTCGCCATCGTGTGCATGTCGCGAAGAGCGACAGACTGCGATGCGCGGTCGAGCGCCGCTTCGCTGAGCATCATCCGCTCTTTTGCATTCACCTTCGCGGGGTTTGGGATCATCTGCTCGACGCCGACCATGAACATCCCGTCGCCGATCGCATTGTATGGCGTCTGCCACAACCCTGCAGTGATCTTCGGCGGCATCCAGCTCGATGCACTGCGAGCGTACTCTGAGCGTGCATCCGCCATCACCTCATACATCTTGATCATCGGATACGACCGATCGATCGCATGGAGCACCGAATCGAGCGTGATGACCTGTGCCTCGGTCTGCACCGCCACAAGCAACAGCACAAAGAGTAGTAGCTTACTCATGGTGTCCTCCCGGAATGGTGATCTTGCCGTGTTTACGCAATTCGCGTTCCTTGGCCATTTCATAGACGACTGGCGTGACGAGCAGCACATACACGGTCGAAGTGATGAGCCCGCCAAGCATCGGCAAGGTGATCGGTCGCATGACGTCGCTGCCCGTGCCGCTAGCCCAGAGGATCGGCAAGAGTCCGAAGAGGGAGACGGAGACCGTCATTAGTTTGGGTCGCAGGCGTTGGATGGCTCCGTCGGTCACGTACTTGCGCAAGTCCGCCGACGAGATCGTCTCGCTCGAGTTGCCTTTGTCGTGCACGAGCTTCTCCATGTACTCATTCAGATAGATCGTCATGAGCATCGCCGTTTCGATCGCAACACCGAAGAGCGCGATAAACCCGACCGCCACAGCGACCGACACGTTGACATGGTAGAGTGCAAGGATATAGACACCACCCGAAAGCGCGAACGGCACGGTGATCATCGTCAGCATTGCTTCTTTGAGCGACTTGTACGTGAAGTACAACACGAAGAAGATGATGACGATCACGATCGGCATGATGATCTGCAGCGTCTTGCGCGAGCGGATCTGGTTCTCCCACTGTCCGCTCCACTCGAAGCTGTAGCCCGTGGGCAGCTTCTTGAAGGCGGAGTCGAGTGTGCGCTGTGCATCGCGGACCGTCGAGCCGAGGTCGCGGTCGCGCACGTTGAAGAGCACCGTCCCGCGAAGCATCGCTCCTTCGGAAGTGATCATCGGCGGACCGTCGGCAAGACGAACATCGGCGACGGCAGCGAGCGGCACAGTGCCTGCGGGTGAGCGAAGTGGTAACTGACGAATGGCATCGATGCTGTTGCGATAGTCCTGTGCGAATCGTGCGTTCACCGCGAAGCGTTCGCGGCCCTCGACCGTGGTCGTGAGGTTCATCCCGCCAAGGGCGGTCTCGATGAACATGTTCACATCGTCCACACTCAGACCGAACTTGCCGATCTCATCGCGTTTGATCGCGATGTCGAGATAGCGACCACCGGTGATGGGTTCGACATACAAGTCCTTCACACCGTCGCGCCCTTCGAGCGCTGCACGCACACGCTCGGCGAGCGCACCGATCGTATCGAGGTCGCGACCGTAGATCTTCAGACCGACATCCGTTCGGATACCTGTCGAAAGCATGTTGATGCGATTGATGATCGGTTGCGTGAAGCCGTTGACTACGCCCGGGATCTGCAACTTCGAGTTGAGTTCTTCGACGAGGCGTTCTTTCGTCATGCCGGGTCTCCACTCGGCGCGAGGCTTCAGCAGGACGATCGTCTCGATCATGCTGATCGGCGAGTTATCCGTCGCAGTGTTCGCGCGCCCTGCCTTCCCCAGCACGCTCTCGACCTCGGGCACGCCCGCGATGATCTTGTCCTGTATCTGCAGAATGCGCTTCGCCTCGGTGTTCGAGACGTCGGGCATGGTCACAGGCATGAACAGGATCGACCCCTCGTCGAGCGGCGGCATGAACTCGGAGCCGAGTTGTGTGTAGAGGAACGCACCGCCGGCGAGGAGCACGATGTTGATCGCGATCACCGTCTTGCGCCACTCCAGACACCAGTGCAGGATCGGTGTGTAGAGCCGCTCGAGCAGCCGCGTGATCGGGTTCGATTCTTCGTGTTTGAGCTTGCCGCGAAGGAAGAACGAGATCAGCACGGGCGTGAGCGTGATCGCGAGAAATGCATCAATCACGAGGATGAACGTCTTCGTCCAAGCGAGCGGGTGAAAGAGCTTCCCTTCGGTGCCCGTCAAAAGAAAGACGGGCAGGAAGGAAGCGATTACCACTACTGTGGAGAAGAATACACCCGGGCCGACCTGACGGCTCGATCGTTCGATCGTCTCGAGATCGGCTGCAGAGCTTCGGAAGCGGTCGAAGAACTTCATTGTTCGTGCTATTTCTTGATAAGGTCCATCCCGCACTTCTTGCACGTGCCGGGTTTGTCGGAGTGCTGGTCGGGATGCATCGGGCAGACATACATCGCTGCACTCGTGCTCGTGACCTTCACACCGGTGATGACTGGAAAGCCCTTGACGACTTTCATCGTAAAGAGCCCCTTTGTGCCTTCACTCACTGTATCGAAGAGCTTTGCATCGTCGACGGCGAAGGTCATGGTCATGGCCTTCATGTATCCTTTGATCTCCTTGTGGTCGAGCGTGATCTTCTTGTCGTCACGATAGATCTTCTTGACGGTCGCTTTGACCTTGTACACTTTACCGTCCTTCACGGGTGCGGCGGCAACTGACGATAGGGCGAAATATGACAAGAGTATGGCGATAGATAAAATGTACTTCATGATCGAATTGAAATGAATAAGAAAAATGATAGAATACAACGGAACATCCGCACGCATGGCAGCTTAGCGGCCACGAGTCGGATTAGTAGGAGATCTAAGAGATCAGATGACGAAGGTCGAGAGCATCGCACGCGCAGTGGATGCATCGGGAGGCAATGGAACGGTTCGTTGTCCGGGTATGGGCTCGACAGTGCCGAAGAGATCGAGGTCGTTCGAAACGACGATCATCGGTTGCGGTAACACGGCGGCTATTACCTGCACCGACTGTGAGTCCTGCGAACGTAGGCTGTCGGTGTGGACCACTTTATGCTCGACGATCGGCTTGCAGCAATCCTTCGTCTTGGTGGATGCCTTCTCCGACTTGTTGCACATCGAGCACTGCTGGGTCTGCTTCGTCGACATTTTCGGGCATGCGAACGAGACTGCCGTGTATCCGATCGAGGAGATCATGATACACGTTACGAGCACTGCCGATATAACGCGACGAAGACGCTTCATACTATTAGTTCAAGCGAACAGTTTAGCGAAAAGGTTCGCTCTGAGTTTCACACTCCAACTTCCGTGCCCTGTACTTGAAGTTACGAAAACGCCGTAAACAGCGATAGTTTCTGAATTCATTACCGTCAAATTCTTTTACGTCATCAAAATACTCTTACACGAAAAATACAAAATAAGACTGCATAAACGGCACAACACCAACGATCGCAGGGAGAGATAGAAGAAACGAACGCTCGTTAGTTTAAATTAGACCAAATTCTTTCTCTTCTGTAAGAATATGTATTCACAGATAGTTACGAACAGAGACGTGAGGGCATGCCATATATACGACAAAAAGCGTCCTTGTTCAAAGGGTATCGTGGTCCTAATTTTGTAAGGTGTGCTTGAAAATTTTTCTATTGAACCATGATGCGAAGAGCCACCCTATTTACATTGTGTGGGATAGCTATTGCACTTTCCGCATGTAAGCAGACGCCGTTCGAGGAACAGGCGACGGCAAAGAAGATCAATACCCTTAAGCGTGCCGGTACTCCGGAAGCCGAGTGGCAAAAGGTCTGGGCCGGCAAGCAGGTATATGAAACGTATTGCTCCGGTTGCCATGGCGTAAAAGGCGACGGCAAAGGTCCGGCCGCGGCGATGCTCGAAACGAAGCCCCGCAACTTCACGCGCGGGATGTTCAAGTTTATTTCTTCCGCTCCAGGTTCGCTTCCGACCGATGCCGATCTGCTTCGCACGATCAATCGCGGTGTTCCGCGTTCGTCGATGCCGAGTTGGATTATGCTCTCGGATGCAGATAAACTCAATGTGATCGAGTATATTAAAACGTTCTCCGAGCGTTGGCAGACATCGCAGCCTCCGGTCGCACTTTCATTCGGTAGTACCCCGCAATGGCTTGGCAGCGCAGCTTCCGTTGTGAAGGGCAAAGCCGTGTACGCGCGGATGGGGTGTGCGAATTGTCATGGTGAACTCGGTCTCGGCGATGGCAAGTCCGCTGCTGCACTGAAGGACGCGGAAGACAATCCGATCAAACCGTTTAACTTCCGCGAGGGTGTGCTTAAGGGCGGCACGCGAGTGGAAGACGTCTATCGTACCTTCTATACCGGTCTCGCCGGAACGCCAATGCCTGCGTTCGGCGGCATCCTCAGCGACGAGGAAAACTGGCATCTCGTCTCCTATATCACGTATTTGATGGGGAAGACGAATGTCACAGAAGCCGCGATGGCGGCTGCGGCAACAGCGGCGCCAACTGCTGATTCTACGAAGACCGCGAAATAACACGCGGTGGATCGGTCCGTGGCGGGAGCTTCCCGATACGGACCGATCGTACACGAACGAACCGAACTCGCAATTTTATTTCTTCTGCTACGACTATGGCTCTAGTAAATGCAGCAACGTTACCTGCAACGGAATCGAACCAGGGGTTGGTCGATAAGTGGGTGGTCAAAGCCCACTTCATCGCCGGCATCACGGCGTTCTTCGTTGCACTGCTTGCCGGACTGGTATTCAGCACGCAATTTTTGAGAAGCTACCTCTTCCCGGGGATCGAACTGCTCTCTCCGGGTCGCGTGCGTATGGTGCATACGAACATGGCAGCCTATGGCTTCCTCGCAAACCTCTTCTTCGGAATGCTCTATTGGGCAGTGCCGCGTCTGACCGGTCTGCGCGTCTGGAAGCGGGGGGTATCGCTCTTCCTATTCTGGGCATGGCAAGCGATCTTGCTGGCGACGTTCGTCGGTCAGCTCTATGGGCTTGCACAAGGTGTCGAATGGGCCGAGACCCCGATCTTCATCGACCCGGTCGTCGTCATCGGCGTGTTACTCATGACGGTGAATTTCTATGTGCCGATAATCAAGACGAAGGAAAAACCGCTGTACGTTTCGCTCTGGTACTTCACAGCGGCCTTCGTCTGGACCGGCCTTGTCTATATCATGGGTAACTACCTGCCGCAGTTCTTCGCCCCGGGCGTTGCAGGTGCAGCCATCGGCGGACTCTACATCCATGATCTCGTCGGCCTGTTCGTGACGCCGCTCGGTTGGGGCATGATGTACTACTTCGTGCCGCTGATCATGAAGAAACCGATTTATTCTCATGCCCTCTCGCTCGTTGGCTTCTGGGGTCTCGCCTTCTTCTACCCCTTGCAAGGCGTACACCACTTCCTCTGGAGCCCGATCCCGATGTTCGTACAATATGGAGCCGTGACTTCGACGATCGCCGTCGAGATCGTCGTCACTACCGTCGTCGTGAACTTCTTCCTGACGCTTCGCGGCTCGGGTTCAATGCTCAAGACGAATCTGCCGTTGCGCTGGTATTACACGGGCATGGTGCTCTACTTCACGACGTGCTTGCAGTGCGCCTTCCAAGTCACACTGACATTGCAGCAGGTCATCCACTTCACCGATTGGGTCGTTGCACACGCCCACCTCGTGATGCTTGGCGTGTTCGGTTTCTGGCTGCTCGGTACGGTGACGCATTTGTGGCCGCGTGTCACGGGCCGCGAGTGGTATAGCCTGCGCCTGAACACTTGGCACTACTGGCTCTCGACGATCGGCCTCGTCATCATGTTCGGTGACCTGACGATCGCCGGCCTGGTGCAGGGCTTTAGCTGGCGTTCACTACAGATCTGGGAACAGTCGCTCATCGCTTCGTTCCCGTTCTGGCTGGTACGTACGTTCGCCGGCGTATTGATTGTCCTGGGTCAGATGATCTGGGCCTACAATCTCTATCGCACTGCGAAGAACCCGATCCGCTTCGGCGAATCGCAGAAGGAGTTCGACCGCGAACATGAACTGGCACCGGCGTCGTACCCGCGTCCGGCTGTCGTATCCTAAACACCCAGCAAAGGAGACCACGCGATGAATCGAGAAGAAAAAATCAGGCGGATACAGGAGTTGCAGGCCGAAACCTCGGCGCTCATCTCCGCGCTCGAGGAAGAGAAGCCGCATAAATATCCTGACGAAACGTGGCCGCCAAAGACGTTCTACTTATGGTATCACATCATGACGGGCAGCATCCTTGGTGGCTTCGGCGCCATCGGTAGTCTGCTCTTCAATGTGGTCGGCTCGGTGATCTTCGATAAAAATCCATTCGAGCTCATTCGGGTCTTCATGACCTTTCCGATGGGTCAGAATGCGATGACGAGCGATTCGGCGACGATGTTGATCGTCGGCGTAATCCTCTATGTGTTCACCGGTGCGCTCTATGGCATCGTGTTCGAAGTGATCATGGCAAAGTATTTTAAGCAGTCATCACGCGGACAACGTGTGGTGGCGGCAATCGTGCTCGGCCTCGTGATCTGGATCGTGAATTTCTACGGGATCCTCTCGTGGCTGCAGCCGATGCTCTTCGGTGGCGACTGGATCATCTCGTCAATCCCATTCTGGGTCGCAGCGCTGACACATATCGTCTTTGCGCTCACGATGGTGCTCATCGGCGAGTGGGGCCACTTCGAGGCCACCGATTATAAGCGCCAGGCAATGGTGCGGGCAGAACAACTTTGATCGTATACGACAATGGCAAAATCACCTATTGAACGGTTTAGCACGGTATTTCTCGTTGCCGGCATCTCTTTCTTCGCGTTCAGCTTCATTTCATCGGGACTCATCCCGTGGTTGATGATGAACAAGATCCCGACGCAATCGCTCGACGATCTGGCAAAGAATCCGCCAGCTACGTTCGCGCAACTTGCCGCAGACTATCCGCAGGAATTCAAGAAATACTACGGCGAGCCGAACAGCGCCAGCTATAAAAAGGCGCTCTCGCTCGGTCGCGACGTCTATATCGCAGAAGCGTGCTGGCACTGCCATTCACAGCAGGTCCGCCCGATCTCGAACGAGCCGGCTCGCTGGGGCAAAGTCTCGACAGCAGACGAGTACCAGAATGTGCTGCAAATGCCGCAGATGATGGGAACACGCCGTGTCGGACCGGACCTGTTCCGCGAAGCAGGCCGCCGCACCAACGATTGGCAAATGGCGCACTTCTATAAGCCGACGAACGTCGTGCCGTCGTCTGTCATGCCGGAGTTCACGTGGTTCTTCGACAAGGACAAGCGTCCGAACGAACGCGGCCTTGCGATCGTCACGTATGTCAATTGGCTCGGCAGTTGGAATAAGGATTCCACCGACGAAATGAAGATGAGCATCCCGAAAGCGAATCGCGCCGGGATGGGACAATAATTACCGGAGGATACGACAATGGTAGAAACGACTACTCAGCAGCCACCCGTGGCACATCCCGAGCTTCCTGCACAGTTGCAGTACACACCGAAGCGTCGCAACCGCCCGCTCGTGGTATTCCAGTGGGCAGTGATCATCATTGCGGGGACAGGCTTCACCTATAAATTCATCGAGTTCACATACTCGATCTTCAAGACAGGCAACGACATCGTGCAATTCGCCGTCACGCCAATCGTGATGTATTCCTGCGTGGCGATCGGATTTTTCTCGATGTTCATGTGGACCGTCGTGCGCGGTGACTATAAGGATATCGAACGTCCGAAATTCCGGCTCTTCGAACGAGAGCTCGAACTCGGCAATACGGAATTTCTCGACACCGAGAAGCATGACGCACGCGAAGAAGTGATCTCGATCCCGATCTCAAAGAACTAACGACTCGTATAGATATGGAACCGACGAAAGACATGATGATCGCCGACGACGACTCCAGTACCCCGGATCGCTTTACCTATCTGGGTAGCCGATTCCCCTGGTGGATGCTCGTCACGTGGGTCTGCTTCATTATCGGCTCGACGTGGTACTCGATCACGTTCATGCTTCCCAACCTGAGCCGTTGGGTCGACAAGCCGCCGTTCTCGAAGTTTGTGCCGTGATGTCTCCTCTGGGGTGGAGAGGAGAATCTGGCACTGGAGGCGTGCAGAGCCCGCTCTCTGCGCGCCTCCGACCTTTTTGAATCGAAGAATACCACCCATCGGAGCTTGTGACCGGCGCGGGGCACAGGATCCGAAATGCACCACCCATTTGGAATGAATACGTCAGTCGTATCGGTTTGCGAACACTGCGGCCTCCCGGTATCGGCCCCGCACCGCCATGCGGAAGACTCCCTCTATTGCTGCTACGGTTGTGAAGTCGCCGCACACTTGCTCGGTAAGGGTGACGAAGCCGGCGCTCGACTCTCGATGTATAAGCTTGCAGCAGGCGTCATCCTTGGCATCAACGTCATGATGTTCTCCATGCCGTTATATGTTGAATCGCTCGGTGCGTTCTTCCGTCAAGGCCTCGGCTCCGAGGCATACTTCGAGCTGCTGAAGTGGCTCCTGATGGCGCTGTCGCTTCCCGTATACTTCCTGCTCGGCATGCCGTTCATCGAATCGGCAATCCGAAACATTCGCGATGGCCTGCGCTCGAACGCCGATCTTCTTATCGCCATCGGCGTCACGGCGGCCATGCTCGTTTCGATGTTCGACACCATCTTCACGAACGGCCCCGTCTATTACGAAACGGCCGTGGCCATCCTCGTCATCGTCACCGGCGGCCGGTATCTCGAAGCGAAAGCTCGTGCGAAAGCATCGCGTGCGGTTGACGATCTTGAAAAGACCGTCCCGAGCATCGTCACCGTCGTCGCATCGGACGGCTCGCTACGCGATGTGCAGGTGAGCTCGCTCAAGGTCGGTGATGTCATTCTCTCGAAGCCGGGTGAACAGATCCCGGTCGATTGTGTGATCAAGAGCGGCTCCGCCGAGATCAGTGAAGCGATGCTCTCCGGCGAACCGCATCCCGTGCGTCGCGGCGAAGGCGAACTGTTGCTTGCCGGCGCGATCAATTACGACGGCCTCCTGCATCTCGGCGTCTTGCGCGTCGAAGCCGAGAGCTACATCATGCGACTAAAGTCGCTGCTGATCGAATCGAAGCAAGGCCGCGCAGAGATCCAAGACACAGCCGACCGGATCGCCGCGACCGCCATCCCGATCATCATCGCCGTGGCGATCGCAAGCCTCATTTACTGGTCGGGCGCTGTCGATCTGCGGCACGGCCTCTTCGCATTCCTCGGTGTGGTGCTCGTTGCCTGTCCGTGTGCGATCGGCATCGCGACTCCTGCCGCGCTCTGGGTCGCCGTCACCGAAGCATCGCGCCACGGTATCCTCTTCCGCTCGCTCGGTGTCGTCGAGCGATTGTCATCGGTCAAGAACCTCTTTTTCGATAAGACGGGTACGCTTACCGTCGGCAAACCTGCCGTTCGCACGTATACAGTTGTAGGTGACGCGACGGCAATCGGAAGCGACGAACTCTTGCCGCTTGTCGGCGCAGTGGCATCACTGTCGGCACATCCGCTCTCGCGCGCCATTGCCGATGCATACGCGACCGATCGCTCGCTGGCATCGAATGTCCGTAACATGCAGGAGGTGCCCGCCAAAGGAATCGCCGCTTCCATCGGCACCCACACCGTGCGCATCGGTTCGGAAACTTTCGTCCGTGGCGAGCATCATATCAGTGACGGCGCTCGTCTCGAAACCACCGTTTGGTGCAGCGTTCGCGACGAGGCCGGTCTTGACAATCTCTTCGAGTTCTCGTTCGCCGATGAGGTGAAGCCGGAGACCAAGCGCGTCTTCGACGAACTCCACTCAGCCGGTTATCGGACGACGATCCTCAGTGGTGACGAGCAATCGGTCGCAACCCGCATGGGCAGCGATCTGGGCTCCGAAGCGCTCGGCAAGCTCACGCCGAAGCAGAAAGCAGAGATCGTCGCAAACGAACCGGAGTCGGCGTTCGTCGGCGACGGCTTCAACGATGCAGGTGCGATCGGCGCTGCGCGCGTCGGCATTGCGATGGGCAGCGGCTCGGACCTCGTCAGAAGCGAAGCGGACGTGATCCTCTTCGATAACGACCTCGAGCGCGTCCCGCAGTTGCTGCGTCTGTCGGCAAGCACGATGCGGATCGTCAAGCAGAATTTGTTTTGGGCGTTCATTTACAACGTAATTGGTGTCTTTCTTGCAGCGTTCGGGCTCTTGAACCCGATCATCGCTGCGCTGGCAATGGCGCTTTCGAGCCTTGCGGTCGCGCAGAACTCGATGCGCTTGCGTCACCTTCCCCACTTTCAGTCGGAGGGAGCGAATGCCTGAACTCTGGTTAGCGTTCGGCGCCGGACTCTTCGCCAGCCTGCACTGCGTGGGCATGTGCGGACCGGTCGTGATGGGTTGGCAGTCCGCTTCGTCTGCGCCGGTGCAGATCGACGTCGGCGGCGGTAGTGTCATCGCCGTGCAGCGATCGGTGATCGTACCGCAAGTGCTCTACCACGCAGGCCGTGTTATCTCGTACGGGATGATCGGCATGATGGCAGGCTTTGTCGGCGGTGTAACGATGATCTCGGCATCGGTACAGCAATCGTTCACGATTGCTTTCGGTGCACTGATGATCGTTGCGGCGCTCTTTCAGCTTGATGTGTTCAAGCGTCGTTCGAGCGGACTTACGAACTCGAAAGCGTACAAAGCACTGCGAGGTCTCATCTCGTCGAACACCGGTGAGTCGCGCTTTTTGATCGGGCTGCTGACACCGCTCTTGCCCTGTGGTCTGCTCTATGGCATGGCGCTGCACTCGGCGGCGACGAACTCGCCGGTGCTCGGCGGACTCGAAATGGCTGTCTTTGCGCTCGGCGCGGTACCCGCACTAATGATCGTTGCTTCGCTTTCGAGCATGTTCGGCGCGAAGCTTCGCAAACACGGCTCGACGTTCGCTGCGGTGTTCATCATGACGATGGGCGTGTTGACCATCCTGCGCGGAGCAGGGATCTACACGAACCCGTTCGAAACGAAGACACAGGAGAACTGCTGCAAGGCGCCGACACAAGTTGTACAACCAAAATAATTCTGAACGACTATGCTGACAAAAGTACTTAGTCTCGTTGCGTTAATAGTGATGATCGGCCTGTTGGCCCTCGCACTTCCGAATTACATCAACCTCTTCAGCACGAATCCGTCGGTGACGGCGATCGTGATGACCGGGTTGTTGGTGCTGGTAATCCTCGTTGCTGCTGTCATGCTGCTTGTATTCGGCGTGATCGGCATCAAAGGAAAATCAGCCAACGCCTAACCGAATGATCATTACCACCCCATCATGAAATCGCGTTTCCGGGCCGGCGTCGTGACGGCGCGCTACTGGGTCAATATCGTTGTGATATTGATTCTCGTGGTGTTGCCGCTGTTCCATATTATCAAGTTCGACTTCCTCAACGGTGAGTTCTACACCTTTGGGCAATCGACACATTGGATCACGACGGCGACGGCGTTTCTCGGCTTCTGGGCCGGATCGTATCTCATCACCCTCACGGCGGATTACATTTATGGCCGCCTGTTCTGCGGATGGATCTGCTCGTGGGGATCGATGCTCAAAGCACTTCGCTACACGGGTGAAAAAGTGAAGCGGAAAAAGCTCTCACCGTATGTCACTGAAGGCGTGACATTCCTGATGGCTCTGCTTTCGACGATCGGCCTACTCAACTGGTTCACCGACATCACGGTGCTCTTCCAAACGTCGCATAAGGCGTTCGGACCGTTCCTCGCTATCTTCACTGTATCGACGGTCGGCAGCTTCATTATGCTTCGCTACGTCGGGCTGAAGTTCTGCCAGGACTACTGCCCGATCGGCTGGTATCTCGGCGTGCTTTCGCAGAAGCACATGATGCGCATCGACTTCGAGCCCGCGAACTGCACGCTCGGTGAGGTATGCGTCCATGACTGCCCGATGGCGATGGACCCGCGCCTACTTGCTACCGACGGCGACATCAACAACCACGCAACGTGCGTGCTCTGCTTCGATTGCATCTCAAGCTGTAATGCCTGTGCCGCGAAAGTCCCGGGTACGAAACCGCTGACGGTCGGCATCGGCAAACAGCCGACGCTCGAGATCGACCTCGAAGGCGTGCTGAAGCAAATGGAGATCGATAAAGCCGAAGCCCGCAAAGCCCGCCGCGCCGCGCCGAAGTCGTCGGCTCCGCTGGTTACGATAAGTGCACAAAGTGATGTGAGCGCGAAGTAAGACAACTGTCATTCTGAGCAAAGCGAAGAATCCCTTCGTGACGACCTGACTCTTCAGGCCTTCACGAAGGGATTCTTCAGTTCGGTCGCAACGCGGCCTTAGTTCAGATCGAACAGTAACAGATGCGAGTCCTCGTTCGCCGTGATCGAGAGGTTGCTGACACTATCAATGCCTGCCCCATCGCCGGTCGTAAGCGTCTGTCCGTCAATACTGACCGAACCCGCGATCACCTGCAGCCACGCGCCGCGGTTCGCTCCGAGTTCATGACTCAGCGACATACCCTTGCTTGGCATTGACGCATAGACCCTCGCATCTTGCCCGATCGTGACCGAGCCATCGGCGCCGTCGGGACTGGCGATCAGTCGCAGCCTATCCTTCTTGTCTGCGTCAGTGAACTGCTTCTGCTCGTAGCTCGGCGTCGAGTCTTTGTACTTCGGGAATATCCAGATCTGATAGAGATACAGCTCGTCCTCGAAGGGATTCACTTCGGAGTGGAACACGCCCGTGCCGGCCGTCATGCGCTGCACATCACCCGCACGGATAATGCCGGTATTGCCCATGCTGTCTTGGTGGTGCACGCCGCCGGAAAGGACATACGTGATGATCTCCATGTCGCGGTGCGGGTGCATGCCGAAGCCCTGCCCTGCGGCGATGCGGTCTTCGTTCATCACGCGCAGCGTGCGAAAGTGCACCCAGCTCGGGTCGTGGTAATCAGCAAAGGAAAACGTGTGATGAGTGTCGAGCCATCCCCATTGTACATGTCCGCGATCGGCGGAGCGTCTGACGGTAAGCATACGTATCGGTAGGTTTGTTAATGAAGGCTAATACGGATTCGGGAGGTGATTGTTCCCAGGGGCTGTCTGAACTCGGATTCGTCGGATTCTGGGATTCGTCGGATGAAGCTGTCATTCTGAGCAAAGCGAAGAATCCCTTCGTAACGACCTGACTCTTCGGGCCTTCACGAAGGGATTCTTCACTTCGGTCGCTACGCGGCCTCCGTTCAGAATGACAGCGAGATTTCAGGAGACTCCTCCCTTCGGTCGGAATGGCTTTCCTAATCCACTGAATCCCTGAATCCGACGAATCCAAATTCAGACAAAAAAAGAAGCCTGTGGAGGTCACTCTTTCGAGCATTACTCAACACAGGCTATCCGCGTTGTTCATATCAATAATGATTGTGGTTTACGCGGTACACAAATAAGAACTTCGCACCATCGGAATTGTTACACCTTGCCTATGTACTTTTCGCACATGACCAAGGCTATACGAGTGCTCGTGGTGCTACTCCCGATAGCACTGCTGACAAGCTGTTCGAAGAAGGAGGCAGAACCGCCAAGGACAGAGACTTCCGCGCCGAAGCAGGCTTCGACGCCGACGTATTCCTACGAAATTGTCGCCACCTATCCCCACGATACAAAAGCTTTCACGGAGGGACTTCAATATTATAACGGGGAGCTATATGAAAGCACCGGCATCAACGGTCATTCGTCGCTGCGTCGCGTCGAGCTCAAGAGCGGGAAGGTTCTGCAGAGCATAGATCTTCCTAATCAATACTTCGGCGAAGGAATCGTGATCGTTGGGTCAAAGCTCTATCAACTGACGTATACGTCGCAGATCGGCTTCGTCTATGACCTCAAGACCTTCAAACAAATCTCGACATGGAGTTACAACGGCGAAGGCTGGGCGCTGACGACCGACGGCACGAGCCTCATCATGTCGAACGGCACCGACAAGCTGCAATTCCTCGATCCGAACACGCTCTCGGTCACGCGGACTGTGAGCGTGCAGGAGTCGGGCATGCCGCTGACGTATGTCAACGAGCTTGAATACATCAAAGGCGAGGTGTGGGCGAACATCTGGCAGACGAATCGCATCGTTCGCATCGATCCGGCCACCGGCGATGTGAAGGGATGGATCGATCTGAGCGGACTGCTTTCGCCGGCTGAAGCACAGGGCGTTGACGTACTCAACGGCATTGCCTACGACGCCGAGCACGACCGCATCTTCGTCACCGGCAAGAACTGGCCCAAGCTCTTCGAGATCAAGATCAAATCTATCAGTTGATGCGAATCTCTCTGTGAACCTCTGTGCATCCTCTGTGTACCTCTGCGGTTAGAACAGGATCTTAACCACAGAGGTACACAGAGGGCACACAGAGTAACACAGAGGGTAAGCCCGGAGCACTGAGTTATGCAGGATACAGAATTTCTCTCGTTAGTATTTAGTGTACCGCTCGAGTTCGAGGATGCACTGCAAGGGTATTTTCTCGTCAACCACGAACCGCAAGGCTTCGAGGAGGCCGCGAACGGCACATTCCTCGTTCATATCCTCAAAGCGGAATGGACACCGGAAGCAGAAGCGTCCTTCGATGAGTTCGTCAAGTCCCTCGGCACGAACGATGTGAAGCTCGAAGAGATCAAGACATACCAGAACAAAGATTGGAACGAGCAATGGGAAGCAGGCATAGAACCGCTTCGCATCTCTGACGATCTGGTGATCGCGCCAAGCTGGCGCCTCACCGAAGCCGCAGCCATGGGAGCAACGCATCTGATCAAGATCGATCCGAAAATGAGCTTCGGCACCGGTCATCACGAGACGACACGGCTGTGCCTGCGCATGATCGAGCACCTCGATTGCAGAGGCAAGCGAGTGATGGACCTGGGCTCCGGCACCGGCATCCTCGCGATGTACACCATGATGCGCGGCGCTACCCACGCCGTCGCGATCGATACCGATGAGTGGGCGTTCAGCAACGCAAAGGAGAATTGCGAACGCAACGGGTTCTCATCGGAGACGATCGATCTGAGACTTGGCGATCTTGCTTCCACGACCAAGCCGGATGAGAAGTTCGATCTGATCATCGCGAACATTCACCGCAATGTCCTGCTTGTGATCGCCGACCAGATCGCGGCGCATCAATCGCCAGGCGGTGCGCTCGTGCTCTCGGGCATCCTCGAGTACGATGCCGATGAGATCATGACGCCCTACATTGCAGCCGGCTATGCGTTCATCGATCGGGCGCAGGAGAACGAGTGGGTGTGCCTTCGATTCGCATATACGAAGTAGTGCGAGTCGCCGTCATCGATATTGGGACGAACACCGTCCTCATGACCATCGCCGACGCAGCGAGCGGCGCCATCCTCCGTGACGAACACGCGATCGCACGTTTGGGTGAAGGCGTTGACAAGACCCGCCGTATCTCGGACGAAGCATACAAGCGATTCGCCGAGATCATGCGTCGCTACCGCGGTATCATCGACGAGCTCGCAGTTGAACGCGTCGTCCCGTTCGCGACAAGCGCAATGCGTGATGCAACGAATCGAGATGAGGTCATCACACGCACAGCGCGAGAGCTTGGCTACAACATCGAGCTGCTTAGCGGCGCCGAGGAAGCACGCTGGAGCTTTGTGGGTTCTCTCTATGGCATCGACAAGCTTGAGGGGGTCGTCGCAACGATCGACATCGGCGGCGGGAGTACGGAGGTTTCTGTGGGTCACGGACAGACGTTCGATCGCGGCACGAGCATTGACATCGGCGCAGTCCGCATCAAAGAACGCTTCTTTCATCCGATGAACGATTCGAATGCAGATGCTGCGCGCGCATTCATCCGCGAACAACTTCTCGCCGCAACATCATCGATCGAATCGCCGTCGGATCTGATCGCCGTTGCCGGCACACCGACATCACTCGCGGCAATGAAGCACAAGCTGGCATCTTTCGATGCTTCGATCGTCGATGGCACTGTACTCACACACGAAGAGGTAGTGACGCTGACGCACGAGATCCTCCACATCTCAAGCGAAGAACTCACGCGCCGCTACCCTGCTGTCCTCGCCTCGCGAGCAGATATTCTTCCGGCGGGAGCGCTGATCCTTGAGGAGGCGATGAAGGCGTTGAATGTTTCAAGTGTCCGAGTGAGCACGAAGGGTTTGAGGTATGGGGTGCTGGTGAGAGAGTTGGATCGATAGACTGCCGAGACGGAAGAATCCAGTCACCTGCTTGGATATTTGAGTATGCCTGTAGGGATTCTTCGCTTCGCTCAGAATGACGTGAGGGGTATTGCCCCTCCCACAAAAACCCATATCTTTTCCTCACGAGGACCGGTAATGTCGTAATTTTGTACTTTCAGCTTCGCCTATACCCTCGACCTAATGCGGATTCTTGTACTTGGCTCCGGCGCCCGCGAGCATGTGATCTGTTGGAAGCTCAAGCAGTCGCCTGTCGTCTCGAAGATCTTTTGTGCACCCGGCAACGCCGGCATTTCGCAAGCGGCTGAGCTCGTGCCGGATGTAGTGCCGACCGATGTGAAGTCCGTCGTCGGCTTCGCGATGCGCGAGCGGATCGATCTGGTCGTCGTCGGCCCGGAAGCGCCGCTGGCCGCAGGTGTGGTAGACGCGCTTGAGCAGGAGCGCATTCCGGTCTTCGGCCCGCAACGCTCGGCCGCGGCACTCGAGTACTCGAAGGCGTTCTCCAAAGAGTTCATGCATCGGCACAATGTGCCGACCGCGCGGTATGCCGTCTTCACGGCGAGCGAACAGCTCGAAGCCCGCGCCTTTCTGCGTCATCTCAACTATCCTGCTGTCGTCAAGGCCGACGGACTCGCGGCCGGTAAGGGTGTGATCATCGTCGAAACAGAGGCCGAGGCGCTCATGACGATGGACGATATCTTCGGCCGTCGAATCTTCGGCGAAGCCGGGACGCGGATCGTCATCGAAGAATTCATGGAAGGCGAAGAAGCAAGCGTCTTCGTGATGACCGACGGCACGGACTACGACGTCCTCGCCCCGGCACAAGATCACAAGCGCATCCTCGACGGCGACCGAGGCAAGAACACCGGCGGCATGGGCGCCTACGCACCGGCGCCGGTAGTGACGCCCGAGGTCATGCAGCAGGTCCGCTCCGAGATCATCGAGCCGATGCTGCGCGGACTTCGCGAAGAGAATCGTACGTACAAAGGCGTGCTCTATGTCGGTCTGATGATCCGCGGCAACCGCGCGCGTGTCGTCGAGTTCAATGTTCGCTTCGGCGACCCGGAAGCGCAAGTTGTCATTCCATTGATGCAGGGCGACTTCGCAGAGATCCTGCTTGCCTGCGCGACGGGCAAGCTCAAGGAGCATCTACCGCTGAAGTCGTTCGATGCATGCGCGGTTACGATCGTGATGGCGTCGCAAGGATACCCGGATTCATACGAGACGGGCAAGGTCATCGAAGGACTCGATCACTTCACGCAACAGCGCGAGATCGACTCGGGCGTCGCCGTCTTCCACGCTGCGACCAAATTTGACGAACACGGCGCCGTGCTTACTTCCGGCGGCCGCGTGCTATCGGTCACGGCCGTCGGCTACGGCGACGAGCTCAAGCAAACGATCACTACAGCCTACAATGCCGTACACGAGATCTCGTTCGACGGCGCATACTACCGGAGCGATATCGGTCACAAGGCGCTCAAGTCGGTCCCGGCGGCGTAACAACAATGTCATTCTGAACTGAGGCTGCGAAGCGGCCGTAGTGAAGAATCCCTTTCGTTTGGCCTGAATCGTCAGGCAAACCGAAAGGGATTCTTCGCGTTGCTCTGAATGACGTGTAAAGCAGAACGAGTAACGAATAGGGCCTCGCCCCACTCGTTACTCGTTACTTTAGACTCGTTACTACTTCAGATCAATATCCGAAGATATCCTCCAGCTTCAACTCCGTGACCGGTCCCCACTTCTCGAGCGTCTTGAAGTCAACCTTGTCGCGCTTGCCGAGCACCATGATGGTGTAGTGGTGATCTTTGATATTTTGCTTCTGGAAGTCTGAGATCTTCGAGAAGTCCATCGTCGGGACGGCATTATACACATCCTGACGCAGATCGTGATCGAGCCCGCGCTTGACAGCACTCTCATAGTTGAAGAGAATGCCTTCGCGCGTGATGCGCTCTGTCGAGATCGTGTTGCGGATCGCATCTTTCGCCTGCTCGAAGAGCTTGTCGGTCTTCGGCATGTTGTTGAAGAGATCGAACATGGCGTCCATCGTCTCGGGCAGTTTGTCCGCCTGCGTGCCGACATACGCGTAGAAGTAGTTCGGCTTGTCCTTCTTCGCCGGCGTCTGGTAGTTCGACCACACGGCATACGCAAGCGCTTTCGACTCGCGAATGTTCTGGAACACGACACTCGACATGCCGCCGCCGAAGTATTCGTTATACAGACTCTGCACCGGGACCTTCGCCGGATCGTAGGTGTAGGATTTCGACAGGAAGACAACTTCCGCCTGCTGCATATCGAAGTCAACGAAGTACACCTTGTTCTGGTCGGTTGCCTGGTACTGATAATCAGCCGCAACGGGCGCCGCCTTCAGCGACGAAGGCGTCTTGTGCATCTTCTGCAGCATCGCCGTCACGTCATCGAGCTTCTGCGGTCCGTAGTAGAGCACGCGGTGCTTGTAGGTCGGGATAGAGGTGATCTTCGCGACCAGCTCCTGCGGCGTCAGCGCCTTGAGCTCTGCTTCGGAAAGGATGTTTGTGAACGGATTGTACTTGCCGTACTTGCCGAAATTACCCATTGCCTGACGCAAGATCACGTCCTTATCCTGTTTCGCATCGGCGCGGCTCTTGAGTGTACGGGCGACGAGTTTCTGCAGCGCTTCGCCATCCGGCTTCGGAGCGGCGAGCAACTCTTCGAGCAGCTTCACTCCTTCACCGAAGCTCTTCTGCAAGCCGGTCAGCGACACATAGATCTGATCATCGGCCGTCGAGACGTTGAGGCTCAGGCCAAGCGCATAGAGCTTCTTCTTGAGCTCTTCGGCGCTCATGGTGTTCGTGCCGAGGTAATTCAGATAGTCGGTCGCAAACGCAAGCTTTTTATCTTCATGTGCACCGAAGTCGAGCAGGTAGTACATTGAGAAGAGTTGATTCTCGTCGTTGTGCAGGTAGTGTACCGGCACGCCGCTCGGCAAATCGCGGAATTGGATATCCTTCTTGTAGTCGATGAACTTCGGGGAGATCTTGTCAGCCGGCGTATTGAGAATATGTGTGAGGAACGGCGACTCCGCTTCGCGATTGACCGGTACCGCCGTGATCGACGGCTTCTCTACCTTCGGCGAGTTGCGCTGCCCTACGCGCTTGTACACGACGACATAATTATTGCCGTAGTACTTCTTCGCGACCGCCATAATCTCCTGCTTCGTCACCTTCTGCATCTCGTCGATCTCGGCAACGATATTCTTCCAGTCGAGGTGGTGGATGAATGCCTCCATCATCTCGTTGGTGCGCGTACCGTTCGACTGCGCGCCACGGATACGCTCGAGCTCCGCGTTGTTCACGACAGCTTTAATGAGGCCTTCGTCGAAGTCGCCCTTCTTAATCTTCTCGATCTCGCCGAGCATCAGGTTCTCGACGTCTTCGAGCTTCTGCCCTTCGAGCGGACTGCCCTGCATCATATGCATCGAGTAGTCCATCTGCTGTAGCATCCACGTGCCCGCATTGAGCACCTTCTGGCTCTGGTTCAGATCAAGGTCGAACAGACCTGCCACGTTATTTGAAAGCATGCGGTCGATCATCCGTAGCACGAGTGCGTCGTGCGTTGCCATGCCGGGCAAACGGAAACCGATGGCGACATTCTCGGGATCGGGTCCCATGACCTCGCGACGAATGGGTGAGGTGATCGGATCCTCCGGTGCAAATGTGAATGGCGGCACCGGCTTCGGTGTCAGGACGCTGAAATCCTTGTCGATCATCTCGATCGTCTTGTCCGGATCGAGATCGCCCGAGAGCACGACAGCCATATTATTCGGGATGTAGTACTTCGAGAAGTACTCCTCGATCTTCTTGATCGACGGATTCTTCAGATGCTCCACCGTACCGATCGTAGTTTGCGTACCGTACGTATGGTGCTTGAAGATCTCGCGCATCATCGTCTCGAACTGTTCTTCACCATCATTGTCGATATTGCGGTTCTTTTCTTCATAGACCGCTTCGAGTTCGGTATGGAATAAGCGAAGCACCGGATGGCGGAAACGCTCCGACTCGATCTCAAGCCACTTCGCAAGCTGGTTCGACGGAATGTCGTTCACATAGACCGTCTGTTCGAGCCAGGTAAAGGCGTTCGTCCCCTTCGCACCGATCGCGCCAAGCATTTTATCATACTCGTTGGCGATAGCCCACTTCGCTGCAAGCCCGGATACCGAGTCGATCTCATGATACTTCTGCTTGCGCGCAGCCGGATCTGTCGTCTTGCGATAATCCTCAAAACGGTTCTCGATCTCATCGAGATACGGCTTTTCCTTCGAGTAATCCAGGGAGCCAAACTTGTCGGTACCCTTAAAGAGCAGGTGCTCGAGGTAATGAGCAAGGCCGGTCGCATCCGGCGGATCGTTCTTGGAGCCAGCCCGCACGGCGATCATCGTCTGGATACGGGGCTCATTCTTGTTCACGGACAAATAGACCGTCAACCCATTGGAAAGCGTATAGATACGCGCTCCGTACGGATCACCTTTAACGGTGGTATAGTTGTACTTCCCGTTCGCAGACGTATGTGTCTCGAGGGAATGTTCGTTCTTGGCGGAACCGGATGAAACAGCGAGTGCCGCGACAACCAGCGCAATGAAGAGTGTTCTCATGGTGTAGTGATCGATGAATGACGACACTGCGCTACGAGGCACAGGTCAGCATTGTTTCTTCAGCCATGGCGTGGGTGCCACACAGGAGAAGAACGGAAATTAGCGGTATGATAGGCTTCGCGGGAAACGATTAGTTCCGAACCAGCACGCGAGCTGTTTCTCGGAATCCCGCAACATCGACATTAAGGAAGTAGATACCGGATACCACATTCGTAAGCAAGAACGACCCAAGCGTATCGGTTTCATCCGTTGTCAGTCCCGAAAATTGTGCCACTGTGTGTCCCAGCACATCACTGACAGTTACACGATACGAGCCCTTCGGCAGGATACGGTCGAAGTGCAGATCGATTCGGCCAGAAGTGGGATTCGGAACAATGCGCTTGAGCGAGAGCGGGATGTGCTGCAAGTATTCGCGAAGGATCGGTGTCGAACATGTATCAAGCAGCGTAAATGTCGCGCTGCTGGCAGGCGCAACGATCGTCAGCGGGCAGGGTCTGTCGTTCGAAAGATTCGTCGTGCAGGTCACCAGTGTCGATGCACTATCTGCAACAAATACGTCGAAGTGAAGCAGCAGTAATTCGCCCGGCTGCGTGAGTTGGGGCGAGAACGAGACCGTCACCTCGTCGGTCGAATCATCCAAGCGTCGGATCGGAGACGGGAGTATGTTCGAACCAACCAACGCCCCACCACTAATCGAAGTGAGATAGAGCACATCGTGGTCGTACCGAACGAACAGTTCTACCGAGCGGATCGGGTCGGCAGCAGGGCTCACGAGTGAAAAGACACCCGTGGTTTGTACTCCTGCATGGGAGGATACGATCTGAAATGCAAACGCCGCCTGTTCGATCTGATTTACAGCGATGATGCCAAGATCAGAGCGATAGAATCGTGTTGCGGTTTCACAGATCGGTTCGGACTTTGTCAACGTCGAATTCATCGACATCGGTGATGATCCGGGGAGAGTCGCACAGTGAAAATGCAGAATGCAGATAGTGTCGCTGACTGCGGAGATCGGTGTTGCAGAGAGGTCGATCGTGATCGTGTTCGTCGCGGCACTCAGCGTAAATGCATTAGCATCGGCAAGCGGACCGTTGCGATATCCGACATAAGTGAAGTATGTCGGATCGAACGTTAGGACCGAGTGCACCGTCTCGATCGGATCGGCTCCCGGACGAATAAGACGAACGGCGACATCAAAATCCTGACACATGGTCGGCTCTTGCAGTGTATCGAATACGACGGTCGAGCGGATAGAATCGACAGGACCCGGAACAGCGGTCGGTAACCGTTCGCCGACATTGAAGGAATATGCATCGGCAATGCTAAACCCCGATGCGAACGCATACATCGGCTCCGGCGAGGTCATATGATGACGCCCGGCGGGAATCTCGATAACCATGTTCGAATACGGTGTCCCTGCGATCGGCTGCGGGGTTGCCAGCGTCAGCGCTGGGACATCGTCGATCATGATCTTCGACTCCGCTGTCTGCGGATACACCACGGAGATATAGTTTGGAAACGGCGTACCGAACACCGGATCCGCGAGGTCCGGGCTAAACCATTCGACAGAATCGAGCCATTGAGAGCGAGGCAGAACGGTAATCATCGACGGATCGCTCATACCGTCACGCGTTCGGTCATACCCACTCGAGAGCTGGTAGCACTGTGCAGGTGAAGTGGTCAAATACTCTTGAGATCCAAGAGTGAACGGAACTACTGCAACGCCATTAACAGAAGTATATGTGAATCCGCCGGGCTGGACAACAAAGAAATTCGGGTCGTCGGAAACGAAGATCAGGCTATACCCTTCGAACGTGCTGAACGGTGCAGTAAGAAATACCGTGTCGGTGTATCCTCGCGGTAACGGCATATTCAAAAGCTCGTTGCAAGCTTCATCTCCAAGCGGTGCGTATCCGCAGGTAAGAGCAGTAATGACACTCACAGGTTTTGACGCTTGTACGAACGAACCGGAAAGTGACGTCGCCGTAGGTGCAGCGGTGATGTCTGCTTTGACAATGTAGCACTCGCCCGCATTCAGCGTGAACGTAAACGGCGATGCGTCGGGACGGCCGATCGGACGAACGGACGGCGTCACGGTAACGGAAGTATTATCGTATGGTGCCGTGATCACAAATTCCGTTTTGTTATCTTCACCGGGGTCGTTATACAATCCCCATGTCGCGATCCGGTAGTCGGTGCCAAGCGAAGAATCCGGATAGATCTGTGTCATTTCGCCGCCGGCATTGAACTTATCGAGCAATTCAACCTGAACCGGACTCGTAGTACGGAGCACGAGTCCTTTCTGGCTCTTGCCTTGGCCGGGGATCAGCATGAGCCAATGCGGTAGTACGATGTCAGCGCCAAGCGTCGAATCGTAGCAGAACTTGGTGGAATATCCAGACGGCGAAGTGATTGTTGCGCTTCCCGGGGCTCGGCTGATCAGGTGCAGTATAAGCGTTGATGAATCGCCGTTGCCGAACGGATCGACCAATCCATCGGCTCCTTCCGGAAATGCAAATGTGAACTTCGTGCCGTACGTCACAACCGGAGGCTGTGCGGCAGCAGGCACACAGGCGAGTGCAAGGAGGAGACAGACGATGTATGGAATTAGTCGGGTCACTATTCTACTAACACGTACGAACCCAGAATGTAACACCTATTGTGAAAAAAGCACGGGGCGGTCTGTTCCGCCCCGTGCTTCGAACGATTGAACAAATCGCCGTTACTTCTGAACGACGAACGTGGCGCGGTGCTCTTCGCCGCCCGAGAGTGTTTGCAGCGTGTAGGTACCCGCTGCAAGAGTCGATACATCGAGATCGGTGGAGCTTCCCTGTCCGTCGGATGCCAGGACGACCTTCCCGAGCATATCGTACACACGAAGTTCGACGCGATCGGTCACACCCGTGAGCGACACGTGTAAACGGTTCGACGCCGGATTCGGCGACACGGTCAGCTCCATCGGGCTCGAACTACCGAACGGACTTGCCGTCGCATAGCCTGCAACCTTCTGCGAACCGTCAAGATCCACCTCGCTCAAACGATAGGTCTGCGACGAGAACGGAGCGGTTGCATCGAGTGCCGAATATGTCGAACCGAGCGCGGCGTTGGTTGCCGCAAGTGTGGCAACATTCTGCCAGCCGTTCTGTGTCTCTCGTTCGAGTTCGAACTGACGAACATCCTGCTCTTTCGCGGTTGCGAAATCGAGGAGTACCTGGCCGGTCGATGTACGGCGAGCCGTGAAGCTCGCAAGCTCAATCGGCAGATAGGTCGACGAACCGGTGAACACCAACCGCACCATCGGCAGAATCGGGCCGCCACCGCTGGCATTGCGGGCAGTCGAGTTACTGTCGACCAGATACTGATTGCTGTTCACATCACGGAATTTCGCAAGCAACTTCGGATACAGGCCAGAGTAGTATGGCGTCGACCCGGTACGAATCTTCCATACGAGTCCGCGGGCAGCATCTCCGCCCAAGCCGGTGCCCGAAGTCATATTGAACTCGATGCGATAGACCGAATCTCTGCTGAGATAGATCGGCGAGAATGTGCCTCGCATAAACCCGCGTTCGAGCGTATTATATGAGAAGGTACGTGCCCCAACGACCTGATTGCCGCTTCCGCGAACTGTCAGCGCCCAGTTGGTCGTCCCGTTCGCATCGAGCATAAAGAAATCGGCAGCGCGCAGCGAATCCGACGCAAGCGGCGTGAAGTCCATATAGAAGTGCGGATCGGCAACCACCATGGTGCCGGCTGTATCGGGCACGCCGTCATCGTACGCATATCGATCGTCGATCGCGAAGTTGCGATACATCGTGATCGTATCGTTCGGACGACGAATTTCCTGGAAGTTCAACTCGATCTGGATCTTCGCCGTGAACGTCCCACCCTGGCTACCGCTGACATCCCATGCGGGCATCGACATAACAGTATCGTTATGTGACAGTGGCGAATAGAGCGTCTGCAATTTGTGATAGACCTGACGATTGAGCGCGTCCCAAATGATCAAGCGAACATTATACGACGCAAGATTTGTCTGGAGCGCATTGCTCGAGATCGTGATGCGCGGAGTAATATTCTTAACCGAGCGCGGGATATGCGTGAAGAGCCCGTTGCCGAGGTCGAGCTGATATGGGCTGAGCTCCGTCTGGCCGTTTGTGGCAAGATTCACCTGGAAGCCATCGACCAACCAACTATCGTCATCGTCGAACGGCGGCGAATTGAACAGACCGACATCATTCTGCGATTTCAGACGCAGACGGAAGCGGCTGTGATCGTGGATAAGCGCTGACGGCACCTGAATACGGTACATCTGCGTCTTAAGATCCAATCCACCGGCAATCGCACCAACACGCGTCCAGTTCGAATCATTGATTGCATTCCACTTCGGAGCGGTAGATTTGGTCCCTTCGATAATGAGGCTATCGCCCGCGATGATCGCACCCGTCGTGTCTTTGAGAATCGGCTCCGGTCCCGGCAGCGTACGAAGGTTCACACCCGCCTGGAGGGAATCGGTCGCTTTGCCGCGCTGGTAAGCGAATGCCAGCCAGACGTTCGACTTGCCCGAAAGATTAATCGGCGCCGTTACCACGGTATCGGCAGCGGTACGAACCTGGTACAGATTGCCCGAGGACGACGGCCACGCATCGTCGCGACGATTGAGCAGCAACGAGTTGGTGGAAACCGGCCCTGGCTGGTCGTACATCAAGCCGCTGGCTGCAGATCCGCCAAAGATGTGCCATGAGCACGGATCGAGCGTATTATAGTCGTCATACAACGGCGCAGACAGTCCGTTCAGGAACACAAAGTCGCGCGTCATGATATTATCCGGTACCCAGTTATCGGTTCCGAGACGCGGAACGGAGACGGTCGTCGTCATTCGATAATGGCCGCAGGTAAGGCCGCCAAAGAGCGAGCCTGTGTACTGATAGCTGGAGTTGTTTCCAACATCGACGCTGTCGGTTCGGCTATAGACGCCGTTACCGGTCGTGAGATTAATGACCTGCGTACGGATATACAACTTGTAGTTGAAGTTCGTGAGATTCTCGAACGTCATCACCGGCTGGAACTGGTTGTTCGACATCTCATAGCCGTTGTACGGAGGGAAATTGATCGAGTTCATGCGAACATAATTGTTGTTCGCAAACCGGATGAACTTCACTGCCAATTGGTTATGCAGATCTTTTGCGTAGATCGCAGAGCTGTAACTCTTCGCATAATACGTACCCCGGTCGAGGTAGGTCGTCCCGTACACGCTCTGATAGTTTTGCGAACCGATCGTACAGGTTTGCTGAAAGAGCATCGCCGCCGGAACCCCGGCAAAGCTTCCGTCGAATGACCTGTAGTTGAACTGCATCGACGAATCTGTCCGTGAAAATGCGACCTGGCAGGTCACACGCGCCTGTCCGTTCGTCCCCTTGAGGAAGAGATTATAGTACGTGACATAGCACGAGTCCGTCGTCATGCGATAAAAGACTTTCGACGAATCGCCCGTCGTACGGAATTCAAGGTCGCCCCACATCGGGCAGACGATCGCCTCGTGCCCGCCATTATTGAAGTTGATCGGCATTGCGGCATTTGCAGCACTCAAGTCTGCCCCCATCATAAAGGTGTCGATCGTTAGTTTCATCAGACCGTTTGTCGTGATGTAGCGCGGTGGCAGACGAAGGAAACGATTGAAATGGTTGAAGGTGATCGAGTCCGTCGCAATGGTTTCGACGTAGCCGTCATCGGTACCGCTTACGAGAGTGTTGACGCGGTGCCAGTTGTTCGCATCGTAGGTCGTATCGACGAAGAAGTAGCCTGGGGCGCGAGAATCGTCGTCGTCACTGTCGATACAATAGATTTGTGAGCCTGGATTGCTCGTAGGTGCAGGATTGCCGCGACGTGCCATGGCGCTGTGGGTTGCGCTGAGGACAAGAAGCAGAAAAAATAATCCAGTAACTATACATTTCATAAGCGTTTCCTTTCAGAGTGGAACAATGTCCTCCGGGGGGTTGGGGATACCTACAAATATACGGAAAACAACACAAGACCCGGATAATGAAAACCGCCTCCTACGGGATTTCGTTACTATAAATGTGAATACCACCTACAGCCGTTGGATCGAAGGAAAAAGCAAGCGCGATGAGGATCGCTTGCAAGAACTGGTAAACCTCTTCCATGAACTCCTGCTTCGAACGTCGGGCGATGCAAACGAGGCACTGCAATGGATGCAATACCTGGACGAACAGTATAATATCTTCGGTCCGGAGATGACCTTCGATATGTTCCTCGACGAGCTAAAGCGTCAGGGCATCGTCGAAGACGACGAGAACAACCTCCTGAAGCCTACAAACAAAGCCGTTGGCAACATTAAGCGTTCTGCCCTGCTCGAGATTTTCCGCGGCATGAAGAAATCACCGGGCGGCATGCACGACACGCCGCATTCCGGTGCAGGTGTCGAACGCACCAGCGGGACGAAAGGCTATACGTTCGGCGACCAGTCAACGAACATCGACTTCACCCGTACACTGCAAAATGCGCTCCGGCGTTCGCTCCGTGACGAGAAGAATATTGGCGATTCCCCGCTCGAGAATCTCTCGATGGACGAAGAAGACATCGAAGTCTATGAGACCGAGCATGCAGCAAGTTGCTCGACCGCGCTCTTGATCGATGTTTCTCATTCGATGATCCTCTACGGCGAGGACCGCATCACGCCTGCGAAGAAGGTGGCAATGGCGCTTGCCGAACTCATCCGTACCAAATTTCCGAAAGACCAGCTCTATGTTATTTCCTTCGGCGACGAGGCGGAGCTGATCTCCGATAGCGAGCTCCCGTTTCTCGAGGTTGGCCCATATCATACCAACACCCGCGACGGTCTGCGACTGGCGCGGCGCATGCTGCGTCGCAGCGGCAATGCGAACAAGCAGATCTTCATGGTCACTGATGGCAAACCGTCTGCGATGTTCGATGACAACGGAAAGCTCTATAAGAACTCGTGGGGGCTCGACCCGAAGATCATCAACAAGACGCTCGATGAAGCGGTAGCATTGCGCCGCGAGCACATCCCGATCACCACGTTCATGATCGCGCATGATCCGTACCTCATCGACTTCGTCGAGGAAATGACCAAGGCCAACCACGGCCGCGCCTATTACTCCGGCCTCAACGACCTCGGCCAGTTTGTGCTGGTGGACTACGTACGAAATCGTCGGCGGAAGGTGTAATCGTAGCCGGCCTCGCCGTGCCAGTTCGGAAACAAATCGTTGGCTTGCACGTGTATCGGTAGAAATTCACTTCCATCCATACAGTAGCAATGCGTCGATTCGTACCCGTCATTATTGCAGTCCTGCTTTCTATACCCGTTGTCCTGCTCGCACAGAAACCCGAACGCCAAATTTCGTTCGCCCGTGAAATGCGGCCGCATAGCTATTACGTGCAACAGGCTGAACTGTGGGCTCGAGAGCTTGCAAAAGATTCGACCTCCGAGGATAACTGGTACAACTACTTCCGTGCCTGTCGGAACGCGTATGGATCGGCGAACTGGAAGTCCGATTTCGTCAACGAGTCGCGTGCACTCAAGATGGGGCCGGACATTCTTGCGGTGATGAAGCGGTTCATTCCGAGCTCATTTACATACCACTATCTGCTGTATCTCGATGGTGGCATTATCCCGGACCTTGCTTCGCACCTGCTAACGGCCTATGCAATCAATCCCGACTTCGAAGGAATCTGCTCGAGCATGATCTCCTACGCCGTGACCAGTGGCGACGGGGCGCTGCGTAAAGAAGTGAACAAGCACTGGTACCCGAAAAACGAGATCGCGACCGGGCTCATGACATATGCTTATAATGTTTTGATGTCACTCGATACGAATGCGATCCTGCTGACACAAAGCGATAACGATACCTACCCGCTCTGGATGCTGCAGGATGCACTGGGTATTCGAACGGACGTGCGAGTCATCAATGTGGATTTCATGCTGATCGAGTCTTACCGCGACAGCATCCTTCACAGCCTCGATCTGCCAAACATGCCGAAGATCGTCGCCGACCCAAACGTGTATCAGGAGAACTGGCACGACATCGTTGCCCATTGTCTGAAGCACTATAACGGCAAAGCGCCGCTGTATGTCGGGATGACGCTGTTTCCGTCGCTGATCAAAGATTTTCAGGACCAATTAACGATCTCCGGGCTCGCGTACCGCCTGACACGAACGCCGCTGGACCTCTCGAAGTGGAACGTGCAACTCTATGAGAAGCAGTTTCTGCTCGATAATATCCGGCACCCGCTCATCCGCGAGCAGAACCAGGGGAACGTGGATATGCAGAACCTCAACTATATCGACTTCTTCACTGCGATCTACGCCGACTCGATGAAGCAAAAGAACAAGGCGCGCGCCGACGAGCTCCGCTCCCTATCCATCTCGCTCGTTACCCGCATGGGGCACCCGGAATGGGAAGAACAAGTGGAGGCTGAATTCGACAAAGTCACGCCGCATTAAGCAGGGATTCCATAGGATCTGCTACCCGATGCGAGAACAACGATCGTACGACTACGAGCAGCACGGTGCCCCGTATTCATCGACGCGCCGAAGCGATCCGCGCATCGCGTTGGTCATACACCGTGCGCTCGGCAACGATGCACATACAGTTCTGAACGTTGGCGCAGGAACAGGTTCGTACGAGCCGACCAATCGTATCGTCACTGCCGTCGAGCCATCTGCAACGATGCGCGCACAACGACCTGCACATCTCGCACAAGCCATCGCAGCGTCGGCTGAAGCGTTGCCGTTCGCTGACGACTCGTTCGATGCTTCGATGGCGGTGCTTACGATCCATCACTGGTCCGACCCGCAGGCCGGACTCCGGGAGATGCGACGCGTCACGTGCGGACCGGTCGTCATCGTGACGTTCGACACATCCGAACTGCACAACTTCTGGCTCACACATTATGCACCGGAATTTATCGAAGTCGACAAGCTGCGCTTCCCCACGATCGATGAGGTCGTCAGCACTCTAGGCGGAAAGGCGTCGGTCGAGCCCGTCGCGATCCCTGCCGACTGCATCGATGGCATACAGGAAGCATTTTTCGCGCGACCCGAAGCATTTCTCGATGCGAACGTCCGTGCATCGCAATCGGTATGGGGCTGCCTTGCCGACGGAGTCGAAGAGCGCATCGTCGAAGCATTGCGACGCGACCTCGAGAGCGGCGACTGGGACAAGAGATACGGCCATCTTCGCACACAATCGTCGTTCGAGTCCGCACTGCGCGTGATCGCTGCGCGACCCCACTGAACCTAACCCAATCACTCTTCGTATTTTGTGCTTCAATGAAGAAGCACCTATCATGGACCCCTCTACTTTGCTTGCTCTGTCTGTTCGCCCGCGTGTCGCTTGCGACGGGGAACGAGGACCTGCGACAAGCTATATCGAAGATCGCCGCCGACCTGCACGGTACGCTCGGCGTTGCGACCGAGCTTATCGAGACCGGCGACACGCTGACGCTCAATGGCAGCTATCATTCGCCGATGCAGAGCACATACAAGTTTCCGCTCGCCCTGCATATCCTCCACGCGGTTGACGAAGGACGCCTCTCGCTCGACTCGGTTCTGAAGCTCGGACCGAAGGACTTGGACAATGAAACGTGGAGCCCGATCGTGGACGAGCATCCGAAGCGCCGCGTTTCGCTCACGGTGCGCGACCTGCTGCGCTACATGGTCTCGGGCAGCGACAACAACGCCTGTGATATTCTCTTCAAGATCGGCGGTGGCGTGTCGGCATGTAACAAGTACATTCACTCGCTTGGCGTGAACGAGATCCGGATCGCACGCACCGAACGACAAATGCACGCCGACTGGAATGCACAGTTCAAGAACTGGTGCGAACCACGGGCGATGCTCGCACTCCTGAAGTTGCTCTATCATGGTTCAGTCCTTTCGAAGGCGAGCAACGATCTTCTGCTGAAGTTCATGACCAAGAGCTCCAATAGCCCGAAACGACTCAAAGGCTTGTTGCCTGCAGATGCCGTGGTGGCACACAAGACGGGTTCGTCGGACTATAGCAAACAGCACAAGATCTCGGCGGCAACAAACGACATTGGCATCATCACGTTGCCGAACGGCAAGCACATCGCCATCGTCGTATTTGTTTCGATGGCTGAAGGCGACTACGACACGCTCGAAACGATCATCGCGCGCGTCGGCAAAGCCGCGTGGGACCATTACTCTCAACAATGACACCGATGAAGCATTCACCGCTGACGGCAAAAGATGTAATCGAACTCCTGGAGCTCGAGCCCCTCGAGCCCGAGGGCGGGTATTTCCGCGAGACGTATCGCACGCATGAGACCATTGCGAAGAGCGGACTGCCGGTGCGCTACAAGAGCAACCGCGCGTTTTCGACGGCGATCTATTATCTGCTCACGCCGGATACATTCTCCGCGCTGCATACCGTCGCGAGCGACGAGATCTTTCACTTCTATCTCGGCGATACCGTCGAGATGCTGCAGTTATTGCCGAACGGCTTCGGTCGTATCGTGAAGATCGGCACGGACCTTGCCGCCGGCGAGCGGCCGCAAGTGATCGTCCCGCACGGCACGATGCAAGGCTGCCGGTTGGCCAACGGCGGATCGTTCGCATTGATGGGCTGCACCGTCGCACCGGGCTTCGACTACGAAGACTTCGCACTCGGCAACCGCGACCGACTCATCGAAGCATATCCCGCATTCTCCGCACAGATCGAACGTCTGACCACGTGACACGCACCGAGATCATCGAGCGGCGTCTCGCGGCGCATCTGCTCGTGAGCGAGCGAGGGCGCAGTATCGCCGATGTCGTTGCGTGGTTCGGCGCAACGCAAGCGCAGGACCAGCATCAGGCAAAGTGGGCGCTCGGCGCCAGGGTGCCGGATTCGACGATGGCACTCGTCGAAGAAGCGCAGCACGAGCGGCACTACGTCCGGACCTGGACGATGCGCGGCACGTTGCATCACATGGCGCCGAACGATGTGTCGTGGATCAACGGCTACCTCGGCAAGCGTGTCCTCTCGATCCGCGGTTCGCTCTACCGCGAGTATGGGTTCGATGCGAAAACGCTGGCGAAGATCGAGGCTATCGTACTTGGTGCGCTCGCGAAAGGTCCGCACACCCGCATCGAGCTCAAAGTACTGCTCGAAGCAAGGAAGCAACGAACCGACGGCTTCCGCTTTGCACACATGATGTATCACCTTGCGCTCAGCGGTTACGTCTGCTGCGGCACCCCGAGAGGCAAGCAGGACACCTATGTCTTGCTCAAGGATTGGGTCGGGCAGACTGCAGCTCGCACGAGCGACGAATCGCTTGCTGGGCTTGCCTCGCTCTACTTCCGTTCGCACGGGCCCGCGACGATGCGCGACTTTGCATGGTGGTCCGGCATTCCGCAACGCGATGCGATCCGTGGCATCGAGCTCATTCGTGATGAACTCACGTCTGCGACAAGCGACGCCGCCGAGTACTTCATGATGCGTGCAAGCGAACGCGCGGAGATCCCAAAGGCCCTGCTGCTTTCGGGCTTCGATGAGTACTTGCTCGGATATGGTGACCGTTCGGTGGTGCTCGACGAGCCACGCTCGCGCGAGGTCGTGACGGTCAACGGGCTGTTTCGTCCGACGATCGTCATCGGTGGGCGTGTGGTGGGTATGTGGAGCCGTGAGATCGGTGCTAGGCAAGTAGATGTGACACTCACGCCGTTTCGTGCGTTGAAACCTGCGGAACGTCGGGCCGCCGAATCCGAAGCGGCCCGTGTTGCCGCATTCATTGGAAAAGAATTGACACTGAGTTATGAGTGAAGAACAACGCAGCCGCAAAGAGCTGATCGCGGAGTACAAAGAGCAAAAGCAGCCGATGGGCGTCTATCAGATCCGTAATCTCGTCAACGGCAAGATACTCGTTGCGAGCACACCGAACCTGCGCGCGGCCTGGAACGCCGAGCAGTTCAAGCTCGAGCTCGGCGCACACCTCAACGAATCGCTCCAGCGCGACTGGCGCGAGTACGGCGAGAAGCAATTCGTCTTCGAAGTGTTGCACGAACTCAAGCTCGCCGACGAAGTCACTGATTTCCGAGGCGAACTGAAGGCACTGGAAACCCTGGTGATCGAAGATCTTCAGCCCTACGGCGACCGTGGCTACAACCGCAAGCCGACAGTACGATAATGGTCCGCAGAATTGTCCTCTGGCTCGTGCTGATTCTCGCTGTGTTTGTTGTGCAGCTTATTATTCACCGTCATGAGTTAGGAATATTATAGGAGGAACCGCCGAACCATGTGGTGGATATACGCACTGCTCTCCGCCGTCTTTGCGGCACTCACGGCGATCTTCGCGAAGATCGGCGTGAAGAACGTCAGCTCGGATGTCGCGACGGCGGTGCGAACGGTGGTCATCGTGCTTGTCGCGTGGCTCATTGTCTTCGCGCGCGGCGAAGCGAAAGCGGTCGGTGAGCTCTCGCGCGAGAACTGGATCTTCCTCGTGCTCTCAGGACTGGCGACCGGTTTCTCGTGGATCTTCTACTTCAAAGCACTGCAGGTCGGCGACGTCTCGAAGGTCGCGCCGGTCGACAAGCTCAGCGTTGCCATCGCCATCGTGCTTGCCGTCGTCTTCCTCGGTGAAGCGCTGACGTTCAAGACAGCGCTCGGCGCGCTGCTGATCATTGCAGGGAGTCTCGTTCTGATCTTCTAAACCGAGCGCATCGGCTTGAGCGCCACGGTCCACTTCTTCAGCTCTGCGAACATCCGTGCTGCGCCACGCGAGGTCATCTCGTTCGGTACGAACACTCCGGCCTCGTTGATGAACTGCGTCATCATCGGGATCGGCAGCCCGCCCGAGAGCGGCATCATGTTCAGTGCCGAAAGGACCGGTCGCAGCATCGTCGATGCACGTGTCCCTGCAGAGACCCCTCCGTAGCTAACGATCGCTGCCGGCTTGTAGGCCCATTCCCTATAGAGAAAATCCAGTGCGTTCTTCAGCGGGGCGGGGTATCCGTAGTTATACTCGGCAGTGACGAAGATGAACGCATCTGCTTCGTCGATGGTCGCGCTCCATCTCCTGGAGTGCTCATGTTCATAATTACCCATCATCGCCTGTTTGGGCTCGTCGAGCATCGGGAGGTTGAGCTCGCCGAGATCGATGACCTGTATCTCCCAGTCAGGGTCCTGCATCGCAACATCGGCGATCCATTTGGCGATGATGGGCCCCTTGCGGCCCGGACGAGTAGTAGAAGAAATGATCTTGAGCGTATACATACGTGAGCGAGTCTATATCGTGAAGAATCTGAAAACACAGAACATCTTCAAATCGTCAATGGTACGCGGATGACACGGATCGGACGGATGAGCGCGGATCTACACGTTCCTTTTTTGTGAGCCGATTTTCCCGTTATCGCGTTTAGAGTGCTTTACTTCGCAGCCGTCATGCAGACCGACTCATTCCACTATTCCGTCACCTACCACATCGCCCGCGTGCGTTTTGCACGGCCGCAGACGCTCGGCTCACTGACGTTCAAAGTCTATCGCGATCTCACTGACCTGATGTACCGGCTCCGCTTCGATGACAGCGTGAAGGTCGTCGTAATCGAAGGTGAAGGAAAAGGCTTCTGCTCGGGCGGCGACGTGCACGAGATCATCGGCGAACTGCTCAAGCGAGACACCAAAGGTCTGCTCGAGTTCACACGCATGACGGGCGAGCTCATCATGAACATGCGCCAGCTCGAGAAGCCCATCATCTCGTCGATCAACGGCGTCGCGGCGGGCGCAGGATCGGTCATCGCGCTGGCAAGCGACTTCCGCATCATGGCGAAGGAAGGATATCTCGCGTTCTTGTTTCAGAAGGTCGGCCTCACCGCAGCCGACATGGGCGCAGTGTATCTACTGCCCAAAGTTGTCGGTATGGCGCGTGCGACGGAGTATCTGATGCTCGGCGACAAGATCTTGAGCGATGAATGTCTAAGAGTTGGCCTCGCCAATAACGTTGTCGAGTTGAAAGACCTCGAGTCGGAGACGATGGCACTGGCAAAGCGTTTGGCAGAAAGCGCATCGCTCGCGCTTGGGCTGACGAAGCGCCTGATCAATAACGAGTGGCTCATGGACATCGCTTCTGCTGTTGAACAAGAAGCCACCGCACAAGCACTAATGATGATGACAGAAGATCATCGCGAATTCCACGCATCGTTTGCCGAGAAGCGTAAACCTGTTTTCAAGGGGAAATAAACGTTGAAACAACTCATCGTACTCTCAGCACCGTCAGGTGCCGGCAAAACAACCATCACAAAACGTGTACTTGCCAAGCACGCTGACAAGCTCACGTTCAGCATCAGTGCCACCACACGCGCGATGCGAAACGGCGAGCGTGATGGCGTTGACTATTACTTTCTCTCGAAGGAAGATTTCGTTCATAAGATCAAGAACAACGAGCTCATCGAATACGAAGAGATCTTCGGCAATTACTACGGTACGCTCGTATCGGAGATCGACCGCGCGAAGTCGCAAGGTAAGAGCCTGATCTTTGATATCGATGTGAAGGGCGGCATCTCGATTCGTACCCGTTTCCCCGATGACAGTCTGTTGATCTTTATCGCCCCGCCGTCGCTTGAGGTCCTGCGCGAACGCCTGACCAACCGTGGCACCGAATCCGCCGAAGTCATCGAACGCCGCCTCGCGCGGGCGAAAATGGAGATGGAAATGGCGGAGGTATATGATTTCACGGTAGTTAACGACGATCTCGATACTGCGACCGCTGAAGTGGAGGCGTTGATCTTCGGTAAGTAGTCACTGATCCGCGAACATCCGCCGGATCCGCGTCATCCGCGTACCATTGCGTCAGTCCCCCGAACCAACAAACCCCGTTCGGTGTTATCCACAATCCTAAAAAAGAAGGAATACAACGCATGGCAATTCAACCGACAGATCTCGAAGCAATGGGCACTCGTGGCGAAACGCTCTATCAGGCGATCGTCATCACGGCCAAGCGCGCCCGTCAGATCAACGAGGAGATCAAGACCGAGTATATGGCCCGCATCTCCACGCTCGTCCCGATGGAAGAAGAGGACGACGAGATCGAGACCACCAACTTCGATCAGATGCGTATTTCGCTCGAGATCGAAAAGCGCGGCAAGCCGACCGCCGAAGCCCTCAAGGACTTCATGGGCGATAAACTCACCTGGCGCATGCGCGAGCGCGAAGCAGAGTAACAATATCCGTAGTTTTGCAGTAGAATCCCTTGATGGTAGTCCGTCAAGGGATTTTGCTTTTATAGGGCTTGGCTCTTGACCCGTCCGCGCTCATTCGGTGCGGTACTACTAACTAGACAGGAGAACACTACTGTGTCAGCACTCAAACATCAGGCCGAGAAAGCCTATCTGAACGAATCATTTCTCACCAGCCCCGAAGCCAGACTCCTACGCATTCTGGCAGAATACATGGAGCCCCGCGCCCGCCTTGCCAAAGAAGGCGTGAAGGATACCATCGTCTTCTTCGGCAGCGCCCGCATCAAAAGCCTCGAAGAGGCAGCGGCGGAAAAGCTCAAAGTGGAGCACTCGAACGAACTGATCGAACGTGCCGGCTCGCATTCCGAAGAGATCCATAAAGAGATCGAAGCCGCTCGCAAACGCACTTCTGTACAGGAATTGCTTGCGCATTATTACGAAGATGCCGTCGAGCTTGCACGGCTCTTGACCGAATGGTCGATGCACGTCGCCATCACCGATGCCGAACGCCAGCACCGAAAAGCACACGGCGAGGCGGAACACATTCCGTTCGTGAGCCTCGAAGACGTGCGCAACCTCACATTCAAGCAACGCTACGTGATCTCTTCCGGCGGCGGACCGGGCATCATGGAAGCGGCGAACAAAGGCGCCATGCTCGCCGGCGGCCGAACGATCGGCCTCAACATTGCGCTCCCCTACGAGCAGATGCCGAACTCATATATCTCCGATGCGCTGAACTTCGAATTCCACTACTTCTTCATGCGCAAGTTCTGGTTCGCCTACCTGAGCAAAGCGCTCGTCGTCTTCCCGGGTGGGTTCGGGACGATGGACGAACTCTTCGAGTGCCTCACGCTCGTACAGACCGGAAAGATCAAGAAGAAAATGCCGATTGTCGTCTATGGCTCGGAGTATTGGAAGAAAATCATGAACCTCGATTATCTCAAAGAGATGGGCATGATTGACGCACAGGACCTCGAGCTGTTACATTTTAGCGACACCCCACAAGAAGCATTCCTCTACCTCAAGACCGAGCTCGAACGTCTCGACGAAGGCGAAGAAAGCTTCATGGAGTCGAACGTGCGGTTGTAGGTTGATTGATGAATTGTGAATAGCAAATTGTGATTCGCAGAACGATGATTGTGCACTCGCTATTCACTTGGATTCCTCGGACACTTCCATCCTCCCTCCGGCGTTAGCTTCTTGGCACTATGAAGACAGAACCGGAGATCACCTCACTGTTGTCGCTTCTCGACGATCCGGATACGATCGTCTCTGCAGCTGTCGAGGCTCGCTTGCGTGAGCGCGGCGTGGGTGCGATGGTCCCCTTGCTCGTCTTTGCGACAACCTCCGGCGACGAGCTCGCTCGGTCGCGCGCCAACGCCATCGCTGCCGAACTCAACGAAGAGATTCTGGCCGAGGAATTCAAGCAACTGCGAACGAAGATCGAAGAGCACCGCCGCGGCGCGCTCGAGGACGGCGTGTTCCTCATTGCTCGCTACGGCTATCCGATGCTCGACACCGAGCATTACCGCTCCGAACTCGATGCACTCGCCGGCATGCTGCACGACCGCCTCAAAGGTCTGCACTCGACGATGGACGTGCTCACCGAGACGAATCAGTTCTTCTTCAAGACGCGCGGCTTCGCGGGCAACCACACACAATTTCTCGATCCCGATAACAGCTATATCAACCAAGTGCTCGACCGCAGGCTCGGCATCCCGATCTCGCTTGCAGTCGTGTATCTTCTGGTAGCAGCACATCGGCTCGGTCTGCCGTTCAGCGGCGTGAGCACGCCTGGACACTTCCTGCTTCGCTACGACGGCCTCGCATCGGAGCCGATCTTCGTCGATGCATATAACGGGGGTGTGCTGCTACGCGAAGACGACATCAAACGCTTCTTGCAAAAATCGGGACTTCCGTTCTACGAGACATTCCTGCGCCCTGCTTCGACGCGCACGATCTTGATGCGCATGCTTCGCAATCTCGTCGTCCTCTTCGAAGAAGCCGGCAACACCAGAGCCAAAGCCGCCTTCGAACGCTTCAACGCCGTCCTCCTCGGCAACCCCGTTGCCACCAGCACCGAAGAGTTCGATGAAGAGGAGTAGAACAGAGGGGATACCTCAAACTAACACTGAATTAGCTACCGGTCTGAATCCAAGATTAACGGTAACATTATCAATGACTTAAGCCGATACGAATCTGTGTGGAGGAGATGGACCAGTGGCACCGTCCAAATCTGGATCATCAGGTTAAACCTTTGACCTTGAACGGTCTCTAAACCGGTAGAAACGTTGAAAACGGGTTACGCTGACGACGTGTTTCCCCCGAAGTAGATGAGCTTACGAGACGAATACGCAGGCCTGAGCGATCAGGAGTTGGTGGACCGATTCCGATCGGGCGAACAGCGCGTGAGCTTCACGATGCTCGTCGAACGCTACCAAAAGCGTATCTACTTCGCGGCGCGAAAGATGGTCAACGGCAATCATGACGAAGCCGATGAGATCGCGCAGGAGACGTTCGTCAAAGCGTACGAAGCGCTCGGCAGCTTCCGCGGCGAGTCGCAGTTCTACACCTGGATCTACCGCATCATGATGAATGCGGTGATCTACCGCCAGCGCAAGCGCAAGGCGCATACGATGGTGGAGATCGACGATGTAGCCTCGGAACTCGTATCGGATGATGCCTCACCGCACGATGGCATCGAACGTCAGGAGATAACGTCGCTCATCGAAGCAGCCATCGCAACGCTGCCGCCGAAGCAGCGAGAAGTGTTTTTGATGCGCTTCTATGACGAGATGCCCTACGAGGACATTGCGTCGATCCTCGGCACCAGTGTCGGCGGTCTGAAAGCCAACTACTTTCACGCCGCCAAGAAAGTAACGGAGTACGTCCAGCGCGCAGGTGAACTGAGCGTCGCGACGACTGCAACGAAAGGACGAGCATGAAACAGTTCGATGAATACAACGAAGATGAGCTCCGGCAGATCGAAGAGCAGCTTCGCTCGTTCCCCGAGCCATTCAGCTCCGATGCGCCGGATGACCGCTACTTCGCGAACTTCCGCGTCCGTCTGATGGAGCGTATCGAGGCCGAGCAGCCTGCTGCGAAGCCGTCGGTCTTTGCAGCCCTTCTCGGATGGTTCACCCCGATGCGCACGCTGGCCACAGGCCTTGCCGTGGTTATTGTTGCGCTCGGTTCGGCATGGTTGTTCTCACCGTCGCCTGCGCCGCAGATGGCCTCGCAGGTCGCCCCGACAACGCCGGCAACTCAGAGTGTTGAAGCCACTGCCACGAAGCCGACACAACCCGTATCGACGCCAACAGTAACTCCGGTGCCGCAGGCCCCGAAGCAGGTTGCCGAAGTGAGTAGCCCGAAAGAGCATGGCCGATTGGCCAAGGTCATTACGCCGAAGACGGTATCGGCGAAGGATGTTGCCGATGCGATCTTTGCTGAGGTTGGTCTTGGTGATGTCTCGAACGACATTGCCGCCGACGACAGCCCGATGGATTATGCGTCGCTCTCAAGCGATGAACTACAAGCTGTGCTCGATGGCATCAGCCGATAAACGATTTTGAAAGGAAAGCAGACAATGTTCGAACGCCATACCACCCGCACCGTTGTCACCGCTCTCGTGAGTGGTCTGTTGCTCGTGAGCACCCCTCTCTTTGCGCAGGACCAGAACGCAGCTACACCCGATGCCCCGGCCCAAGGCGGCCGCCTGCAGCAACTGTTGCAGCGCATCGAAGAAGTGAAGCACCAAAAGCTGCGTGAGACGCTCAGTCTCGACGATGAGACGTCCAAGAAGTTCTTCGAGGTCTATACTCCGGCCGAGAAGGATATCATCGGCCTCGTCAAGCAGCGCGACGCCGAAGAACGCAAGTTGGTAAAGCTTACGCAGGGTGACTATAAAGATGCTGATGTCGATCCGACCATCTCGAGCATCAAGTCGCTCAATTCGCAGATCGAGCAGCGTGCCGATAAGCTCAACGATCAACTCAAACCGATCCTCAATCCTCGCCAGCGCGCGAAGCTCGTGATCTTCGAGCATGAGTTCTACAAGCGCGTCCGGCAGAAGGTCCGTGAATGGCGCCAGAATCATCCCGGCCGCTCGAATCCGAACAAGCGCCCGCGTCCGGCAGAGCCGCAAGGCGCACATTAACCGACCGCTGCCGCATCCACATCGAATGACACTCGGGCCGACGATGTTACAAGGCCCGGATGATCTACTTCGATAATAGCGCAACGACCCGCCTCGATGACCGGGTCCGCTCCGCGATGGAGCCGTATCTCGGACCGAAGTTCGGGAATGCGTCGAGCATTCACGCCTTGGGCCGCGAAGCCCGCGTGGCGCTTGAGACAGCCCGCTCGGAAGTTGCCCGCTGCGTCGGTGCCGATCCCGCCGAGATCGTCTTCACTTCCGGCGGTACCGAGTCCGACAATCATGCCGTTTGTGGTTCGGTCTTCGCAGCGCATCTCGGCGGCCGCTCGTTCGCAGATCTGTCGGTGCTGACTTCGCCGCTCGAGCATCAGGCCATACTGAGCGCGGTTGAGTTCGTCGGTCGCCTCGGTGTCCGAACGCATTTGACTGGTGTGACGCATGATGGTCTTGCGGTCGTTGACAACATTCCGACCGATCTGACACTCACCTCCGTGATGCACGTGAACAACGAGGTCGGCTCGGTCAATGATATCAGAAGTATCGTTGCCTCTATCAGAGTCGCATCGCCTACCGCATTGATACATACCGACGCAGTTCAAGCGCTGGGTAAACTTCGCTTCGATGTCCATGAACTCGGCGTCGATCTGATGACGCTTTCAGCACATAAAATCCATGGTCCGAAAGGTATCGGTGCACTCTATATTCGCCGTGGCGTTCAGATCGAGCCCCTTGTTCACGGCGGCTCGCAGGAACGTAACCGTCGCGGCGGCACCGAAGCCGTGGCACTTGCTGTGGGCTTTGCAGAGGCCGCGCGGCTTGCGCATGATGAGTTTGATGATCGTACTTCCCATATTCGCGCGCTGCGTTCACAGCTTCTTGACGGACTCCGAGCAATGCCCGAAGTCGTCTTGAACTCCCCGGATGACGATCGCTGCGTACCAACCATTGTGAATCTGACACTTCGAGACGACCTCCTGCGTCGTCTCGAGCCGGAGACACTGATCGTTCGGCTCGATCTCGACGGCATCGCTGTCTCGAACGGTGCAGCATGCACGTCAGGCTCGTTGCAACCGTCCCATGTTCTGCGCGCGATGGGTCGAAGCGAAGAAGTAGCGACCAAGTCGATTCGGTTGTCGCTCTCGAAAGACAACACGCCGTCGGATATCGAAGCGTTCATTCGTTCACTGAAAGCCATCGTTCATAGCGCATGAAGAAATTAGTGACGATATTCGGACCGAGCGAATGCCAGCAGGGCGATCCGATCTACGATCGTGCTTACTCCCTCGGTTCGCTCCTCGGCGATGCAGGCTTCGCAGTTGTTACTGGTGGCTACGACGGCGTTATGGAAGCTGCGTCGAAAGGCGCACACGATGCGGGCGGCGGGACGGTCGGCGTCACCGCGAACGTCTACTTAAACCGAGGCCGCATCGCCAACGAGTTCGTGAAGAAAGAGCTTCGTGTGTCGAGCGCCGTGGACCGGTTGATGGAGCTTATTTCGCTTGCCGATGCATACGTTGCATGCGGGCTCTCGCCCGGGACGCTGGTCGAAGTTGCGACCGTCTGGGACTATTTCATCAAAGGCTTTATAGAGCATAGACCACTCGTCCTTCTCGGTGCAGAGTGGCGGCTGTTCTATGATTCGCTTGCCTTGCAGCCCGGATACATCGGCAAACTCGGCCATGTGACCATCGTCGATACTCCGCAGCAGGCGCTGGATATCATCCATGCTGCGCTCGGCCCACAAGAGAAGCTGCCCGATCTGACGATCATAGAGAACTGATCACACGCGACCACCCAACATCTATCGCATGAAGAAATCCGTCGTTGCCTCGTGGAGCATGTTCGATTTTGCGAATTCATCGTTCGCGATCATCATGTCCACCTTCGTCTTCCCCCAGTTCTATACCGGCGTGATCGTTAACAATGAGCACAAAGACCTCTACTGGGGTCTGACGCTGTCGTTCTCGATGCTGCTGGTAGCGCTGCTAGCACCCGGTCTCGGTGCGATCGCAGATTCATCCGGGGCGAAGAAAAAATTTCTATTCGCATTTACCCTTGTGAGCGTACTCGGCACTGCCGCAGCGTATTGGCTTGGAGCAGGCATGGTGTTCGTCGGTTCGATTGTGTTCATCCTCGCCAACGCCGGCTTCGAAGGCGGCACGGTGTTCTATGATGCCTTTCTACCGCAGATCGCAAAGCCCGAAGAGGTTGGCCGCGTTTCGGGTATCGGCTTCGCTGTCGGGTATGCCGGTTCGCTTGCAGCACTCGCCGCGACCGTGCCGTTCCTCGTGAAGGAAATGTATAAAGAGACATTCCTTGTCACCGCGGCAATGTTCATGCTCTTCTCGCTGCCGATGTTCCTCTTCGTCCCTGAAGGCGGCAGCGGTTCAGGTCGGATCAGCCTCCGAGCCATCGGCGACGGATTGCGCGAAGTCCGCAAGACGCTCGGCAATATCCGAAAGCACAAAGCGCTTGCGAGGTTTCTGCTTGCGTTCTTCATATACAATGATGCCATCCTGACGGTCATCGGATTTGCAGGTATCTATGCAAAGGACACGCTGCACTTCTCGATGCAGGACCTGATCATTTTGTATGCAATGGTGCAGACCGTTGCAATATTCGGTTCGCTCGTGTTTGGTTACATCACCGACCGCATCGGACCGCAAAAGACGATCATTATTACACTCGTAATCTGGCTTGGAGTTGTACTCGGTGCTTATCTTTCGAGCGATGCGGCAACGTTTTATATCGTCGCGATTTTCGCCGGTATCTCGCTCGGCTCGAGCCAGTCGGCTTCGCGTTCGATGATGGCGCTACTCACGCCGATCGAGCATACCGCTGAGTTCTTCGGTTTCTACGATGGCTTTGCCGGCAAGGCCAGTGCCGTGATCGGCCCGCTTATCTTCGGAGCGCTTTCGACCGGTTTCGGTCAGCGCAATGCGATCATCTCACTGGCGTTGTTCTTCGCCGCAGGGTTGCTGTTAATAAGAACCGTGAAGCCTCAGCCGACTTCGAGATAGCTCTCCTGCTGTCGGTACAGCCGTAGCAGTTCCTGGCGAGTTGCGAGATGTTCTTTGCTTCGTAGTTGCGGGTCGGCTGCGATCAGCGCCGCCGCGTCCTCGGCGGCTTGCGCCAGAATTGCTTCGTCTCTGACGATATCGGCAAGGCGAAGTTTGATGGTACCCGATTGCTGTGTCCCGAGGAAGTCGCCGGGCCCGCGCAATGCCAGATCCGCCTTCGCGATCTCAAAGCCGTTCGTCGTGCGTTCCATCACACGAAGCCGCTCCATCGCTTCGGTGCGATCGGCAATCTCATCGCTCGCAACGGATTCATCGGCTTTCGGCTCAAGTTTTTCGCTCGGCACCAGGATACACTCCGATGCCTTGCCGCCGCGACCGACACGGCCGCGAAGCTGATGCAGCTGCGCCAACCCGAACCGTTCGGCGTTGCCGATGACCATCAGTGTCGCGTTCGCAACATCGATGCCGACCTCGATGACACTCGTCGCGACTAGTATATCGAGCTTCCTTTCGCGGAAGTCTGCCATCACGGCCTGTTTCTCGTCGCTCTTGAGTTTGCCGTGAATCAGACCGACTCCGAGATCCGGGAAGAGCTTATCGCGAAAGACCTCGTGCGCCTTCACGGCCGTTTTGACATCTCGTGTCTCACTTTTCTCAAGCTGGGGATACACGATGTACACCTGCTCACCGCGTGCTACCACTTCGCGAATATGCTTGAAGAGGCTTCGTTGCTCTGACGGCATCACGATGCGAGTCATGATCTGCTTACGGCCGGCCGGCAGTTCGTCGATAGTACTGACGTCAAGGTCTTGATACAATGTCATCGCCAACGTTCTCGGGATCGGCGTCGCGGTCATGATCAGCACATCCGGCGGAGCATCCTTATACTTCTCCATCAGCGCCTTACGCTGCGCGACGCCGAACTTGTGCTGTTCGTCGGCGACGATGAGTCCGAGGTTGTCGAACGTTACAGTATCCTCGAGCAGTGCATGCGTACCGATCACGATGTTCGTCGAACCTTCGGCGAGTTCTCTAAGTACTTCCGACCGTTGCTTCTTCGACTGCCCGCCGACAAGTAGCGAGACATTGATCTTCGAACCGGCAAACAATGTGCTAATCGACTGAAAATGCTGTTTGGCCAGGACTTCCGTCGGCGCCATGAGAGCACTTTGATAACCGTTCTCGATGGCAACGAGCATAGCCAAGAGCGCGACGATCGTCTTACCGCTGCCGACATCACCCTGCACCAGCCGGTGCATTGCCACGCGGCGCTCCGCCTTCTGCATATCCGTTGCGATCTCACCAAGTACGCGACGTTGTGCTCCGGTGAGCTTGAATGGCAGCTTCTCGACCACCCGCTCAATGAGCGAATCGTGGGACTTCGTGTTCTTTGAATCATTAAGTACGCGCTGCAGCGGAGTCGTATCGAACACGATACCCCGTGCGGCGATGGCTGCAGCCTTGCTTCGCTCGACCGCAAAGCGAAGTTGCAAGAAGAACAGCTCTTCATAGATCAGCCGCATCCGTGCTGCGTCGAGCAGCTCCGGAGAATCGGGTGCATGCATCTCACGCATCGCGTGTGTTCGCTCCGGCAGGTGATACTTTGCGAGTAGTTCGGCCGGCAGTACCTCGGTGGTCAAGCGCTTGAAGTCCGGTGTGGCAAGGACCTCCGCGAACATCTTTCGTAGATGCTGCTGGAAGATCTTCCCCTTCTTGAAGGCTTGCAGATTCGGATACACAGGCAGCATCCGGCCTGCCGCAAGTTCTTCCGATTCGCTTACTTTCTCGATGAACTCGGGATGCACGATCTGCGGCTCGCCTCGGTACACGCCGATGTAGCCGATCGCAACGACTTCGTCACCAGGCTTGTACTGTTTCGCGATCCAATCGGCGAAGGTGAAGTAGACAAAATGCAGAACACCCGTATCGTCGGTGATGGTGATCTGCGTTCGGTTCGGCTTGCGGTAGTTGAAGCTCTGCACCCGCATCACCGTGCCACGGACCGTTACCGATTGCCACAAATAGCCCGGCGCATCGGCAAGTCGGATCACCGTTCGCGCATCGATGTAACGGCGCGGGAAGAACTCAATGAGCTCTTCAAGCGACTCGATCCCTGCTTCGGCCAGCGCTTCGGCTCGCTTCGGGCCGACGCCTTTGATCCACTGCAGCGGATACTCCTTTTCGGTAGCGGTATGTTTTTCGGTGCTATCCAAGCAACAAACGATGTTCTTAAACGTAGTATAGGTGCCTATGATACGCCCTCAAATCTACGAAGTTCATACCCAGCACGACGTCGTGCTTCCGGCAGCGCTCGAAGAAGCCTTTACGTCGTTCGTCTCGGCGAGCGGTATGCCGTTCGCGCCTCAGGTCACAGTAAAAGACGAACGGGCGCAGATCCATTTCCTTTTTCTCAACAAGAAGATCGAAGATCTTGTCGATGAGTTCTTGGCAACATTCGAACCGGATGGCTTCCACGCCATCGAGGTCGCCGTGCCGAACGACCGCATCAAGCACGTGATGCGAGTCGGCGAGGAGAGCGACTGGATCCCCTTCATCCGCCATGAAGGCACCGAGCGCAGCCGCATCTGCTTTGTTCGGACCCGCCGCTCGATCACGGCTGCCGATCTCGAAGAGCGCATCGAACTCGTTAGTTAAGAAACTGTTGGATTTACCAACAGCCAGCGTTGCCGTCGTATTTTCGAATTAACCGTTTGCTGTTTTACCCCACGGATGGCACGTACGAAACACCGGAAGTATACCGACACCGACCGATCCGGCTCCCTTGAAGACAGGCTGATGGCCTTGTTCAAGAGCCATGCCGGCGAGCTCTTTAAGACCAACGAGATCTCCAAGATGATCGGCGTTCGTTCGGACGACGATTCATACCAGGAGCTTCGCGAGACCCTTCGCATCCTCGAACAGAAGGGTATAATTTCTCGCGGCAGCAGACGCCGCTTTGGGATTCCATTGTCATTGCCAGCCAAAGCCAGCGGCGTGCTGAAGATCGAGCGAAACGGTCATGGCATCGTCAAACCCGATCCGAACTCCGGCGTCGGTTCTAAGATCTTCATCAATAAGAACGAGCTTCGCGGTGCCCGCACCGGCGACCGTGTCATGGTTAAGATCCATACCGATCGTGGCACCGAACGTCCGACCGGCGCGATTATCGATATTGTCGAGACTCGCCAAATCCCCGCACCGAAGCACCGGGCCGAGATCACACGCGGGATCGATCAAGTCGAACGTCAGACTCGCAGAGCCATCAAAGAAGCTCCGCCGAAGCCCGTTCCCGGCGCAGAACGTATCACCCGATTCACGCGCGAACGCAAGGAGCCAACCTTCCAGGAAATGATGGAGCGGCTCGCGGCCGAGTCCGGACTGCCGGGCGAATTTCCGAAGGACGTCATGCAGGAGGTGGCGAAGCATGCCGAGACTGTCAGCAAGGATGATCTCGTCGGCCGTCTCGACCTCCGAAAGAAAACGATCTTCACCATCGACCCCGAAGACGCCAAAGATTTCGACGACGCCGTTTCCCTCGAGGAGAACGACGACTGGACCCTGACCCTTGGCGTGCACATCGCCGACGTCAGCCACTTCGTCCGCGAAGGCACTGCACTCGATAGCGAAGCCTTGGAGCGCGGCACGTCCGTCTACCTTGCAGGCGGCGTCATCCCGATGCTTCCCGAGGCGCTTTCCAATGAACTGTGCTCCCTCAAGCCGGGCGTCGATCGACTGACCTTCTCCGTCCTGATGACCGTCGACCCCCTGACCGGCAAAGTCAAGCATGCCGAATTTCAGAAGTCCGTCATCCGAAGCGTCATGCGCTTCAGCTATGAAGAGGCCGAGCAACGCATCACCACCCGCAAGGGCAAGTACGCGAAGCTCCTGAAGCAGATGCGCGAACTCTCCGAGCTGATGTACGCTCAGCGCCGCAAGGACGGCTCCATCGACTTCGAGACCGAAGAGGTCCGCTTCAAGTTCGACGACGAACGCAATCCGATCGAGGCCTACAAGAAGGAGCGCCTCGGTTCGATGCGCATGATCGAAGAATTCATGCTGGCCGCGAACCGTGCCGTGGCGCAGTACATCGCCCTCAAGGCCCGCGAGGGCCACGAGAAGCCATTCCTCTACCGCATTCACGCCGACCCCGATACCGAGAAGATCCGCGAGATCGCCCGACTTGCAAAGTCGATGGGTTACTCGTTCGATCCGTCGGACATCACGCCCAAGACCATCCAGAAATTCCTCGACAGCATCAAAGGCAAACCCGAGGAGCATCTGCTCAACAACATGATGCTGCGGGCCATGGCGAAGGCCGTTTATGCCGAGCATAACGTCGGCCACTTCGGACTGGCGTTCATGCACTACACGCACTTCACGTCGCCGATCCGACGTTATCCCGATCTGATCATTCATCGGATGCTTCACGAATACATCCTTCGCATGGATGCGAAGCGCGAGCATCACTACTATCAGATCCTGCCCGACATCGCCGATCATACCAGCGCCATGGAGCGCCGCGCTACCGAAGCCGAACGCGACTCCGCAAAGATCGCCGGACTCTTCGTCATGCGCTCCGAAGTCGGCAACGACTTCGACGGCACGATCACGGGCGTTCAGCACTACGGCTTCTTCGTCGGACTCGCCAACGGTGCCGAAGGCCTCGTGCATATCCGCGAGCTCAAGGGCTTCTATATCTTCGACGAGTCGCAAGTCGCCCTCGTCCCGCAAAAGGGGCTCAACAAAATGCTCCCCCACCAGCGCCGCGCGAAAGTCCGCTCGACAAAATCTTTCCACATCGGCGACGCCGTCCGAGTCAAACTCATCCGCGTCAATTTCGAAAAGCGCGGACTGGATTTCATCCTCGCAGAAGAATGATCCAATCCAGTAGGACGGACTCTTAGTCCGTCCCGCAGCGATGCGAAGCGAGCGAGGCCGCTTTCCGAAACCGCAGACCATCCCCGACCGCCGCCCATGAATGAATTCATGGGCTCATCCATGCTGCGGTCCCTCCGGGACGCTATGGCACTCTTCGGCGGAGCCGCACCGCCCTCCAATAATGTCATTGCGAGGACTGCGCCGCAATACCCCTTCAACCTTCCAAACTTCTCGCGCGCAGTCCGTGGCAATCTAAGAGCTTTCGGACTATAGGCACCTCTTAGATTGCTTCGCCCGCCGCGTACATCGTCAGAAGCCCGAAAACACCCCTCGGGGCAGGCTCGCAATGACATCTTTGTAGCGCATCGATTTTGAAATTATGGGGTCCTAACCCCTTAAAATCAAACAACATAATTGTGCACTCTCCCTCAACCACCCCAAACGAAAACGTCCGCCGAAGCGGACGTTTTAACACTCTGGGCCGATGGCCTGCCGGGACATATTTCATCTCACGAATATACGAAAATATGTCCCTTTTGTCAATAGGCTAAGTGCTTATTTTTGAGATTTAATATTGCGGGCACCCCGCTGCGTACTCGTCCAGAGTTGACTATTGATATTGCCTGTAACCTTTCGATGGGTTGAAGTTTTTCTTACATGTAGGTTGAAAATCATCTTACAAATGCGCTTGCCAATGAAAATGGTCCTTCTGCTTTGCTCGCTTTCAATTGTCAGCGAGAGTATTCGGGCGCAGCCTTCTGGTCTGGGCTACGTCCCTCCACCAGGTTGGGAGTATGTTAAGGACCTAAGTATGATTTCCAGTACGCCCCTATCCGTTTCCGCCTTTCATGACTCAATCGTCGTTCAACTGCACCGAGCTGATTCAAACATCTTTCTATTTCAACTCTCGGTCAATGGCGGAAAGGATTGGCGAGATATTGTTCCACCCTCGCATCACAAGTTGAACCCGATCGGTGCATATCCTCTATCAAATACCGGAATTTTGCTGGCTGTCGGATTTGATGACTCGATTCAGACCTTGGTTGTTTCCACTGACAGGGGATTGACGTGGGCGGATCGGGCTCGGCTTAACGATTTCATTCCCGATCTGCCGCAACTCGTCAACCATACATTCGCAGACCGGACTCAGCCGTACATACTGACAGATCCACACTATCCCTACACTGATTGGTTCGTCAAGTACTCTATGGACAATGATGTCGCAGGTGCAACGTACTCGAATGAACGAATCTACGTGACACAAGACGGCGGCAATTCTTGGAGTAGGCTCAATATTCCGTTACCCTCCAATTATGCAAGAGCAGCAGACCTACACTATGACATTTTCTTCGATTACCGTGATTCAAATAGCTGGTACTTTCGGTCTGTGGGCATAGTCAAACCACATTTTGATCCACCGGACACGACGACGGAGTACTATGTATCGAGGGATCACGGGGCGTCCTTTAAGAGAGTTGACTATGTCGGTGATATGACTGGTGTATTCCAGAAGGGGGAGCAATTTCAGTGGGGCGGATTTCTCAATTCGCGCAGCATCGCATTCAATGTCGCCACGGAATATGTTACCACCGACACTAATGGTAACCAACACACAGACCGGCTGCTCGAGAGGATTATGCCGGGTAAATACCCCCTAGACACGCCCGTGACCTATCCCAACGGCTATGTGATCGGTGCGAAGGCTGAGCACATCCTACCTTCCGACCCGCTGCAGTGTTTCTTCACAGCTCTGGAAGTCTTCTATGATATGCGCAATGACTCGATTTATTTCGACAGTTCCTCCGCCTATTATACGAATGACTGGCAACACTTCCAATTGCTTTGGCAGCGACCGGCGAGGGGGAGAATTGGGTTCACCTACCTCGATCCTATCATGGGAGAAGTCTATCTCGTTTCAATCGATACACCGGTTCAAACCCTCTATAAGAATGGGTGGGAGCGTCAAAGTCTGTGGAAAAGGAAGGTGTTTGCTACAACACCAGACGCGCAAGCGGCAGGGGGTAGTGTGCAAGAACACGGTGCCAAGATGTATTTCTTTTGTAGCATGCCACCCGCCTCGCCAGACCTGTGCGTGTTGACCGAGGTTTCGGGTCCAACGAGTATTGCCGTCTATGATATGCTCGGTAGAAAAGTCAGGGACATCTATTCTGGCTTCCTAGCGTCAGGGTTGCACAAATTCAGGATTGCAGAGAATGCCTCTTTTGTGACCGGCACTTACATCGTAAGATGCGATAATTCTGGTTCTGTGGCTTTCGAAAAGTGTTTCCTTGTCCGATAGGCATAGTGTTGCCCTTCGTGGGCCAAACTGCGGTATTCGGTAGTCGAGGGGTTAATGGAGCGGTCGACTGAGGCAGCAGTATCGTCGGCTCGATTAGTTGACTTACCCTTCAGCTCCCCGCCCTCGTTTCTGTGACGCGCCATGGCGCGTCTCTACACCGTCTTCGAGAGCACCTGATACACCGCTAACGCCGAGGCGACGCTGGCGTTGAGGGATTCGGTCTTGCCGCGCAGGGGGATCTTCACGACGTCGTCGCAGCGCTGATTCTCAATATGCGATGCACGGACGGAGATCAATCAATCCCCTCACACCGGAAACAACCGTTGCAGCAGTTCTTCCTTTGAGATCTGAAAATGATCGGCTACTTCCCGAAGGATCGAATTGAGGGTGCCGACTGGTATTGAGTCATGGATCGGGATAGTCACGAAATGCTCTCCGCTTTGCTCCGTTCGCAACCGTGCATGGCTGCCACGCTGTCGTACCGGTTGGTAACCGAGGAGGGCAAGGCCTTTGATCAGTGCTTTGCCGGAGACGCCTCGCGGAGTCTTAGGACTCATAGACCTCTTCGTGAACGTAATGAAGCCTGATGATCTTCGGAGCCGTCCCTTCGTCAAAGTGGACATCCACTGCTTCGCGAATATTCTTCAGAAGTTCGACTTTGTCCTTGCCAAAGGTAAAGATCGCCTCACCGAGTGCGCGGGCATTCAGACCGCCGTCGACTTCATCTTCCTCAACCAGAAAAATGATCTCGTTCATGTTATCTACAATCACTTGGCTGGGAGGTGCGTTCCCGGGGCCTAAGACGCGCATATGCGCGTCTCTACACCGATTTTGAGAGCACCTGATACACCGCGAGCGCCGAGGCGACGCTGGCGTTGAGGGATTCGGTTTTGCCGCGCAGGGGGATCTTCACGACGTCGTCGCAGCGCTCTTTGACGAGGCGGTGCATGCCTTTTTCTTCGTTGCCGATCACGAGCAGGACGTTGCCGCTCGTGTCGAGCTGGCCGATCTCTTTCTCGCCGTCGCCCGCGAGGCCGAGGCAGAGGAAGTGATGATCTTCTTTGAGGAGTGTGATGGTCTCGGCAAGATTATTGACTTTGACTATGGGCAAATGCAATGCGGCACCAGCGCTCGTCTTGTACACGGCCGGCGAAAGCGCTGCGCCGCGTTTCGGGATGAGCACGCCGTTCGCGCCGAGGGCTTCGGCCGAGCGGATGATGGCACCGATGTTATGCGGGTCCTCAATACCATCGAGCGCGACGAGCACGACTCTGCCCTTCTCTTGTTCGACCGTCACGAGATCATCAAGCTCCCAATAGATCACACCGCCGAGCAGGACGAGCACGCCTTGCGAATCGACACCGTTGGCGACGTTGCGCTCCAACTCGCCGAACTTGCGGCGATCGAGTTCGGAGAACGGGACTTTGTTCACTCGGAGGAAGTGTAGTATCTCGCCGATCTGCGGACCTTGCACACCGTGCGCGATGTACACTTTCTCGATCTTCGTGCGGCGCTCGTCGTCTTTGAGCATTTCGAGCGCAGCGCGGCGGCCTGCCACATATTGTGGCATGAACTCGTCGCTTGGTCGCTTTACCTTTTTCTTTAGCTCCACGGTGGTCGTATCACAAACTCTGTTCGAGCAGGCCGCGACCTTCCTTCTTCATGTCGCCGCTCTTGGTGAGGTCTTCTTTGATCGCGTGCAAGATACCGTTAATGAACTTGCCGCTTTCTTCGGTAGAAAAATCCTTTGCGATCTCGATGAGTTCGTTGATCGTCGCCTTCGGCGGGACTTCGGGAAAATACTTGAACTCGAGGATGCCGATCTGGATAAGGATTCGGTCAACAAGTGCGACACGCGAGACATCCCAGTGCGCCAGATGTCGCGAGATGATCTCGTTGAGCTCGTTCTTATGCTGGTTGTACGCACGCATGAGTTGACGTGCAAACTCGATCCCTTGTTCGGCAAGCAACGGATCGCTCGAGACCATTTCGAAGAATATCTCGTCGGTATCGCGTTCGTTGATGACGTGCGCATAGATCGCCTGCATCACACGTTCGCGTGCGATGCGTCGGCGCGCGAGGTGCTTATCACGCTCCGGGTCGTTCTCGAATACCTCGTCGGTTTCGATCCGCGGAATTGGTGCTTCGTCGCCTTGCGACGATGTATACGTAGACATGGGTACGGTTAATAAAATCCGAATGCGGGTCGTCGGTCGTCGATCTCGGCCCGTGTTGCGCGCTTGGCGATCCAAGCGTCGATCGCTTGCTTGCGTTCGACATCGGTCGTTGCCTTTGGTGCAAGTGTACGCACCAAACCGTCGTACTGGAACTGCAGCCGGTAATAATGCACGACCTGATCACGCAATGAATCGGCAGCCTTCGAGTTTAGAAATTTACTGAGCTCCTGCGGAAAATACTTACCGGTCGAATCGGTGAAGCTCTGTTTGAGCAGCTCAGGGGGATGGGCAATCATACGTTTGATCGTCTCGCCATCCGAAAGTTCGAGTTTCAGCTTCTTGATCTCCTGTTCGATGAGAATGTCGCCAATCATTTTCTCCCACGTCAGGTTCACAAACTTCGTATAGAGCGAGTCCGATACTTTGCCGTTCGGGATCTCGGACATATGGTCTTTCATGGTCCGTTTGAGCTCGCCACGAAAATCGCGGAGCGTAATGAGCGTGCCGTTCACGACGCCGACGGTATCGGTCGGCAGGTGTTTTTTGGATGCGGCAGGAGGAATCGTCTGCGTCTGTGCGCTGACAGACGCGGCAAACACGATCGCGGCGAAAAGAACGAGGGTCTTGAACAAATGCTATGCTCCTAATCGAGCCCTATAACAGTCTCGTCGCAAATAAAGTCAACGACTTTTCGGATGTCTCGCGTCTTTTCCCAGACGTCGAGCTGCCGGTCGGCGCCGCTGCCGTTGGCCAGTATCCAGGCCACGCCTGTCTCGATCTGTGTGCGCGAGCCCAAATCGTCGACAACATCGTCAACAAATTCAAGCAGTTCTTGAATGAGATCGACCTCGTCTCGCTCGGCTTCCTTCCCAAAATCCACGAGTTTTCCATGGATGCCATACCGAGATGCACGCCACTTATTCTCCATGACCAATGCCCGGCGATATTGGCGAAAGCCGAGATTCTTCGAACGAAGTTTATAAAGTTTTGCCGCGATGGCCTGCATGACTGCCGCAAGCGTCACCGACTCCTCGGCACGTAACGGAATGTCGCAGACACGTACTTCGAGCGTCGGATAGATCGGATGCGGACGGATATCCCACCATATCTTTTTGGCCGTATCGATACAACCTGTCTTTATCAGTAGTTTGACAAAGTTATCGAATTCGCTCCAGTCGGTATACGAATCGGGGATGTTCGTGCGCGGGTATCGATCGAATACTTTTGTGCGGAAGCTTTTGAGCCCGGTGTTCGCGCCTAGCCAGAACGGCGAGTTGGTACTGAGCGCAAGCAAATGCGGCAGAAAGTACCGATACTCGTTCATGATCTGTATCTGCAGATCTCGGTCCTCGATCCCGATATGTACATGCAACCCGAAGATGAGATTCGCACGTGCGATCAGCTGCATCTCCTCGATGAGGCGGTCGTAGTGCGCATTCGGAAAGATCTGTTGGTCGCGCCAATCGGCAAACGGATGCGTGCCTGCAGCGGCAATACGAAGGCCCTGCTTTTGCGCGAGCTCGTCGAGGAATCGGCGAAGCGCCTTTACCTCACGGCCGGCTTCTTCCACTGTCTTACAAACACCGGTACCGACTTCGGCGACGGACTGGTGGATCTCGGGCTTGACACGTTCGGCAAGCACCGTCTTATTCCCTTCGAGGATCTGAAGGATATGCGATTTGAGGTCCCGGGTCACCGGATCGATGAGTTGAAATTCCTCTTCGATCCCGATCGTCAGAGCTGGGGCTTTGGGCATAGCGCGTGCTGATTGAAGCCCTAAATTACGACGGAACGGCCCCGAAGATTCGGAATCGGCCGGCAGAATTAATGGGCATCGGCCAGCACGACATCCCCGCGTTTGAATCGCTGCAACAACAACAGCGGCAGTGCAACGAGGCAGAACACACCCGCGATCCAAAACGCATCGCTATAGGTCAGTAGATATGTTTGCTTGATCACACTCCCGTTGATCGATTGCAACGCGATCTGTTTCGCTGCGCTGAGCGTATATCCTTTCGATATGAGCCCATGGGTGATCATGTTTAACCGGTCGGTGGTCTGAGGCGAAGATATCGAAATATGATCGAGCAGATTCGACCGGTGGAATGCATACCGCGATGCGACAAGTGTGGTCATCACTGCAATACCGAATGACCCGCCAAGCTGTCGCATCATATTATTGAGTCCCGTTGCCTGGCCGAGCATCGGCTTCGGTACATCTTGAAGCGCGAGCGTCGTGATCGGGACGAAGAGGATGCTCATGCCGATGCCGCGAATGACCAGAGGCCAGAAGAAATCACCCATCCCCGCCGCGAGCGTCAGATGCGAGAGCATCTGCGTGAAGATGAAAAACATAATCATGCCGAGCGATGACAGCACTTGCGCTGGGAATCGCTTTCGCAGTAAGGTCCCGGTCACCGGCATCATCAGGATCGTCGCTAATCCTCCGGGAATGAGCATCATACCCGTCTGTTGTGCCGTGAAGCCAAGCAGATTTTGACAGAACACGGGTTGCACGAAGGCGGACGAATAGAGCGCAAAGCCGAGCACCAGCGTAGTAAGCATCCCGAGCCGAAAACTTCGGTACTTCAGAATACTAAAATTCACAACGGGGTGATCGGTCGAGAGCTCACGCCAAATGAAGAGCACACCGAAGATCAGACACAGGAACGTGAGCACCGCAATGTACGGGGTCTCGAACCAACTTTCGCTCTGTCCCTTTTCGAGAACGAACTGCAAACAGCCGATCGATGCAGCAAGCAGGCCGATGCCGGCCCAATCGACGGGCGTTTCCTCGCGCGCCACATCATCCTTTCGAATGAATGTCAGCGTGGACATTGCTGCGACCAATCCGACAGGAATGTTCACATAGAAGATCCACGGCCAGTTGAAATGATCGGTGATGTATCCACCGACCGTCGGACCGAGTGTTGGCCCCACAACCGCACCGATCCCGAAGAGCGCCTGTGCCATGCCCATCTGCTCGCGGGGCCAGGTCTCGAGCAGAATTGCCTGACTCGTCGAGAGCAATCCGCCGCCTGCCAACCCTTGGATAATGCGGAAGACCACCAGTTCCGAAAGCGAATGTGCATTACCACACATGAACGAGGCAAGCGTGAAGATGATGATCGACGCAAGAAAGTAGTTCTTGCGGCCGAACCGGCGGCCAAGCCAGCCGGACATCGGCAGAACGATCACATTGGCGACCGCATAGCCCGTCACCACCCAGCCGATGTCTTCGAATGTCGCCCCCAGATTTCCCATAATCTGCGGCAGCGACACGTTGACGATCGTCGTGTCGATCAGCTCCAAGAGCGAGGCCGTGATGACCGTCGCTGTAATAATATATTTTCGTGCGCCGTGTTCGGCCATGATCAGGACTCCTCTCGATCGTTAATCGAGGTGAACTACCGCTTTGACGTTCATTCCCGGTTTGAGCATGTGCCCTCCTTCGGAGTGAGTGATCGCGATCTTTACCGGCACACGCTGCACGACCTTGACGAAGTTACCCGACGCATTATCCGCGGGAAGGAGTGAAAATGCGGATCCCGTGCCGGGCGAAAAGCTTGCGATCGTACCGTGAAACACATGGTCAGGATACGCATCGACATCGATATCGACCGGCAGGCCGACCTTCATGCGCTCAAGCTGTGTCTCTTTAAAATTTGCCGTGACGTAGACGGTCGAATCGCTGATGACGGATACGACCGTTTGTCCGGCTTGGATAAGCTGGCCGGGTTGAACCGTGCGCTTATTGACGACCCCACTCGCCGGCGCAATCAGCGCGGTGTAGGATGTCTGCAAGCGCGCAAACTCGACATCCGCCTTCTTGACCGCAAGTGCGGTCGTTGTGGCGACGACTTGATCTTTCGCAGTTTCGAGTTGCCGTTGCAAGACGACAAGTTGCGCCTGTGCCCCCTGAAGTTGCGCACTCGCAGAGCCACGTTCGGCCATCAGGTCGTCGATTTGCTGTTGCGTAGACGCACCGGAGGTACGCAGCGCTTGGATGCGCTTGAGGTCGTTCTCGGCTTTCATCACCCGGGCTTTCGCCGCGGCGATCGCTGCACGAGCCACATCCAACGATGCCTCTGCCGATGCCACACCGGCCTGGCTTGTGGTAACAGCGGCCTCCGCCGATGCAAGAGCACCCATTGCCTGATCGTTGCGAACTGCCAGTTCGCGACCGTCAATCGTTACAAGTGTATCGCCCGCCGTGACATGCTGGTTATCGGAGAATCGCACCGACGTGACATATCCCGCAACGCGAGCGATCACGGGCGAGATATCCGCATCCACGTGCGCGTCGTCGGTATCTGCATTGTGCGAATAGTACAGATACTCTTTAATCCCGAATGCCGCCCCTCCGGCGATCACGAGTCCGAGAATGATGGGTAAAATCAGTTTCTTCTTCGTATTCGCCGGTGCCGGCGTGGTGGTTTGTTCCATACGTATCGGTTCTGCTACTTCGTGTATCGTATAGTCTGTTCTGGTACGCTCGTTGTTGGTGTCGCCGAAGCAGTCGGCATAAGCAGCATGGAGCGAAGCATGCGTTTGATATGGTTCGCGATGCGCTCCTGCGTTTTCTTGCGTGTGCGCGAGGTCGGGTCGCCATTGAACAGCTTGTTGGCGAACTGGTCCTTATTCATCACAAGGTTTACCAGGCCGATCAGCGTTGCGATCGTGAGATCGACGTCGACATCGGCAAACACCCCTTGGCGCTGTCCATCGAGCAGGATCCGCTGTAATTCTGAACGAAGCTTCCAGAGCGCCTTCGTCAGAAACTCCTGCATGGTCGAACGTTGATCGAGCGAAAGCTCGCGATGCACGATCCGATAAAAATTGCGATTCGTGATCCGTTGTTCGAGATAATGATCGACGTAGAGTTCGAGTCTTGTCATCGGGTCGATCGATTCGTTTCGGTTGAGCGATTCGAGAAATGCGCGCGCTTGTGCGCTGCGCAATTCGATAATGGTCTTAAAGAGCTCTTCCTTTGACCCGAAGTAGTACGAGACCATCGCCACGTTGATCCCGGCCCGTGCCGAAAGCTCGCGCAACGACGTTCCGTCGTAGCCCTTTTCGGCAAAGAGCTGCTCCGCTGCGTCGATGATCGCTTCGCGTTTCACAAATTAAACAATCGTTTGGAAAACTTAAACGGTTGTTTAATAAAAAGGTTTCTCCCAAAACGGACAAAAGCGGCGCTGTGGCCGCTTTTGTATATCAGTCGTGCGATTCGATCGGCTTATGACAAGATCATTTCGCGCCAGGTTTGCCCTTTTTTCGGAGTAGCCTTTTTGCGCGACTTTGTCAGTCGCACCGCTTCCTCGATCAACCATTTGGCCGAATGCTCAAGGATCCATTGGAAATTTTCTTCCCCTACCGACGTCCGCTCGGCATCGGGCGCTGGATTCGTGAAGTCGATCGCGTACGGGATTCCGTCCTTGACCGCAAATTCGACGGTGTTGAAATCATACCCAAGCGTTTCGCATATCGTGATGCACGCAGCCTCCATTTCGGCCGTTAGCTGTTTCGAGGGCGCAAACGCTGCCGCATAGCGCAAATGGTGAGGGTTGCGGGGCTCGTAGGGCATAATATGGATATACTTCTTTCCGAGGCAGTAGCACCGATAATACTCGTCGAACTCGATGGATTCCTGGAGCGTCATTACGAGTTGATCGGTCTCGTCATACGCCTGGAAGAATTCTTCAGGGTTGGTTACCTTGTACACACTTTTCCAGCCGCCCCCTGCATGCGGTTTGAAATACGCCGGAAAACCGACGTGCTGAAACATCTCTTCCCATGAGAGCGGGAAGCGCAGATTGCGAAACGATTTTGCCGTCGTGTCGGGCGGGATATTCTTACTCGGCACGAGCACCGTCTTCGGTACATGCACACCCGCTTTCGCACAGATCGCGTACGAAAAGAATTTTTCGTCGGCGTTCATCCAGAACGGGTTGTTGACGACCTTCGTACCGCTGAGCATCATATTCTTGAGTACAGCACGATAGAATGGCACGTCCTGCGAGATGCGGTCGAGCACCACATCGTAATGCTTGGGTTCGTCGGCGTTCCAGATGTCGATCGAGCAGAACTCGGCTGTGATACCGTCCTTCGCCCCGAGTTCGTTAATCTTCTCGCATAACGCCGGAGGGAAGGTCTCCTCCATACCGAAAAGCAATCCGATAGTGGCCATATTATAATACGAATAGCAGTGAAAAAATTGAGGGTGCGTTGTCTGGAGAATACAGCGCTACAGGGATACAAAAATAGAACATTGATATAAACAGATTATTTTTGGGCGGGGTTCGTAGCGGCTTTCTCATTAGTTGATATAGAATTAGAGACACAGAATCATCGAAATTTCCTCAGAAAGAGCACTTTGTCTGTTGTAACGCGCTATGGTGGCACATTCTTTGCATGTTCAGCCACAGAATTCTCACCATCGCTATTCCCCGAAGAATTCCCTACCGTGTCCCACCACGAGTAGACTTCCCCAAGACGAACACGTCCACCCCACGGACAAATACACCCTTTTTGCAAAAGGCCACGTATGCGTTTACGTCCGTATATTATTGCAGTAATTGTTATCTGTGCCGGTTGGGTTTCGGCTACAGCACAGCCCTTTCTGCGACCGACGATCGGGATTTTGAGTGCGCCGCATGACGACGACGCGATCTGCACGCCGGGTCCGTATAGCACAGATTTCAATTCGACTGGTCTTCATGCCGGCGATCAGGCGTTCGACTTCACTCTTTATGACGAGAATGGAGACTCGACCACTCTCGGCACGATCCTCGCGCTTGGCAAACCCGTATTACTCGTCGCCGGCAGCTATACCTGCCCAGTATTCCGGTATAATGTTGCAACGATCAACGACATCGTCAAACGGTACGGCGACCATGTGAGCACGTATATAATCTATACCGTCGAAGCACATCCGGTTGTCGATAAGAGTCCGTATGGCGACGGAGATGCATACTCCGACGAGCTCAATGTAATGGAAGGCATTCAGTTCACTCAACCAAAGACCTACGGTCAACGCAAGGCGATGCTGCGGACCATGCAAGAGAAGCTTACGATCAACGCACCGATCTTGCTGGATGCGCCATGCAATCAGTACCTTGAAGCGTTCGGCCCTGCTCCGAACAATGCGTATCTGATCGACCAGAACGGAATGGTGCGTTACAAAGAACCATGGTTCAACCTGAATGGAAGCAACGTCTATTCCGACCTCGATGAGCTACTGAACATCGATACGACACAGGCGCAAGCCGATACCGGTCGCATCCACGTCGAATTGGTGACTAACGATACGATCTATGCGACGCCGGGCTCTACGGTGTCTGCAGAGGCACGCTTGATCAACGAAACCGATGTACCTGCCCTGATCCGGATCGATCGCCATAACGGCTCGAAGATGCCTGGTGATTGGAAATCTGCGCTATGCACCAATGTGTGTTTGAGCCCCAATGTGGATACGACGGTCCTGCGTGTGGAAGCACATTCCGAAGAGCATTTGCGAATCTATGTGTACATGGGTGACTCCGTCGGTACCGGCAGAGTATTCGTTCACCTCCATAACGAATATGTGCCTGAGGATACATTCAAGATCCGGCTCGTCTATATAGCAACCGACCAAGCCGGCGTCCGTCCGACCACCGAGACGTCACTCTCGGCACCAGTTCTCATGCCGAACCCGGCAACATCGGCGTGGAGCATCAATACTACTGCCCCGTATGCTTCAATCCGTCTCTACGATGTACTTGGTCGTGTCGTCGCGCAGTACCCGGCATCGGACAGGTATTCCTGCGCATCGCTGCCATACGGGACCTACCGCGTAGAACTCCTCGATACCGAAGGCAAACATATCGGCACGTCGACTCTTGTTCGAGAGTAGGCGAGCTGTAATGAATCAGTGTGAACCGGCGTCAGAGATTGTAATTCTGAGCACATTCGCTTCGCTCAGAATGATGATCTAACGAAGAACATCTATCCAAGCCTGAACTGAGCCGCTACCGGGCAAACACCTCCTCAACCGCGAAAGACACTTGTGGTGTATATTTGCCTTTGGCATTTACTGCACATACATCATCGTCATGAACATCATTCGGCTTCGCTTCTTCCATAGCGTGGCAGCCATTGTATTGTCATTCGTTCTTTCATTCGCACTTACATCCTGTAAGAAACATACCGGTGCAACTGCCGAGGCACATTCGCTCCGAGATTCGATCAGATTGCTGAAAGATAGTTTGATGCATTTGCACAGTGTTGCGGCACAACAAGACGCGCGCGACGTCTTGCCGCTGAAGGAAATGTATAAGTCGCTCAAGCCATCGGTATTCTTGATCTATACCTATGACGAACAGGATACGGCGCAAGGCTCCGGTTTCTTTGTCGACAGTACCGGCATTGCTATCAGCAACTATCATGTGTTCAAGGAAGCAGCCGATGCCGTTGCAGTGCTCGACGACAGCACAAAACTGCCAATCGCACAGATCCTCGATTACGATGAGGATAAAGACTACGTCGTCTTTCGTGTTGCAAGCGGCGGCAGGAAATTTCCATACGTTCACCGCACCCATATCGCTCCTGAGATTGGCGAAGACTGTTTCGCCGTCGGCAACCCCGAAGGGTTTACGCAAACACTCTCCACCGGTATTGTCTCTGGCATCCGTCTTGGCGGCCGAATCATCCAGACCACGACAGCAATTACATTCGGCAGCAGCGGCGGTGCGCTCTTCAACCGCACCGGGGAAGTCATCGGTGTCACGAGCGGCGGCATGGGTGAAGGCAATTTGAACTTTGCCGTCAATATCAATCAAATTCCCTACGAGCGTTTCACGGAAGTCCCCGTCGGCGCGCAAGAGCCTGTACCGATGATCGGACCGGCACAGGTCCGTCACCGGCTGGATCTGTACTTCAAGGCGTACTTCACGCAACACTATGCCGATATGGTCCAATATCTGGATCCGACGCTGGACCGATTCTATACAAAGTTCAACATACGACGTGAGGAGGCCGTCGACGCGCTCGAACGCGATTGGAAAAAGTCGAAGATCATCTCGGGCTCGATCACGCCCGATTGGTCGTCGCTGCACATCGCGCGCACCGCCCGAGGTACCTACGAGATCAAGTTCGACTGTACGTACAACCTGATCCGTGAAGAGAAAGACAAACCGACAGACTTCGCGCTTGCGCTAAGTATCGAAATGGATCAAGACCTCAGCATCCGCAGCATCTACGAGGATGTCTTGAATAAATGGAATGCGAATGAAACGATGCCAGCGCCCACACCGAATGACGAGTGAGCTCAACGCGCATCGGCGTTACTGCACATTCACCTTCAACGGTGCGCTCTTGGCAGCTTCGGCATTGTTGTAGCGCGTCGTGAGTGTGAGCGTCGCTTCGCCTGTTGTGAGGTCGGGCGGACAAATGAAATCAAGCGTCACCCCGTCTTTTGCAATGCCGCACGATTCGACAAAGATATCCCAGTGCTTATCGCCCTGATCGACGGCGAGGAAGTCGCCGGTCGGGATCTGTGCCCAATCGATCGCCATGCGTTTGTTGAGCTCCTTGTATTGATCGGCCGGCGCTAACTTGCTGTACCCAATATTCATATCGAGCGCTTTGATCGGCACCTTCGTATCGAGCTGTTGCGAGGGGAGAATACCTTCGCCGACTACCGTGAACTTCTGCAACGGCTTCAGCGCCGCATCGGTAATCCGGCTCAGTTTGCAGGTCATTTTCGGAGCAATTGTAAACTTATACGGGATGCTCACGTCGTGATCGTTGAGAATATACAACGTCGCATCGCCTGCTTCAAGAGCGACGGGTGCCATGAACGTGGCAATGCATGAGTCGCCCATCGACTGATATGAGCCGAGCGACGTATAGATCTGCTTTCCCTTTTGTTCGATTCGAAGGATCGGCACATCCTGTTTGACCCAGCTATTGAGCTTTTCGGCATCGCATTTGGTGCGTGCGATAACTTGGTCGAAGTTCGGGTTCTCGAAGATGATCACCCCGAGTTGTCCGGCAGCGATCTCCTTCGGAAAGGAATATGCTTTGAGCCGCTTCGCTTCGGAAGCGGTAACAACCATCACGATACAAACCAACGAGTACAGAATAGTACGCATAGAATTTCTCCGGGCAGCGCGGTGAGAATGTGCGCTTGCTTCCGATATTCTAACAGCACAACTCGACAGACCGTTTTCATAAATGAAAAACGGCAGACCCGAGATGGGTCTGCCGTTTGACTAACGATCCGTTCTGACGGATTCGTGAGAAATCTACTTCGCCGGCGTCTGCGGAGCCGGTGCCTGGGTTGGGGCTTGCTGAGTCGGCATCGACTGGATCGGGGCCGCCGGAGCCTGTCCTTCGCGCAACGGGTTCGATGCCGCACCTTCGATGCCAGTCGGCAGGAAGAGGCGGTTGGCCGCGATGCAGAACACGATGAAAATCGCTGCAAGAGCGATCGTCGCCTTCACGAGGAAATCGGCAGCTCGGCGAACGCCGAACATTGTGCCGACGCCCCCCGGAGCGCCAAGTGCACCGGAAAGGCCGTCACCCTTCGGCGACTGCGCCAGAATAAGGGCCGACATCAAAAGGCCGATCACCAGGATCAAAAGTACGAATACTGTAAACATCGTTTTTCCTTAAAATTAGGGCAGTTGAAAACACGAATTGTGGAAAAGAATTCCGCCTGCGCCTTAGGCCGCCACGGCCACCGCCGATGGTTCGAGCACCTTCGATGCGTGGTCCATTAGGTCCTTCATCAACGATTCATCGAACGGCGAACGCATTCCGACCGACTTGAAAATATCGAGCACGCTCATCGTCCCGCCAATACGGCAGAGCTTGAGGTACGCTTCGATCGTCGAATCGTGGTCCTTCGCGTCCATGAGGGCAAGCTGCATGGCTCCGGTTTCAGCCACCGCATAGTCGATGTAATAAAAGGGCGAACCGAAGATGTGGCCCTGTGCATACCAACGCGCTGCTTTATATTGCTCGGCGCCGGTCCAATCCACGCCCGGCTTATAGATATCCCAGATCCGATTCCATGCCGTATCGCGCTCGTCTGCCGAGGCATTCGGGTTTTCATAGACCCAATGCTGGAATTCGTCGACGATCGCAATGTAACAGATGATCTCGACGCCGTCGCGCCAACGGTTACGACGGAATTTCTCGGTGAGTTGCTCGTCGAAGAACTCGTTCATGTGGCGCATCGAGAGGTACTCCATCCCCATCGAATGGACCTCGCATGCATCCGAGGTCGGCCACTGCAGATCGACCGATTCGATCGACTGCGATTCCCAGCCCTGGAATGCGTGACCCATTTCGTGGGTCAATGTTCCGACGTCCTGGCTATCGCCGACGGAATTGCAGAGGATCGCAACACGACCCTCGTCCGGGAACGACGTACAATACGCACCTGCGCGTTTGCCCTTACGATTCTCCAGATCAATGAGGCCTTCCTGCCGCATGCGGCGGAAGTGATTGCCAAGAATCGGCGAAAGTTTATCGAAAATGTTCTGGGCCTTTTCGATCTGCGACTCGACCGGCGCAATTCCGGTCGGAAGCGTGAACGCGGGGTCGTAACCGACATCCCAGGGCTTGAGCGCCGCAACACCAAGTCGCTTTGCACGTTCGGCGTATAACTTCGTCTGCAGCGGCACCACATACTTGCGAATGTTCTCGCGGAATTTCCGGGCTTCTTCGACGCCGTAATCCACGCGCCCCATACACTCGTAGCCAAGCGGAATAAAATTCTTGTGGCCGAGATTGCGGCCCATCTCGTCGCGCAAATGCACCATCTGATCGTAGATGGCAGCGATCTCGCTGCGATGATCGAGGAACCATGAACGAACGGCGACGAATGCCGCTTTGCGAGTCTCGCCATCTTCCGACGACTGTAGCGCACCCGCCTTCGGCAGTGTCAGCGTTTGGCCATTGACGACTACTTCGCCGCCGGCAACGATCTTATCGTATTTCGACTCGAGGTCGCCGACCTTCACACGCAAATCGATATTCACGTTCGCGATCGGCTCGCGCATGACTTCGAGCACACGGAGCAGATGCTCGCCGTAGCGTTCGGCAATCGCCTGTTTATACTTCGAGGCGAGCAGCGCGTACACGAGTTTCTCGTTCGCGGCATCGGCGACAGGTTGGACATGCTCGCGCTGGTATGTCTCGCGGGCTTCGAGTTCTGCATCACTCTTGTCCTTATTTGCGGCATGGGAGATACGGCTTGTCTCGCTATTGACGAGTGAATGCAGTGCATTCCACTCTGCGTAGAGTTCGAGCCATCCGTCCGATGTGGCAGCGGCTTCGGCAGCCGCTATCTTCTCGACGATCTTTTGGTATTCCTGTTTGACAAATTCTTCCGTCAGCGTCCCAGGGCGGGTGGGATAGTGCTTATAAGTCATAGCTCCGATATACGTGAATTTGAGTCCGTAAAATAGTTGTAAGGTAACGATGGAATAATATGGCTGGTTCGTAGCAGGGGGCGCGTTCTGGCAGCCAATGTGGCGAGAGCCTTCGACCGACCGACCACATCTTATTACAAGCAAAAACGTTAGCCTCTCAGGGCACACCCCATTCGCATTTTTGCTCGTTTCTTACCCCGCACGGACCGGGGCCATTACATTCGATCGATGAGTTGTTGTAGCTGCACGTTGATCTCCTCGGGTCCCATGATTACTCGTTCGCCGTGACCGGGGAGAACAGCACGAATATCGTATCTGAGGAGCTTCTGCATCGATCGCCGTTGTTCGCTCCAGGAATACCAGCAGACACTCCGGCCGGCATTGAGCGAGCCGCGGCGACGGCTCCACCACAGGTGATCGCCACTAAAGAGAATGCCATTGTATAGAAGTACACAATGCCCGCGCGTATGCCCCGGCGTCGGGATCACAAGGAAGTCATTGCCGAACGCAACCGGCTCCTCGCCGTCGAGCACGAGTTCAGCCTCTGGCTGTGCACGAAGCTCAGCACGATGGATGATGCGTTTCGCACCAAAGTGCGATGCGTAGCGATCGGCATCGGCGACATCGTCCTGATGCGAAAGAAACACATAGGCGATACCTCCCCACTCGTCGAATCGCTTCACTAAATGCTGCTGATACTTCGGCGAGTCCACAAGCCAGTTGCCGTCGGGATGGCGAATGAAGTAACTCGAAGCGCCGAACGAATCGGGTGATGCGAATCCGTTATAATACACATTCGGCTCGATCTCCAATGGAAGCGTCGCAAAGGCAGACGCAAGGTCAATCTTCTCTGTCGTGCCGATTGACCCTACCGGACAAGCGACGAGCGCACGCGATGCGGCAAGAATATCGTCGGAAGTAACGGGCTGATGCAATACTGCTGACGAACCCGGTGCATCCCCGAAGACCATTGGTGCAAGCTCGCGGCAGGTGTCGCAATCAATACACGTATCGTCGACGAAGAAGAGTCCGTCGATACTCTGGGCTACTTTGCGGCGGAGGTTTGCCATCGCGCATGAATTGTGATCGTCTGTCGCGGTTGGTCACGCCAACCACCGATCACGAAACACCAAACATTAGTATTCTATCAATCGCAGGACTTCTCGCCCGTCCAATGTGTTGCGGCCTTCGAGAAAAGCAAGCTCGATGAGGAATGCGAGCGAGCTGACCTTTCCCCCGAGCTGTTCGACGAGTTGGCACACAGCGCCTGCCGTGCCGCCCGTCGCAAGGACGTCATCAATCACGAGAATGCTATCGCCTTCTTTGATCGAGTCGTGATGCATCTCGATCGTGTTTGCGCCGTATTCGAGTTCATAGGTAACGGAGATCGTCTTGCCAGGGAGTTTGCCACGCTTACGGGCCATCACGAAGCCTGCACCGAGGCGGTCGGCAAGGGGCGCACCGAATAGGAATCCGCGGGATTCGATCCCGACGATCTTATCGAACGAGCGGTCGCCGAGGAGCGCAACGAACGAGTCGATCGCCAATCGGAATGCCAGCGGATCTTCGACAAGCGGGGTAATATCCTTGAACAGAATGCCCGGGCTCGGAAAGTCCGGCACGTCGCGAATGTAGGATTCGAGTAGTGATCTCACAAGCGCAAAGTTACGAAAATCCCGAGCAGCCATAACAGCCCGTCCACCCGTAGGGGCGAGGCATGCCTCGCCCGCTGTTTCGCCCGCCACCAAACAAAACGGTGCAGCTATTCCGAAGCCGCACCGCTTGCGATAGAGGGCACACTGCCGTGTGCCCCTACGGGTTACTCTTGGTGTACGAGCTTCACTGTCTTGACCTCACCGAAACCGGTCGAGATGCGGGCGTAGAGTGTCCCGCTCGGTAAGCTGGCTCCATCAATATCGATCGTATGTGTCCCCGCATCAAGCGAGCGGCCCTTGCCGTCTCCCCAGACCATCCGGCCCAGTTCGTCGTAGATCGCGACGGTCACGTAGGTCATGCGGTTGAGCACGTACGTCAGCTCGGTCTCTTTGGTGAATGGGTTCGGGCTGCCGGTGAACGAAGAAAGGAAACCTGACGAGGAAGTAGCAGAAGGTGTTTTCACGCCTTTTGTTAGCAGGAACCCGAGACCGAGAGAGTCCAACGGTATCAGGTGGCTCGGATCTTGGCCGTGCTGCCATGCGTATAGACTATCCTTAGAGAATTCCGCGTCATCGCCTTGTGTATTACCACATCTCCCGCATTTGCGAATATAGTCCAAGACAGAAAGGTAGCACATGGTTGGGAAGTATCCTCTGTAGTGCAGGTAACTCCCTGCGATGGAAGAAAGGCATGCACAAAAGTAGCGATCTTGGTTCGGGCTCAAGTTGATAACTGATATCAACCAAGCACGATAGCTATTGAAGACATTGGTGTCAGTAGAAAGATGTGCTATGTCTACATCCATTGTGCCAAATGCCATGAATGCAGTTGAGTCACCAGCCGCGCAATGTTCGATGTACTTTCTGAGTGAGTCGTATTGCATCTGTGCTTCCTGGCGACTCGCTGGGTTGCCCACCTTCCATCTTGACAACAATTGGCATTCATCAGAGCCGTTTGGGTTCAACCATTGGTGCACGCTACGACGAACAATGTTCGTAGCTGTGGACCCATCGCTGCGTGAATCGGACCCTTTCCACTCGGGAAGACTATCACAGCGCGAAGCACTATCCATCACCACAGGGACGTGCATTGGCATCGCGGCCAACGAGATCGACAGAAGGGAGCACGACAAACTGATTGTGTTCAGAAGTTGCACCGTCAGCGTCCGGAGGGTAGCCATCTAATGTAACAATACGATGAATGTTTCAAACAGATGAACCCCTACCGATTGGAATAGTTGCGAGCTCAGACCAAACACCATCTCGCAGATACGTTGGCGGCCCCTGCCGAAGCCGCCCCGCTCGTTACTCGAACCTAAAACCCGTAACTACTGCAGATAGGCCCGCAGCATCCAGGCCATTTTTTCGTGTTGTTCCATGAGACCGGTCATGAAGTCGGCGGTGCCGGCATCGTGATATTTGTGCTGAGCGGTCTCAAGGTCGGCGCGCAGACAACGCGCAAGCGTCTCGTGGTCGGCGAGCAGATTCGCTATCATCGCCGTCGCCTCGGGGTTCTTTCCCGGCGCTTCTTTGAGGCGAGTGTTGACGACGAACTCTTTCAGCGTCCCGGTGGCTACCGTGCCCAGTGCACGCGAACGCTCCGCGACTTCATCCATGATGTCATCAAGCGCTTCATATTGCGACTCGAAAAACTTATGGAGTTCGCTGAAGTGCGTACCGGTCACATTCCAATGGAATTTGCGGGTCTTCGTGTACAGCACGAACTCGTCGGCAAGCAAGGTGTCGAGCAAGGCGCAAACCCCTGCGCGCTCTTTGGCGTTGAGGCCGATCTCGATGGTCTTTGCAAGGTCTTTCATAGCATGCGTATTGTTTGTGAATCAATACGAAAGTACGAGTATTTCACGCAGGTTGTTTCCGCAGAATAGGCCCATTGGGGGTGCGGCTCAGAGGTCGAAGCGAAAACCGAACACCATCGTCTGATCAAGCTGACGACGTACGGAAACATTGCGATCATAGAGCACATGCAAGGTATAGTCGATGCTGAGGAATTTATACTGCAGTCCGGCCAGCGTCATCGAACCGATGCGCGAGTTCTTGACATCTTTCGTAAAGTCGTCTTTCGTGAGCATGACGGTGCGGTTACTCGCGCGAAACGTAAGATTCTCGCCGATACGGTTCGAGAACGAGAGTTCGAGAATTGCGCTGTAGCCTTTCTCGACGGTAAACTGGTCCTGCACGTGCCGCAGCGGATTGTTCTCGTCAATGACAAACTGACGGTTCTGTTCGAGCACGAACTTGTTCGTCACGGTTTGCTGATACGCATAACCCGCACCAAGCACAAATTCGAACTCGGTATTTCCGTCGGTAGAAACCGTATGGGTCTTATGACCAAGGAACAGCGTCTCATAGAGAAAGAGCGGGTCGGCAAAGCTTGTCTTGACGCTATCGATCATCCCAGGCCCCATCTGCGTTTCTCCCGTGACTTCAAAGAACAGCCGCAGACCGAGATTACTCGAAAGCGTCATCGACGGCACGACGGAGAGTTGCAGGTTATCCTGCACTTTCTGCGGCGGCGTATCGCGCGTTACAACCGCACCGTATTGTGCGAAGAGGCTGCTATTGAATTGATACGGCTCTCCTTCATACGACAGCTTTGCTTGCAGTTGTGCAAGCCATTGCAAGTTCTCACTTTCGTCGGCATCTTTGCTCGAGCTTTGGAAGGTAAAGCCGATGCTTGGTGTCGCATGAAATGTCACCGGATGATCGGGCTCGTGTGCCGCTTCTTCCACCGGTGTCGCAACGGCAATCGTCGAATCCACAGCGTGAGTCGTCGCAGAGTCCGGTACGGCTCGTGCAGTAACGCTATCCTGCTGCGCGGACGCGCTTCCCGCGCATGCGAGTAGTAGCAGGATTAATTGTGCTGTGTGTTTCAGTCGTGGCACAATGATAAAGACGCTCAGAGTTTCGGCGCTGTGACAACGAACTCGTTGCTCTTGCCCCGGGCGATCGAAAGTGTGTTCCAATCTGCCTTTCTAATCTGCTTTGCAATATACACGATTTGTCCGACATGATACCCATAGTGCGAAACCTGCCGCTGCATCGCCTTGATGACCGTATGAGGTTCACGGCGGATGGTGACGATCTTCATCAGATCGTCCTCGCTCAGCGAATCGAGCGTCGCAAAGAACACGCCATATCCGCGCTCGAGATATTGCCGCAGCGACGCGCCGGTGTCGGCTTCGATCACAAACTCGGAGTCGCGATTGCGGTTCGGTTTCTCGCCGTCGGTCGATAGAAAATCAGTCCAGCGCGAGATCATGTTGCCCGCAAGGTGCTTCATTATGATCGCGATGGAGTTGCTTTCTTCATCCGGTTGCCAAAACAGCTCCGCGTCAGATACCTGCGCGAGCGTCTTGTCGAGCATCGTCTTCTGCGAATGAAAGATGCCGCGAAGTTCGGCCAGCAGTTCGGTTGCGATCGTGCGTTCAGTGCCAGTCATACGTTTCCTTTATTTCTACAATGCGAATACCATATTCAGCGTACCATTCGAGTCTGCCACGTTCTTGTGCTTCACGGTGCAGCGCTTCGTCCTTCCAACGCTTGATGTCGTCGATGCTCTTCCAGTAACAGACCGTGATGCCATTGCCATTTGGTTCGCGAACCGATTCGAGCCCGAGAAATCCCGGCTGCTCGTTAACCATCGCTTCGATCTCGTCCGACATCGACTCATATCCCCCGTCGCCCGCTTTGCGTACCGAGGGGAAGATGGTTGCGAAGCACGGCAGTGTCAGTCCTTTGAGTACGAACATCGGATCCTCCTTGTGTTCAGGTCTTCTTCCCAAAACTCTTCGCTCGAACGGAGCGTGCACTGCGTTTCGAACCGCTTCATCTCCTCGTCGGTGATCGGCCACGGTGGGCCGTTCTCGAGGCCCTCGCCTCGCCAGCCGCGAGCAACAACCAGCAGCTCACCCTTCGGCGCAAGGAATCGGCACACCGCATCGATCGCCTCATCACGCACGTCGCGCGGCAGCGCTTGCACGGTGTAGCATTCGAAAATGAAGTCGAACTTCCCGGCTTGTTCGTTCGAGAACGAGAACAGGTCTGCAACTTGGTAGTTAACGCTCGTCTTCGGGAAGCGCTCTTTCGCCCATGCGATCGCAGACGGAGCGATGTCAAATGCGGTCACCGCAAAGCCCCGTGCAGCAAGCGCTTCGGCGTCGTCGCCCAGTCCGCAGCCGATCACAAGTGCTGTGCGGCCAGTGCCGACAATCTTGTGTTCGTCGAGCCACGAAACGAGATACGGATTGGGTTTGCTGTCGGCCCACGGAATGGATGCGGCCGTGCGGCCGGCCGTCTTATACACTTCTTCGAACCACCCAGTACGGTCTCCGGTGGCGAGGTGTTGCTGCGCTATCGGGTGCGTACGTTCGCGCGCTTTGTTTTTTCTTTCGAGTTCGTTTTCCACGGCGACGATGAAATTAGTTTTCGCATCGGTGTACGCAACACGGTCGTTGCGGTAACGCTCGGCGAGTTCTTTTTTCAGATCGGCATATTGCGCGGCGAGCTCGCGGTCGCTGCGCAGCCTGTCACGAAAATACACATGCCGTTCCCAAAATGGAGAGCCTGCCTCGACCAAATGTATGTGGTGCGTATGGATGCCATCCGCCCTGAGCTTCTTGAAATATCGCCGCTCGGGCATCTCGGCTTCGTACTCGGGGATATATTGATAGCCGAGCGAAACGATCGGGGCAATCATGGTGGCAGCATCATCGAGCGAGTGTACGCCGATCATGATATCAACGATCGGCTTCGCCGCGAGACCTTCGACGGCCGTGCTGCCGATATGGATGATCGTCGGCGCGTCACCAAGTACGGTGCGAAGCGCGGCGGCTTCCGCTTCGAAGCGAAGCGGCCACGCGGGATCGTAGGCTTCAACGACGACGGGCGGCTTCATGGTCGGAGCGGATGATTGAGTACATGGACATATCTCGCGGAGCACCTTTGAGAAGTTTGAACTGCCGCAGCGTGCCTTCGTAGGTCATTCCCGCTTTCTGCATCACACGCCCGCTCGGCACGTGCTCCGCGACGTGCATCGCCGCGATGCGGTTGATGTCGGACTGCCCGAACACTGCAGCGATCACCCCTTCGAGCGCTTCCGCCGTATAGCCCTTCCCCCAATGATCGGGATGAATGATATAACCTGCCTCGACCGAGCCGACGTCGAGTTCGACGTTATGAATCCCTATCGTCCCGATCATCCGGTGACCCTCGAGCAGTTCGATCGCCCACACTAATCCGAAGCCCGTCCCGGCCTGCGAGGTCGCCACTCGGATGAATTCGGCCGAATCTTCGACGCTGCGATGCGTGTGAAAGAGCACATACTTCGTCGCCTCCTCGAGCGACGCATACGCGAACATCGCCTCGGCATCCGCCTCGCGCAGCGGGCGAAGCAAGAGGCGGGATGTAACAATTTCGGGTTGTTCGTCGAAGAATTGTATTCCGGACATAGTCTTGAACGTACCGAGGGCTCACATACGGGCCCAGATGGCGGACGATTATGCCCGCTCCACTGTTACTGAATGCTCTATGATCTCACGACGCCGAATCGCTGCCGCCGTGCTGGCTATCTTGTGCTCGATCGCCTGTTTGGGCCAGTCGGCGCACGCCCAACACAGCAAGAAGCGGCTGAAGAAACAACCAACGGCCGAGGCCAAGGATTCAAGCCGCGCGGCGATCACGTCATTGATGACGAAGGACTCGCTCGTCGTCACCGAGGTCAAACTTCCGCTCGCCGATTCTGCCGACGACCGGCCGATGTTCAGCCTTGACGGCAGCATTATGGTCTTCGGCTCGCGCCGGCCGCCAATGCCAGGGGAGACCTGGCGACAACGCCAGCAAGCCCCATACTTTTGGGATGGCGATATCTACTACCGCGTCTATACCGATACCGGCTGGTCGATCCCGATCAATGCCGGCCCGCAGATCAACAACTCCGGCGACCAGAATAACCCGACCATCAGCCCGGGTGGCGATGAGATCGTGTACGTCAACAACGGAACGATCATGCGGTCGAAGTTTATCGGTGGCTCCCTGCAACAGCCGGAGGTAATTCCGGGAGACATCCAGAATATCTACGGTCAGCTACAGATTGCCCATTTCAATTATGCAAACTCGCTTCGCGCGAAAGTACTGGCCGAACTGAATGCCGATTCGGAACATGCCGACCTATTTCGTCGTGCGCCCGATACAAAAGAGGTGTATTTCAAAGAGAAGCTCATTAATGCACTTAAAGACGATGGTGGGGTGAAGTTCTTTCAGGGCACCACCCGCTTCGAGAGTGCATTCTCGCCGGACGGGCACTATGTGATCTTCAGCGAGAACTTCGGCAAAAAGGGTGAGTATGGCTTCGATGGCGAAGGCGATGACGATCTATGGGCGCTTACGATCAGCCCCAACGGCCGTTGGGATACTGTCCGAAGCATCAATGGCAAGATAAATTCTCGGCTCTCCGAAAGCTACCCGTTCATGGCTGCAGATGGGCTCACGCTGTACTTCACCAGTAACAGGCCGTGTGCAACATGCCCGCAGAACACTCAAGGGTATGACGACATCTATATGTCGAAGCTTACCGATACCGGTTTCACGAAGCCGGTTGCGCTTCCCTATCCGATCAACGACCCGAGTGCGGGTGATTATGGGCTGACGATCACGGCCGACGGCTCGACGGCGTACTTCGTCTCGAACCGCAGCGGCAAATCGAAGTTCTATCAAGTCCGGCTTCGTTCGCAGGATTCGACATTCATGCCGACGCCGGTGGTGCTCGTCAGTGGCACGCTGCGCGATCAGCAAACGCATGCGCCGCTGAAGGGACAAGTCTTCGTCGACGAGCTCACAGAGGGCAAAGCATCGTTTAGTGTGTATACGAACGATAGCGGCGTATATATTCTCGCGGTTCGTCGCGGTCACCGGTTCGGTCTGCAAGCTGTCGCAGACAAGCATCTGCCGAAATCGGAGCGCTTCACCTATCCGAAAAGCGGCGCCTTCAACCGTAGCAAGCTCGATTTCGATCTCGCACCGATCGAGGTCGGGGCCAGCACCGAATTCAAGAACGTGTACTTCGAGACTGCCAAATCGGACCTACTGCCCGAAAGCAAACCGGAGCTCGATCGCGTGGCGGAATTTCTACACCGAAGCCGTACAGCGTCAATCGAGATCGACGGACATACCGATGACGTCGGCAACGAAGCCTATAACGAGAAGCTCAGTCTCGACCGTGCAACGAGTGTTATGAATTATCTCATCTCGAAAGGTATCGCGAAAGAACGCCTCGAAGCAAAAGGCTTCGGCAAGAGAAAACCGCTCAAGCACGGAACGGACGAAGCGTCGCGCGCAATGAACCGACGCGTCGAGATGGTTGTCACGTCGTATTCAAAATAAGATGGAGCGCATCGACGTTCGAGGGATACACATCGCTGCAGATATTGCTCGTGCAAGCGGCGAGCTCATCGTATTCATCCATGGTGTTGGTGCGGACCGCACGTCGTGGAAGTACCAACTGCCGTATTTCCATCAGTTGGGGTATAGCGTCGCCGCAATCGACCTTCGCGGCTCCGGCGATTCGGACGCTCGCGACGCTTACGGTACACTCCTGAAGATCGACCGTACCGAATACGCACTGGACGTCGACGCATTCATTCACACACTCGGATACGAACGGGCCCACTGGGTGGGTAACTCGCTCGGAGGCGTAGTGATCCAGGAGGCAGAACGTCTCGGTCTTACGTCGCTCGATCGCATTGTGCTTTGCGACACCTTTGCGTATTATCCCGATCACGCAACGACTCTGCCGCGCGCGGCGGCAGCACTGGCCATTAAGCCGATGCAGCAATTTGCCACCGAGCGAATTCCGCTTGTGCTGCGCTCAGACATCGATCGCGAGACGCTCGACGAGGCAATCTATGCGATGGCGCGTAAAGATCCGGAAGCTTACCTTGCTTCGTGGCAAACGACGTGGAGCCCCGATTTTCGCTCGATCATCTCCGGTATTCGTCATCGGACGTTAGTTGTTTGTGGGACGGACGATGCTATCACGCCGATGGCGCTCTCCGAGGAATTGGCCGGCGTTATCATCGGCGCACGGCTGGAGAAGATCGCAGGAGCGGGTCATATCTCGAATCTTGACCGGCCGAACGAATTCAATGCGATCCTTGAAAAATTTCTGAAGGAAAAATAATCGAAATCGCCGATCGTGAAACTATTCGGTTTGTCAGCGCGTAGTTCTTATTAGAATTTGAACGAAACGTTCGAAGCACAACGAAGCCAGCTTAATGCCCGCAATAGAGTACCGTACCGGCTCCATTGCGGGCGTTATGCGTCATAGCACTCCCTGAACGTCCACATCGACCGTGACGCTGACCGATCGTGTCGCGAATCGCTCTTGATAGAGCTCCAATGCCCCGGCCAGCATCCGACGAATCTTCTCGCCGCCCGGATCGAACGCGCGGATATCCTTGATGAGCAGATGCTGTCTGAATTCGCCACGCAGCCGTGCGATCGGCGGTGGGACGGGGCCGAGCAACTGGTAGTAATTCGATTGCGCAGGAACGAGCGAGGTGAACGCCCGCGCTTTCTCGGCAACGGTCTGCGCATTCTCGCCGCGAAACTCAACCAAGATCAAGCGCACATACGGCGGGTAGAGCGGTTCGTGCCGCTGAATGTGCTCATGCGCATAGAAGCCTTCGTAGTCGTGTTTGGCCGCAAAGAGGACCGCCGGATGTTCCGGTTGAAACGTCTGGACGATCACCTCGCCCGCGAGTTCTTCGCTGCGGCCCGCGCGGCCGGATACCTGTGTCAGGAGTTGGAACGTCCGTTCGGCCGATCGAAAGTCGGGCAGCGACAGACTGGTGTCGGCATTGATCACGCCCACGAGCGTGACGCGCGGGAAGTCGAGGCCTTTGGCGACCATCTGCGTACCGAGCAGCACATCGGCATCGCCATTACCGAACGATCGTAGTAACTGCTCGTATGCACCGCGTCGAGAGGTCGTATCAAGATCCATTCGGGCGATGCGTATCTCGGGGAAATGCGTTCGAAGTTCGTCCTCGACCCGCTCGGTACCGACGCCGCCAAGATACATCTTTTCCGAACCGCACGTCGGGCACACTTGCGAGCGCTTCTGCAAGAAACCGCAATAATGGCATTGCATCCGGTTGCCGCTTTGATGCCAGGTCATCGTGACGGCACAGTTCGGGCACATCACCACCTCGCCGCAGCTCGAGCAACCAAGGAAGGTAGAGAATCCGCGACGGTTTTGCAAGAGCACGACACCCTGCTTTCGTGCAAGTCGAAGCGCGATCGCTTCTTTGAGCTCTGGCGAAATGCTCGATGCCTTCGCCTGCTCTGCCGCGCGGCGAAGCGGTTGCCGCATATCGACGATCCGCACCGGCGGAAGCTTCGCATCCTGTGCGCGCTTGGTCAGTTGCAGCAGGGTGTATTTCTTCTGTTCAGCGTTATAGAAACTCTCGAGCGACGGCGTCGCGCTGCCGAGCACTGCTACGCCGCCGAGCAGATGCGCACGCATGACTGCGGCGTCGCGGGCGTGATAGCGCGGCGATGAATCGTATTGCTTGTAGGTAACCTCGTGCTCTTCATCGACGATGATAAGCTTCAGATTCCTGATCGGTGCAAAAACGGCGCTACGCGCACCGATGGCGATCTTTGTATCCCCTCGCGCCAAGGCCTGCCATGAGGCAAGGCGTTCCGTGTTCGACATGCGCGAATGCAGAACGGAAATATTGGCGTGCAGACGACGCTTGAAGCGGTCGATGAGCTGTGGTGTGAGCGAGATCTCCGGCACCAGCACCAGCACGCCGCCGCCCGAAGCGATCACCTTGCGTGCAAGTGTGATATACACCTCCGTCTTGCCGGAGCCGGTGATGCCATGGATCAGAAACGTCTTGCTCTCGGCGGCATCAAGTGAAGTATTCACTGCATCGACGGCGATCTGTTGGTCGCTTGTGAGCGCAAGGTTCTCGATCGCATCTTCATGATTCGGCAACGGACCGCTTGGTCCGGTGGACCGCACTTCGCGCTGTTCGATGCGAACATAGTTCTTCTTGACGAGCGCTTGAATGACAGCAGGCGTTGCTTCGGCTTCGGCGCTCAAGAGCTTCACCGCCAGAGGTTCATCAGGCGAGAGCTGCCGCTGCTGCATGAGCTTCATCAGGACTCGCGCCTGCTTCGGGGCGTTCTCGAGCTCGAGCAATGCTCTTGTGAGCTTCGCCCCATCCTCTAATTCTTCGGTGAGCACAGCGACGCGTTCGGTCTTGGGCTTCGCTGCGGGTCGTTCGGCATCAACGATGCGGATGAAGCCGTCGCGCTCAAGCGCGGCAAGATGCGCGTAGAGTCCGCCGATCTTCGATCGCTTTGCCAGGTGCGAAGCGAACACACCGTTCGGATAAGTCGCGATGAGCCGCAGTACTTCTGCTCGACGCATCGATCGCTTTTCTAACTCCGCGGCTTCTCGGGCGATGTCGGTCGAGACGGGAATGACCTTGCTTTTGGTCTCGCTTCGGAGTCCCTGCGGCAGTGCAGCTTCGAGTACTTCGCCCCACGACGAGAGGTAGTAGCCGGCGATCCACTTCGTCCAGGCGAGGAAGTGTTCGTCGAAGACCGGTTGGGTATCGAGGATGTCTTCGATCGCACGGATGGAGCGAATATTCTTCGGCGCTTCGTCCGAACGTGCGACGATGACACCCGTCGTCAGCCGCTTGCCGAGCGGGACGACGACGCGCGTGCCGACCTGTGCCGACTCTGCGAGCTCCTCGGGGATGGAATAGGTCAGACCGTCGAATCCGCCGCTATGATACTTGAATGTCAGTGGCAGTGCCACTGTGGCATAGCGGGGCGTGGGCATGGGGCCTCTACTGCTTCGGTGCGTTCTCGGCGTTCATCGCTTGCTCTTGTTGCTTGGCAACGTGCTCCATGATGAGCTGCTTCATCTTCTCTTCGACCTGCTGATGGGCCGTGCCGTTGACGATCAGTTCGAGCTGTGGGCAGAAGGCAGCATACACGTTCTCGCCGCGACGGCGAACCAGGATTTCATACTCTTTTCCGTTGATCTCCATACTATCCTTTCCGAATAGCTATCAAACAGAGAAACGGGTGCGAGTGTTCGACGAAGCGAACACCAGTGAGTCCAAGCTATTCCTTCACCAATCGCACGACTGAGTCACCGATAGACACAGTGTAGATACCGGGTGCACACCGCGTGAGATCAAGCTCCGACGAGTTCACACCGGCGGGAAGACTCGCTCGTTCGACACAACGCCCAAGCGCATCAATGACCCTCAGCGAGCTCGCCGTTCGCGCCGGTATGTTCGATACCGTAACATGATCGGTCGCTGGGTTCGGATAGATGGTCATCGCGGTCTGGACCGATTCCTCGCGTGTGCCATCGGTAGCCTGCGGGTCATACACTTCAACGTCGTTCGTCGGGCCATGCGGCCGGTAGCCACCGAGGGCGTAGAGTTTGTTGTTTAGAGCCCCGGTCGAAAGCATAGTTCTGGCAGAGAATAGTCCTGGGTAGTACGGCCGGCTCCAGGTGTTCGTAGAGGGATCGAAGATCTCGACTTCGGCAGATGTATCTTTTTCACCGCCCCAATAGAGCGGAAACGCAGCGCTTCCGCCGCCAACAATATAGATCTTCGAGTTCAGGATTTCCGCTCCGTGAAACGCGCGAGCCGTGAATGCACCGTTCGTTGAAAGTATACTCCACGTATTCCTAGCGGGATCGAACTTACGCAGTTTGTCGCTGGGTGAGTGATCAGGATTCAGACCGCCTATCAAAAAGATCTTTCCGTTCATGACTGTTGCCGACATGCCGACGCCAGGATCGAACGGACCGCTTGGATGCACGATCGTGAAGGTGTTGGTCTGGGGATCGAACACTTCCATGGTGTCAATGATGTGATCGGTTTCTCCACCGATCAAATAGATCTTGTTGCCGACAACACTCGCGGTAAGCCCTACGCGCGCGGAAAATACTCCGGAAGTGACGGGACGATAGACCATCTGCACGGCCGGATCAATGACCCGAAGGGTGTCATAGATGCCGCGCGCCTGATTCCATCCTCCGAATACATAGATGTTACTACCGAGAACACATGCGGCAGCTTCCGTCGTGAACATCCCCTCCCCGGTCAACACGGGTGTATTCCAGGTATGAGTCTCCGGATCAAAATACTGCACCGGGATCTGTGGGTCCTCGCTGCCGCCGATCAGATAGATCCGGTTATCGATCACGGCTGACGCCGCAGAGTATCGTGGGACGAAGGCAGTGGACGTATCGGTCGTCCAAACACCCTGAGCATATCCTGCACAGGCACAACAGAACATCAGCACTAGCGCTGTCATGAGAGACCGTAGAGTGATCATGGCCATAGTTGGATCATTGGTACACCATATTCAGTCCACGAATATATGCACAGATCGGGATAAGTGAATCTGGCAATTCGATGAATTCGATTTCACGCTCTCAGGCTACTTGCCAACGGCATCGAGATATGACTTCGGAGGCCGGACCGGTCTGCCTGTCTGTTTGTCGGTGAAGACGAGCGTTGTGGAGCCTTCGGCGATCAGCGCATCATCCGAGGCACGCCGAATGGTGTAGGTGATAGGAAGACGTGGCGAGTTCTGGGGCTCGAGGCTGGCAGTAACGAGCAGATCGTCGTCGTAGGTCGCACCTTTGAAGTATTTCACACTTGCATCGGCGACGGGGAGCATATACCCCGATTCCTCCAGCGAGCGGTACGGCAACCCCATCATGCGCAAGAACTCGGTGCGTGCGACCTCGAAATACTCAAGGTACTTCGCGTAATACACGATACCCATCTGATCGGTATCGGCGTAACGAACGCGAATGGTGGTCGTATGTGAGAGCATAGGAATATCTTCGTGTCATTGTGGGGATGTCGCGCAGCGACAACGACGCAATCTAAGAACTCAAATGTCTGGCTACGCTCGCAATGATATGCCGGTTGAACATATCGTAAACTACCCTTCTTGCCAGAACCCCATCTTCGAGAACTTCTTGACTCGTCTGGCGAGTGACGCACCGCCGCCGAAGGATTCGTTCTTGCGAAGGTTTGTGATCTCTTCGACCAACACCGAACGCATCGTCGCATACATCGTATCCGGATCGCGATGAGCGCCGCCAAGCGGTTCGGGCACCACTCGGTCGATGACCCCGACCGAAAGCAGATCGGGTGCGGTAAGCTTCAGAGCTTCGGCAGCTTGTTCTTTATAACCCCAACTGCGCCAGAGGATCGACGAGCACGACTCGGGCGAAATTACTGAGTACCATGCATTCTCGAGCATCAGCACGCGGTCGCCAACGCCAATACCGAGTGCGCCGCCGGAGGCGCCTTCGCCGATGACGACGATCACGATCGGCACTTCGAGCTTCGACATCTCAAGGAGGTTTCGTGCGATAGCCTCCGCTTGGCCACGTTCTTCCGCTTCTAACCCCGGAAATGCACCCGGTGTATCGAGGAGGCACACGATCGGTTTCGAGAACTTCTCGGCAAGTTTGAATAAGCGCAATGCCTTGCGATATCCTTCCGGGTTCGGCATCCCGAAGTTACGATAGACGTTCTGCTTCGTATCGCGTCCTTTCTGATGACCCACGAAGAGTACCGAGCCAACGCCGTCGAGCGTTCCGAATCCGCCGACGATCGCCGGATCATCACGAACGCCCCGGTCGCCGTGCAGTTCGATGAAATCGGATGTCAGCGCATTGATATAGTCGAGTGTGTACGGCCGCTCCGGATGACGAGCGAGCTGTACACGTTGCCATCGTGAAAGATGTTCGAAGATCTCCTTCCGGAGTTCTTCTACCTTCAGCTCCATCGATACGATCTCTTCGGAGAGATCGACGTCGAGCGAGCGCATTTCGCTGATCTTCGATTCGAGCTCGACGATCGGCTTTTCAAAATCCAGTGTAACTGATGCCATAGATGCGGCCTTTGCAGGTGCTTACTGAACTGAAAACGTTACTTTGAGGGTAGCAGACTTTCTGACTTTCTGAGGATTCAGCCCCGAGACGATTACGCCCCGATGCTCCTCTTCCTCTTCGCGGCCCATGCCGCCGCCCGAAGCAGCACCCTCGGCAGCAGCGTCGCCGATCGAGAGGATCGCTCCCAGCTTGCCACCCATTTGCTCGGCCAAACGCTCGGCCTTCTCGCGGGCTTCGGCTAATGCCTTCTTGCCCGCTGATTCCTCCAACTCATCTTTATTCGAACTTCCGTAGCTTGCGATCGACACGTTGCTCGCACCGGCAAGCGTACCTGCATCGATGATCTTCGGCACATTTGCAAGGGTACGAACGCGGATCTGATAGGTCACCATCAGATGATATCCGGCCAAATGCGGCGTTGCCCCACCGCCGCCAGAGTAATCGTAGCTCGGGCTCAATGCCGTTCCCTGCTGTTCGATATCGGAAGATGCTACGCCTGCGTCGGCAATCGCTTTACGCAAGCGCATGCCAGCATCGTCGCAACGGGAGAATACTCCCTGCGCGGTTTGGTCCTGTGCAGAGACCATCATCGTTACAAGCGCATAATCCGGTTTCGCTTCGACGCTGCCGTCACCGATGACCGTGATCGTCCGTTGTGCAACGGCCGAAAGCGGCAGGAGTGCCGCTGCAAGAACCAGTAGTATCGTTCGTACTTTCATAGTGATATACGAGTATTTCGTGAAGTACAAAACACGTGTCAGACCGATTTGTTCGAGAACAATTTCCGCAGCAGAATCTCCAAATCCATCCCCACCGAGTGGTGCCGCGCATAATAGAGATTCATCTGCTCGATATCCTCGGTCCGCAGCAACCCCGAAACGGGTCCGCCGGCTACGTCACAGAGACTCACCACACCTGTCTTGGCAAGTGGCAGTTGCCCTGAGCCAACCGCTTTAATGCCAACAAGCGATCGTTTCCCACGCAAGACCTCGCCAAGTTCCGACGCCAGGTGTTTTGCGCCCTCGGTGCGCGCTACCGCGGCACTTGCGAGAACGAACGGATACGCAACCGTTGCTCCGATAATATCCATAAGACGCTTTGCGAAGCGGTGGCTCATCTTTTGAATATTATACTCGAGCGGCATCAGTGTTAATGCTTCCGGACTTTCCGGCGGACGGATGAGCTCGATCTTCGAACGCGATAACAGGACGTCACTTGCCTGTGGTACAACATTAAAACTTACCTCGAACGTAAGGTCTTCACCTGAGATTGAGTGCATCGCCGCGAGCATCTCGGAATAGGAGATGCCTTCTGCCGGGAAGATTACCTGCGAGATGCGTTCGTCACGCACGATGCGAGCGAGCATACCGAGATCGCCTTTGATCGGGATGCCCGTCATCACTTCGGTACCGATGCGCGAGAGATCGCGGTCAATGAACCCAAGCAGACGGTAACGTCGTGCAAAGCCCGACGAAAGCAGCAAGCCTGCGATCCGCTCGGATTCGACTCCCGTCCCGACGATCACGGTATTGCGCAAGGCCGGACGTGCCGAGCCTTCGCCGCCGAAACGGATGCGGTCGGCCCATCGCATCAGCGATCGGAACACGATCATGAGCACGCCGCCTGCGGCAGTCGTCAGTAACACGAGCGAACGGCTCGATGGGATCTCTTTGAAGAAGTACGTCAGTGACGACAGGACGATCAGCACCGCCGGCATTGCCAGCAGCACAGGCCTTGATCGGCGGCGCTCGCCCGTTGCATACGCTCCCACCATCGAGAGCACGATTGCAGTGACTACCGCCGGTACAATCACCGCCCACGGATAGTCGATGCGTGGCAAGCCGAAAATCGAACCGAGCAAGTATCGGGTGACAAGCAGCACCGAGATCATCGTCAGGGCAATATCCCCGCCGAGCATAAACAGCGCACCGCGATACTTCTTTGCGAACGCGATCAACGTGCGCGCACTGATACCCAAGCGCAGCAGTATCGTGAAGAGCACGTTCGAGCCGTAGTGCTTCCTGACGAAGATGTGCATTGCTTCGTAGAAGACCTTCACTTCGTTAATCACACTTCGGCGTGTCGATTCACCCTGGAAGTGAACGGTGGACGTCGAATGGACATAGTACACTTTGTGCCCGGTCTCTTTGACCCGATAGCAGAGATCGAGATCCTCGCCGTACATGAAGAATGCCTCGTCGAATCCCTGCGTAGCCTCGTATGCGTTGCGCGAAAGCACCATGAACGCGCCGCTGATGGCATCGACCTCGTAGGTATCGTCGATGCTTTTATAGGTGAGATTATATTGTGCGAACCACGGTGACTTCGGAAAAAACGTCGAGAACCCGAACAACTTTGTGAAGCTGGCCCATGGTGTCGGGAATCCGCGGCGGCAGGAGATCTGAAACGAACCGTCGGCATTGAGCAGCTTGCAGCCGGCAAGGCCGGCATCGGGATGGCTGCGCATGAAATCCACCATCGTGCGTAGCGTGTCTTCGCCGAGAATCGTATCGGGATTGAGGAGCAACAGGTAGTCACCGGTCGCCCCCTTCATGGCCAGATTGTTGGCCTTACCGAATCCGAGATTTTGATCGGACGCGAAGAGAGTAACGTCAGGATATGCCGAGCGGACCATTTCCGCGCTGCCGTCGCGCGATGCGTTATCGACGACAAAGATCTCACCGCTCAGTCCGCCTGCCACAAGCGAGCGCTTGACGCTATCGAGCGCCCCGCGCAAGAACTCGCGCACATTATAGCTGACGATGACGATCGAAATATCCATCGAGACGCATAAATACTCAGAGTTCGCCGGAAAGCGATTTGAGTTTGAGCTTCCAGACAAGCGTCATCGCTTCGCGGACGATCGACTTATTCATTTTGCTCGTACCGGCACGGCGATCGACGAAAACAATGGGGATTTCTTTGATGCGAAACTTCTTGCGCCACGCGCGAAAATTCATTTCGATCTGGAAGGCATAGCCGTTCGAGTGAATGCTGTCGAGATCGATAGCTTCGAGTACGGCGCGTCGAAAACACTTGAATCCGCCGGTCGTATCGTATACCCTGATGCCGGTCACAATACGGGCATACTTGTTCGCATAATACGATAGCAGCAGTCGGCGCAGCGGCCAGTTCGCAACGTTCGCACCGCTGATGTAGCGCGAGCCGAGCACGAGATCGTAGTCGTTGATTTCGCGCAAAAAATTCGGGACTTCGTCGGGGTCATGCGAAAAGTCGGCGTCCATCTCGAAGAGATAATCGAACCCCTGCTTCAGACCGTACTTGAAGCCGTCGACATACGCTGTACCAAGTCCCATCTTTCCCGGTCGCGGCAGCAGATGTAGCCGTTCGGGACCGATCTCGGGAAGCGCCTGCAAGCGTCGTACGATATCCGCCGTGCCGTCGGGCGAATTGTCGTCAACGATCAGCACCGACAGACTGACATCCGGCGTCTTGGGTTCTTGCGCCAGCACCGCGCGGATAATGTTCTCGACATTATCGGCCTCGTTATACGTGGGAATAATGACCAGTGCTCGTTTCATTGTGCTACAGACTGGGTAACCTCGACGAGTGTTGAAGCAATAAACTCGGCATCATTATCCGTCAGCTCCGAGTGCATCGGAAGCGAGAGGATATGCGCCGATGCGCGTTCCGCGTTCGGGAAATCGCCGACCTTGCCGCCGAACGACGCATACGCCGGTTGAAGATGTAACGGAATCGGATAATAAATGTTCGACGGCACTCCGGCGGTTTTCAAGCCGGCCATGACGGCTTGACGATCGACGGAGAGCATGACCGAATACTGATGCCAGATCGGCTCGGCATGCGGATCGACCGTTGGCGTCGTAATGAGCGACGAATGCGGCGCGAGTATCTTCGTATAGATCACAGCAACTTCGCGGCGACGAGCATTCCACTCGTCGAGATACTTCAACTTCACGCCGAGAATTGCAGCCTGCATCGAATCCAGTCGCGAGTTCACGCCGAGGCGATCGTGATGATACGTTACCGACGCTCCGTGATTGCAGATCGATCGGATGATCGTGGCGAGCTCGTCGTCGTTCGACGTGATCATGCCCGCGTCGCCGAATGCACCAAGATTCTTCGAGGGGTAGTACGAAATCGTAGCGATATCGCCGAACGTGCAGGCCATCTTGCCGTCCCATTTTGCGCCGACAACCTGTGCGCCATCTTCGATGACACGGAGGCGATGCTTCTTCGCGATCTCAAGAATGCGAGTAATGTTCGCCGGCTGACCAAAGAGATGCACCGGCAGAATTGCTTTCGTGCGAGGAGTGATCGCCGCTTCGATCTTCCCGACGTCGATGTTGAACGTATCGGGATCGATATCGACGTAGACCGGTCGGGCACCGAGCAGTGCGATCGTTTCGGTCGTAGCGACGAAGGTGAATGGTGTTGTGATGATTTCATCGCCTAGACCGATGCCGAGCGCCATCATCGCAATCTGCAGCGCATCGGTACCCGATGCGCAGGCAATCGCATGCTTCGAACCCAAATAGGCTTCCATCTCACGCTCGAACTGCTTCACGGCCGGACCATTAATATAGGCTCCGCTGCGCAGCACTGCGAGCACCGCTTCATCGAATTCCGACTGATACCGACGGTATTGGCCGACCACATCGACCATCTGAATCGCTCTTGAACGCACTTCCGATACTGTATTCATATTATGCTTGTCCACTTCCTCGTAACATCACGTATGCCGTTCTCAGGAGGATCTTCAGATCGAGACGGAACGACATCGACTCGATATACATCAGATCGTATTTCAACTTGTTGCGCACATCGTCCATTGTTTCGTCGTACTTATCCATCGTCGCCTGATAGAGACTGGTGATCCCGGGCCGTACACGCAATCGGCGTCGATAATACGGGATCTCCTTCTGTAGCGTCTCGACGAAATAACTGCGCTCCGGTCTGGGGCCGACGAGCGACATATTCCCGATCAGTACATTCCAGAACTGCGGCACTTCGTCAAGATGTGTTTTGCGCAGAAATCGGCCGAACGGGGTCACGCGCGGGTCGTTTTTCTGCGCCCACTGCGGGCCGCCTTTTTCGGCATCGGTGGACATCGAACGAAATTTGAAGATCTGGAACGGCACACCGTTCTTTCCGACCCGCTCCTGATGATAGATGACCGGACCCGGAGAGGAAAGTTTCACGCCAAGTGCGATCAATATCCAGACCGGGAGCCCGATAACGATAATAATCGCACTGATCGTAATATCCATCACTCGCTTGGTCACTTCTTCCCACGGGCGCATGATCTCCGGATTGACATCGATCAACGGAAAGCCGTAGATCTCCCGTGTACGTGCCTGGCCGGAAATGATATCATATAAATCGGGCAATATTTTGAGCCCCACATTCATCCCGGAGAGGCGTCCGAGCAGATCGAGCAGACGGTCGTGTTCACCGGAGTTGAGTGTGATCAGCACCTCGCGAACCTTGTGCGTTTCGATCACGCGTTCGATCTCGTCATAATGCCCGAGCAACCGGAGCTGGCCGTTCGTATGTGTATCGTCGGCCGTCACAGCTTGCACATAGCCAAGCACATCGTACCCCAGCCGCTTCGCACGTGTCAAATTATGCGCCAGTTGAAGTGACCGGCGATACTCGCCAACGACGATCGCAGGGCGCAGACCGATTCCGGACTCGAGCAGACGGCGTTGCGCATACCGAACGATCAGCCGAACGGTCACGGTCATCGTCGACACACAAACGAAATACAGCAGCCCCAGCACTCGGGGATCGTTCCGGATCGGCAGTGTATCCTTCGGGGTCAGCGGATCCCACAATACGACGAGCATGAAGGCAAGTGTGCCGGCAGCGGTGGTCTTGAGCACCGTGACAATCTCGTCGAACATCGGCCGGACATACCACGAGCGATATAACCCAAAGAATAAGAAGGCGAGCAGCCAGAATGCATAGAGCACGAATGCGCTCTGCAGCACCAATGGCAAATGGATACTCCCCTGACGGACGATGAACCACCCGGAATAGAAGCGCAGCCAATAGAACAGAACATACGAGCCCATGATGGCGATCAGATCGCCAACCAATAAGCTGATCAGTTCTTTCCTTCTTGACATATCAGTGTCCGCTTACTCCGTTGATAGTCGCTGCATCCGCACGGGTCGCCGGTTTCCAGATCACCTGATCGCTATGGGTAATGAAGAGTATCGTCCCCCACAAATACGCGACGTTCATCGCGAAGAACCATGATAGTTGATCCAGTATCGGAACACGCACATTCAACGAATTCAGTATCAGCCCAAGGGCACAAATCGCCGAGAGCCCGGCCCCTGCGGCAACGACCGCGAGACACCACATACTCCCGCTCAGTGCGACTCCGATCGACGCGAAAACGATCGATGCCACCGCAAGTGTCGGCGTCAGCCAGCGTAGCAGCTTATGCGACCACAACAGTAGCGCGGCGCGACCTCCACGAGGCAGTAACAATTCCGGAAAGTAGGACAACGTGTGAAAGCCTCGCGATGCCGAGCGGACCTTGCGACGAAACTCATCGCGCAACGTTCGAGCGAACAGATCGCTCGAGACAGAACGTGCTTCGGAGACGATCCTATACCCTTGACGAAGGACCGAAAGCACGACAAAAAAATCGTCGTGGATTAACCCATCCGGCAGCGGAACCCACAACCGTCTGCGAAGCGAGTAGTTCGCACCCGATAGACCGACCGTGGAGTAGTACATACTCTCGGCCGTGCGGATCATCTGTTCTTTGTCGGTGTACCCTTTCTCCGAATCGTACACCGACGAGCTCTCCGGGCTGTAAATATCGTTCATTCCCGCAACCGCACCGATATGCTCATCGGAGTAATGCCGCGTCTGAAGCCGAAGCACATCGGTGGCAAGACGAATATCGGCATCGGTAAAAAATAATATAGGGGTGGTTGCATGTCGGACAAGATCGTTGAGCACTGCGATCTTTCCGCGCTGCTCGGGAAAGTAGAATGCCTTGACCGACGAATGTGACTGTGAGTAGCGCTGAAGGATCTCGTTGGTTGCATCGCGCGAGCCGTCCGAACCGACGAGAATTTGAAACCGATCCTTCGGATAGTCTAGCGCCAACAACGAATCGAGACACGAGACAATCACGCGCTCTTCATTATGGACCGAGAGGATCACCGATACTGCCGGCTCGTCGGTCCGATCAGTAGCGATCGGACGAACACCACGCGCCGCGATGCGCCGGATCATCGGAGGGTAGAGCACATAGCAATACACCACCGCGCCGATGCAGAGAACAATCCCTATCGTGACAACTATCATGCGTGTGTATGAACGACATCCCGATAGGCTTGCTCGAACTCATGGGCGATGTGGTCCCACGAGTATTCTTCGACGGCGAGTCGTCGTGCGTTCGTCGCGATCGTCGCTCGCAGCGTCGGGTCGGCAAGGAGTCCTTGGACTGCGGTAGCGAACGAGTCGGCGTCATCGCGCAAGAGAATATGCATTCCGTCGACCCCTTTGTTGCCTTCGGCACCGATACGGGTCGAGACCACCGCCTTCGCTGCTGCAAAAAAGTCCAGGAGCTTCAGCCGCATTCCCCCACCGACACGGAGCGGACACACGAGCACCTGCGCTTTCGCCAAATACGGGCGAACATCGGGCACCCGGCCATGCAGACGAACCCTCCCGTTCGAACCGGAAGCCAGATCGGTCAGCCGGTCAGTACCGTTTCCGACGATGTCAAAGCCTATTTTCGGGTAGTGTTCAACAATTTGCGGGAAGATTTCCTTCGCGAAAAACGTCACTGCATCGAGATTCGGCTCCCAGTCCATCCCCCCGATCCATAGTATGCTATCCTCTTCCAGATCAATGGGTTGTGGAGCAAAATACGCCGTATCCACGCCGGCAGGTATCAACCTATACTTCGCCTGCGGGACGTAGTGGCGCATTTGGGCCTCGTCTTCTGGCGTGATCGCTACAGTCAGGTCGTGCCCTGCAATCATCGCGGTCTCTTCGATGAGCATCCGGTGTGCGTGGACTTTGGCGAGCAACTTCGCTATCGGATTTTTAGTATTTGCAGCAAACCGGCGGTAAATCTGTGTCTCGAAATTATGCTCCCGCAAAATAATGGGCAAGCCATAGTTCTCTTTGATCCACTGGCCATACTTACCCATGTGGCAGGCGTCGATATGGATGACATCGAACGTATGCTCCGAGAGCATCCGGCGCAAGAGGTCATACATCTCCGGCATCATCCGTCGCTCGATGGGGTACGCGCCGTTGAACAACGTCCGAATCAGCGTTGAATTTCTCGATGGAAGCGGACGAGAGACCAACTCGACGTGCGCGAATTGTTGCATTAGCTTCCGTGCTTCGGCCGTCACCGTCGGGTCGGGGTCGGGAAACGTGACAAAGGTTATCTCGTGCCCGAGTCTGGCAATCGCTTCGGTCGGTTTATAGATACCGATCGCACCACCGTCAGTCAGCGGATACGGAAGTCTCGGGGCCAGTTGCAGAATTCGCACGTCGTTACCAGCGGAATAGAAATACATACCAACGACCGAGACGAAGAACTTGTCGCATCGAGAGCTTCTTCGTCTTACTTCGCTGCCAGATCCACCCAACAAGGCCGGAGAACATCCCGCCAATGTATCCTCGTGCAAGCTTCGGATGCAAGACCATGGCAATACAGCGGCGAATCATATACAGAATTGTCAGAATGATCGCTGCATACCACGGGAAGTGCTTTGCAATCGTCCAGATATAATTACGAGTGAAGTAGCGTGCGTTACGTACGTCATCACGATGCACATCCGATCGCATATGCAGCGTCGCGAGCATTGGGTAGTACACCGTCTGCAACCTAAGTCGATACATTTGGAGCGTCAAGTCCGCTCCTTCAGCCCCCCACTGAAAATCCGGATCGTATCCGGCAATCCGATCGATCGCATCCTTGCGAATGCACATCCCTCCTTCGACGAAATAGAGTCCTCGGTATCCGTTGATCGCATCGCCATCGAAATAGAACTGTTCGAGTCCGCCGGTCTCTGCGAAATTCGAGCGCGGCTGATAACAAAAAAAGCTGACCGCCGCAATTTCGGGGCGCGATTCGAGATACGCGACAGCACGCGCGATCGTCGATGGCGTCGCCGGGAATGAATCGTCATCATACGAGAACACATACTTGCCCCGAGCTGCACGATAGAACTCGTTTCGTGCGGCAACACTGATATTCTCGGGCATGCGGATCGCGGTCACATTCGGAAATTCAGCCGCGAGCATCGAATCCGTCCCGTCGGTCGATGCATTGTCGACAACAATAATCTCAAGTGCAGGATAATCGACGGCATGCGTAAGCACGTCCAACGTTCGCCGCAGATCGTCACGTCGATTATAGCACAAAACACCGATGCTCGCCAGCGGCGCAGAGTCGCCGTCAACGGCGGGCGACAACCACGTAGAGCGGTCCCAAGGACTATTGGCCAGGGTTGGACTCGATAGGTTCACCGTGATCGAAGAGGTTGGAGCAATCGGCGCAGTTCGTCCGTCGGAATAACCTGTAGAACGACGATGCCCAAAAGAAATACAGTCAGGCTAACCGCGGCCGTCACGATCTCAGAACTGAAAGCATAGGTATGCATCAGCCACATCCCCACGACAGCAGCGACAACTGCGACTGCGCAACGACCGAGCAGCGACCACAGATCCGATGCCCGCACAACGCCGAGCAACCTCGAACGATATACCAACGCAACCGTACCTACCGATACTGCAACTGCCTTTGCAATTGCCGTACCCAATGCACCGTAGGTAGGGATGAGCACAATGTCGAGTCCGACGGAGATTACCATGATCGTTGCCATGTACATCGTCGAGATCCACAGCGCACCTTCGGCAATTGCAATCTCGGTCAGGAATGTGGCAATTGCAATCGGCACGATCGCCCATCCGAAGATGACAATAATTGACGCTGCATCGGCATACTTCGCACCGCCGAATAGCACGCGCACGATTGTCAGCGGCGCCGCCTGCAGCACCATTGCGATCGAAAGCGAGGTTACTAGTAGCAACGCAATCGCTTGTGCCACCATGCCGCGAACATGCTCGTGATCTTTTCGGACGACTGCCTGCGTCACCCGCGGACCGATGACGGCGGAAAAAACACTCGGCAGAAAAATGACCGCTGTCAGCACGCGCAATCCTGCGCCGAAGGCCGAGACTTCCTGCGGTGTGCTCAGACGGTCGAGCAGCAATGCATCGGCAAAGTTGTGGATCGTCAGGAATGTTGTCGACAGAATCAACGGCAATCCTTCACGCACCATCGAAAAGACCTGATCGAAGCGCGCACTCAGGCGAAATCGAAATTCTCGCGCATGCCGGGCGATCGTTACCACCAACAGAATAAAACCGGGGAGGTGACACAGCGAGTAGATCCACACCGCAGACTCCAGCGACAATGTCGGCTTGTAGAATGCGAACAGTGCAATCGCAAAGACGGCCGCATCGACCAGTGCAAAGATCGCAACCTGGTAGTAGCGATTATGACCGCGCAGATACGCTTCGCCGACCGAACGCACCACCATGAGCCGAGACGAAATAAACAGCGTCAGGAGCATGATGCGCATCAGATGCACGGTCGTGCCGGGATATCCGAGAAGCGGCGCGGCGAACCAGACGAATGCGCTTACACCAAGAGAAAGTATAATTCGAAGGGTTAAGATCGAGCCGAGTAACTCACCACGGCGATCGTTCGCACCCTGCCGAGCGGCTTCGTCGGCCTCTGCGAACTTTCGAACAAAGAGAAGCGTCAGCCCGAGATCGGCGAATAGCGCCAAAAGCGAAATGAAACTGACCGTGACTGTAAAGACTGCATAATCTTCTCGGCTGAGTCCGCGAGCAATGATCAAATGCCCCAGATAGAGGAATACATTCGCGACCAGATTGACGACGATCCCGCCGACAAGGTGTCTGCGGACCGATGGCTGCTGACGATCCGGATTTGCGTGACTCATGATTTGGTGGCGATACGGTCGGCCGCGACACGTCGACGCTGTTCGATGCGATCGTTAATGACTAAGAGGTATCCCCACATAATCCCGACATAGAGAAGAATTTCTCGATGCAGGAGCAAACCGACGGTCATCCCGACAATGGAAATGAATACGAGGCCTGCAAGGCAGACGAGTATGAGAACCTGTTCCTGTTCGTTGAGGTATGGCGAGCGTCGAGCGGTCCAGCCGATACGGAAGATCCCAATAAATGCAGTAAAAAAACAGATCGCACCGACTACTCCACCTTTGACAATAACAATTAGTATTCCATTATGTGTGTACCCGACAGTCTCTGAAAACCCAAGGAGCCAATTATAGATCTTGAACAGCCCACCGAACCCCAACCCCATGATCGGATTCGAAGCGATTTGTTGAAAGACGTAACGCCACTCGACATAACGATTGACAAGGGAAAGATCCGTCCCCACCTTCGATGTACTTGCGATACGAAGGAACAAGTACTTTATCAAGAGCTGTGCCATCGGGATCATGAAGTACGCAGCGACGGCGCTGGTGAGAATGATCATTACGATACGGGTCAACACCCGGCTTCCCTCGCGTCGCGACGCACGTGTCGGTAACATCCACAGCATGAGCGGAATGCATATGACGACCGCAACCCATGCCGTTCGATTGAACGTCAAGACAAGTCCGCCGATCGAACCGAGTATCATCAGCACATACAGCGTTCGGTAACGCGGTATCCGGTTAAGCGCACTGACGCCTACAAACAGGAGGATCATCAATCCGGCATTCACAATGTCATAGCGAGAGAAGCCGGTTTCAAACAGGAAGGTCGCTGCTGCGATGGTACTCCGGAGCCGAACGACGCCGGCCACCTGAACGAGTACCCAGATAAACAACAATAACGCTCCTACCAAGCGCTCAAATCGTTGGGTCGATCGTGCGATAGGAACGAACAGAATCGGAAATACCAGGAGCGGTGAGAACAGCAGAAACTCACGAAATGCAAAGTTCGGCGTCGTATTGTCCATTGCAATCGACATGACGCCTCCCACAAGCGCCCAGGCGACATACCCAAACAGAAAGTACATCGACCAATGGTGTGCCAGCGGACGCCGGTTGACAAGTCCTTGTAATACGATATACCCAAGCGCTGCGGCAATGACGCCTCCGGTCAGGAGATCGAGAATACTTACGCCGGGCTGAGGCCCTTCTCGCTCCTGAAGTTTCACGACGATGATCAACACTGAAAATGCCGTCACCAAGTACATCGACCGTCGCTGTATAAGCAGTGCGGCAACGATCGCAAGACCGACCCCAATGGCGATCCCGACGGGCATCAGTACTTGCCCGACGACAACATAGACACCGATCCCCAGCGCAAGGAGTATTTGAGCGCGCAAGGAAAGACGCGTACGACCGATCGATATGGAGTCGGATGTGATCATCGGTCCGTTCGTCGGCGGTATACGCGGTAATGCGTCGTGCTATCGAGCGGCTCGTAATACGTTTCGAGCACCGACCGTAGCGAGGGTATCTTCAACAGCGCGGCGTAGCTATCGTCACTGGTTCGAGTGATCAACGGCCGTGCATCGTTTTGTTCGCAAATAAACAGCATTGGCTTCTGTCGCTGCCATTGTGCGGCAAGCGTGTCGGTCCATTCGCTCGGAGTATGGCTCGTCATGAACATCGCGTTCACCAGCTCGAGCATTGGCGGTGTCTGGCCGAACTCAAGATATAATTGTGCGGCATTTCCCCAGACAAACAACTGACCGTCTTGTGCGAGCATCGGTTTATACGTTGCCGACAGCCTACGCATTTCACCGACGTCATAGTTATATGTCCGTTCACGCTCAATCACCGCTTGTGTATCACCGCGCAATGCCGGAATCCCCCAACCGAATGTTTGGTCGATCACTCGGGGAAATGATGAATAAACGAAGGCGAGCAGCATTACGAACCCAAGACCCAGGCGGCCCATGAACCCTGTTCGGGCGGCTCTCGATCGCACGTCGTCCCAACGATGGACGATTGAAGCAGCCACGACTGGAATAAACGCCCAGAACAGCCGAGTGAACTGATAATTGAATGCTTTCCGCTCGAACGCGACACTCGACAGCCCAACAACGATCCCGATCATGCAGAACAACAGAAGTCGGTCAATTGGGCGGGCCGCCGTACGATGCGTTCGCTCACGTATCCACTCGGTCACGAAGAGAATTGCCAGAAGGACAAAGGTGGGCGAAAGACTCGTGAGTACTTCGGACGGAAATGTATGATAATAGAATTCGACGAACGTCTTAATACCGAACAGAGGATAATATGAAGCGTAACTACCGAGCCACCGAATACTCATCACCAGGTTATCGAGTGCACCCAGGCGTGCCAGTACAAATGCCGTCACTGCAAGAAGCGCACCGAAGATCGCAACCGTCCAGGCAACAAACACACTCTTTTGGCGTGGGTTCGATGCCCGGGTGATGAAGAGATAGACCAGGACTGCCCCAAACACGATAACAAGTGTTATCTTCAGCATTATCAGGGCCCACAATGAGATTGCCGCTATTGCCGCTGGCATCCAGATGCGTTGTTCGTTAGTACGATCGAGCGAAAGAACCGCACTCATCAAGAGCAGTTGCGGAAGCAGCGCATACGATTCCGGTTCCATCGTCATCCAGAATCCGCTGCCGACGTAACTGACTGCATAGAGCAGAACGGAAACAGTTGCCAGTCGTTCATCGCCACCCTCTCGACGAAGGATGCGGTAGAACACAATCAGCGAAATACCATGATATATGATGTCAAGTAACCGAGGCGACCATTCATGTCTGCCAAAGAGGATTGTCGAAAGACCATACACATAAAAAATTAGCGGCTGCTTCAACTCGAGAAAATCCCGAAACGGTATGGCCCCATGTAATCCCACTGCGGCACCGCCCGCCTCGAAGATCGCCTGATCGAAGCCAAGCGGAAAGCTCAGCATCGACACAAGCAGAAGGGCGACGAACGTCCATACGCCGACCCACATCGTACGTGTGACCGTTGTCACGACACGCCTCCTGCCACACGCTCCGCAGACCGAAACCACTTCATCCGTTCTATCGCAACGGAGGCACAAGGCAGCAGGAGGAGCACAAGAAAGATCTGATACCGTGGCAACGTGTAAGTCATCACGGTCAATGCTGCATAATAAAGCCCGATGATCGTCGGAATCAATGCTTCACTTCGCCGACTCCGATCTCGGAGCATCTGCCACAAACCGAACACAATCATACCGGTCACTGGTATTGTCAGTATGATATAGAGCGGAGAGCGGGCTCCGCGATCCGAGAGATCTACAGTAAAGAAAAACAGTAACTTTTTTAGCCCAAGACGCACAAATGCAGCGGGAGAGGAAAATATGAAGTGCTTTGCTTCCGCCATGAACATATCGTTCACCGCCGGTTCGAAGTGCCGGTCATAAGGAATCGAATCCATGTGCCGAACGAGATCCGGAAACTCTCGTGGATTGACCCAATCGTAGGTTGGCTGAAGAAACGATGCATTAGAGACAACGATATTATTCCCTCGCCAAATCTCAAACCACGGATGACTAACAGTCGGGACGATCCGATCGAACAGCCGATAATTTCGAATCGTCCATGGCATCATGACCGCCATCATCGGAATAAGTACCGATGCGAGCGCAGCGATTCGATGGCTGCGCACCCACGCCGCACTCGATACGAATACCACCACAACAACAAGCATAATGCCAAGCAGCATGAATTCACTGCGGATCGTTGTCAACAGACCCGACCACAATCCGAGACTAATTAGTATTCCGAACGATCCAAAACGAATCGCCCGAAACGAGAAATAGAGTACAGCGAGGGCGATGAGTTGATACACGACCGAACCCGAAAACGTCGTTACGGCGATTGCTGCGGGAATATAACACGCACCGATCAGTGCGACAACCCTCGATGTAGCATCTGTAGAGAGCAATCGTGACGTCTTATACAACAATGGAATTGCCAGCGCACCGATAATAGCCTGGAGGATCATCAGGATCATGACCGCAGTCGGCCGTTCACCGAAAAGTAGATAGACCGAGTAGATAATGTACGGATTGAGCGGAGGAATAAATGCCCCCTCATGATCGATCGGGACGCTCAGCACAGCGATACGACTACTATCAAGCGGTTCGTATGGCCAATGCATTGTGAAGCCATTCCCTATCGCAAGATTATGGGCAATCTCACCGTGCTCATACATCTTCGGATGTTGTGCATCGCCGATCACGAACACCATCACGAGACGGATGCCGAGTGCAATTGCGAATATCCAGCTGATAAAACGCGAACTCTCGCTCGCGAAAAACCAACCGAGACTCCGCGTGACTCGCGATGGGTTCATACAATTCAGACTCCGAGCAATGACCGGTCGCGACGGAATTGTTCACCCGCTGCGCGAATCCGAGCCGATGCGATCACGCCCAATGACATGAGAGCAGCCGTACCGAGCAGTGAAATGAGCAAGATGATCGACCGTTTCGGTCTGCTCTTCTTAATAGGCGGTATTGCCCTATCGAGCGTAAGATAAAGCAGCGTCTGCTTGTTCTCGTCCATTTTCGCCTGTTCGTACGATGGGAGCAGAAATGCTTTGAGCTTGGACTGGATCTCGACCTCGCGAGTCAAACGGAGATAGTCGAGTGCGACATCCGGCATAACGTCGGTCGGGACAAAGTAACTCTTCGCTTCTTTATCCATGCCGGTCTTCAGATCGTCGAGCTTCGAGCGAAGTTCTCCGAGCTGGGTTCGCAGTGCATTGGCTTCCGGCGACTCAGAACCATAGATCTGTTCGGCATTTGCAAGCTGGATCTCCGCCATATAGCGTTGCTGCTCGAGCGTACCGAGAACGGTAAGCTGAGCTTGGGCTTGCGACTTGAGCTCGTAGACTCCGTATTTGCGTTGGTAGGCACCGAGAGCCGCATCGGCCGAGTCGAGGTCTGCAAGCAGTTTGTTGTACCGGCGTTCGATATATGTGCGATTGAACTTTGCTTCTTCGATCGCCAGATTTGAGTTCACATCATTGAGAAGATCGACGAGCCGGTTGGCCACCATTGCCGAACGCTTCGGGTCGGTATCCTCGAACGACACCGAAATATTGCCCTCTTCAAGCACATCGACGGACTCATGTTCACCAAATTCCTTCCGCGCGTCTTCGATAGTCTTCGATTCGTAAACCTTCATCAGGTCGAACTCCTTGATGAGTTTTTCTTGCACCGTGCGGCTCGTTGCGATCGCGAGCGGACTGTATGTATTGTCGGCTTTGCCCTTTCCTGCAAGCGGGGTGAGCCCGAGATCTTTAATTGTGCTGGAAAGACCGGAAGTGAGGTTATCCAGCAGCCCGCCCGGTTTGCGCGCCGGGACGACATTTGCTTCGGCCTTGTACCATATCTTTGCAAATACAAAGAGATACACGGCTGTCGCCGCCGTTACGACCAGCGTTGTAACGATGATCAGTGTCTTATGACGCAACAATAACGCGATCGACTCGACCCACGCTTTGCGTGCGGGTTCTATCGAGGTCGATCCGTGATGTTCGAATTGGTCAGTCATGAGTCCTCCGAATAAAATTGTCCGTCATGCTTAAAACAATGCGCGTGCACCCAGCGAGATCTGTCCGTAGGGTTTTTCGAGCGGGTTTGCCGGCGTCCCCGCCGGATAATCCACCGAGCGATTCAGGACCGAGCCCACGAGCGAGATCCCACGCCAGAGTTCGTATCGTGCCGTCGCTTGCAACGTAAATGTATTCACGCGACGGCCGTTCAAGATCGAATACTTACGTGCGCCGTCGGCATCCGACTTGATTGAAAGTTCATAATCACCACCGGCATTATACACAAGCACTCCGGTGCTGTCGTAGATGTTCTCACCATGTGCCACATACAGCATGGTTGCTTCGAGTGCGAGCTTTTCACTCGGTGCCCAGCGCAGCATGCCCCACCAACTGATCGAGTTCGGGCCGATCGCTGCGCCGATGACTTGCCCACTCGTCGTGAACGCGTTCTGTGTGTTGAAGTGCGTATACGTGTACGGCTCGACACGTGTATGTTCGAGTGCGACATCGACATCGCGAAGCCCGAACGGTGCCGCCCACATTGCGCCGATCTGCCATGCAAACTTATTACTCCAGAACCCTGTCCCGATCTTGCTTGCGACGATATCGTCGAGCAATCCCTGTCCGCGAAGTTCGACACCGTCGGTCACGCGCCACCGAGCATGCATCCCGAGCAAGCCGTTATCGCGGTCGTTGAGCGATGCCTCGACCGTCTTGAGAAATGTGAACGGGTTGATATACGCAAGATCGAATCTTCGCGAGAAGATTACCATATCCGTAAAACCGATCTCAACTCTGTGACCGATCTGAAACGTCAGGTCGTGGATGGTAAGGTATTTGGGATCGATGTACGCCCCGGCACCCGTAGCGTAATAGACGGAATCCGGCGGAACGCTCCAACGTGCTTCGCCAAGGAGCGATGCAACGGTCGCCGTGTAACGAACCGCACCATAATGAGCACCGATACTTACAAAATCCGGCATCTGGATATCCGGCGACACGATCACATTATTCCCCTGATAGCTGCCGCCGAAGGCGATCGGCTCACGCGCGATCTTTGCCGTAAACCAGTCGTATGTATACGACAGCTCGCCGGTCGTGTTGTCGAAGAACGTGTGTGTGTAGTACGCGAAATTCTTATTCCGTGCGATCGACGGATCCTCGGCCGTGACGGTCGAATCGCCGAACGTCTGACCGTTGGTGGTCTCCATATAGTAACCGACGTGACCGCCAAGCGTCCCACTGAACCGCCCGCCGATCACGCCAAGCTCGGCGCGGCCCGTTTCCGGTTTCGTGCGGTTGCGCACCTCGAGCGTGGCGATGCCGTGTACTTGCAGGTCGCTCATCGTCGAATCGTCACGCCAGCGATAAAGGTATTTATCGTCATCGGTCGGGATGCCAGCAAAAAGCAAATCGTCCGCACTATCGGCAGCAAAGAGCGTGACTGCCCGATACGGCTCTCGTGCATACGTCCGGAGATATTTCTGTAACTGAGCGTTCTCCGACACCGAGAGTTCTTGCACGGGTACGGCTTGAAGAAATCGCACCACATCGTGTTCGCTCATCGGCAGCACCGCCTCGCTGAAATCATCGATGAGTCCGCGCACGCTCAGATGGCGCAGAAAGTCGTACACATCTTCACCGATCGCGACCTCTGCGACACCCCGATGTGGTCCGGTCTGCACACGCTGCGCCTGAACAAGCGAAACGCTACAGGCGAGTATGACGATCGCAACGAGTATTCGCATGTATCGGTCGTTACTTCTTGAGTACGAGCACGAGTGAGATGATACCAGTCACTGCATAGACGACCGTGCTGACGATGCCGACGATCGTTTGCGTCTTTTGCAGATCGTATCCGGATGGATAGAGATGCTCCTGCGGAACATAGATCTCATCGCCAGGATCGACGGTTGTTTCCTTGGGTTTGAGCCACTGACGCGTACGTGCTTTAATCACGCGGGTCCCGTCGGGCACGCTCCCTTCGGCATACCCACCGGCAAGATTCACATAGTCATTGACCGATGCTCCCGGATGATACGGAATGTACCCGGTGCTGCCGACGTATCCCCAGACGTACACCGAGTTCGGCGTTACCGGGATCGAGATCACATCGCCGTCACGAAGTGTAATATCCGCATTGGCATCGCCCTTCTCGAACAATCGTACCATATCCACCGCGACATAGGGGTTGCGTACCTGCGTCAGGAAATGGAAGTTCGCGGTATCTTCGACCGTAAGATTCGCAAGCCGCCCGACGAGCTTCGCTTCGTCCTCGGCAGTAATGTCCTTGTTATCGATATCGATCTTCTTACGGGTCACCGAGCCGCCTGCCAGAAACGCATTCGGCGTAAAGCCGCCGGCCAATCGGATCACATCCGACAACTTCGTCCCGGTCCGCATGATCGGATATACACCGGGGTAACGAACTTCTCCTTTGACAATGACTCGCGAAAGCTCGCGTTGATCGGGTGTATTGCGCACGAACACACGGTCACCTGCCTGCAATTCGATATCGGTCGCTGTGCCGTTTTTGATCGACTCGCAGTTCACAGTCGTCGTCGTCGAGCTTATCCCGTCGGTATTCATGCGAACGAGTTCGACACGCGTCAGATCTGCGCCGTCGGTGGGGCCGTAACATGCTCTGACCATTGCCCAAAGCGAATCGCCGTTTACAAATTCGTAGTCGCCCGGCGCCTTTACCGATCCATAGACTCCGATCTGACCTTCGAGCGTCTTCTTATACGGCACGTAGATGACATCGCCTTCGCGAAGCAACGGACAAAACCGGGAGTCATGTGTCGCATTGAAACGAATGAGATCGACACGTTCGCTCGTGCCGTCGGAATGTGTGACAACGATATTGCGGAGGCTGGCTGTTTTATCGTTTGCATCCCCGAGGTATGGCTTCAAGCGGTCTTCTTCGCGCTTGCGTTTTTGTTGTTCGAGCTGAAACGCCTGGTCGCCGATGACGGTGGCACGCTCGACCGGTTTGTTCGCAACTGCGACCGCGACCGAGGCACGAGTACCACCATTGTAGGTATAGACTCCTGGAGTCTCGACCTGCCCAAACACACTGACGATTACGCGTCGCGGTTGCGTGAGTGTCAATGAGAAGATCGGGTTATCACCGCTCGCACGCCTGAAATCTTTTTCCACTTTCACGCGCACTTCGTCTTTGATCTGCGCAAGTGTCTTGCCCTTGGTATCGAATGCTCCGATACGAGGAATCGCCAACACCTGGTCGGCCGAGACCATCAGTTGCTGGGCATCGTTGCTCGTCCAGGAGCGATACATCAGTATGTCACCTGGACCCATGTGATATTCGGACGGATCGACAGCGCCGTCGAAGACGAGCGCATCAGGCTGGAGTGTCGGTGACGTTTTGTCCGGCAAAGATGCCGTGAGTGTCGGCACCGGTGAGTTCGTACCGCCGCCGCCTGCCGGAGCCGTGAACTGCGCGCGCGATGCCGCAGCCCAGAGCAGCACGACGACTAAAATGGAAATTCGTTGCTTCATCATATCAAACGATCTTCTCCTTCAAGACTGCGAGGATGCGCTCGCTTGCACGACCATCCCAATGTTCGGGTACACGTGCGTTCTTCCATTGCCCCAGCATCGCTTTCTGCGTGAGTTCGAGAATGCGAGTGATATCGAGGCCAACAAGTTCGTTCGTACCGACCTCGATCGTGCACGGACGCTCGGTGTTCTCTCGCGCGGTGATGCACGGCACGCCCAGTGCCGTCGTCTCTTCCTGCACACCGCCAGAATCGGTGACGACAACGGCAGCGGCATCCTGCAACGCAAGAAAATCAAGATAGCCGAGCGGTTCGATGAGTTCGAGTGCCGTGTTCGCGGCAACGCGCGCAGCGAGTCCGAATTCTTCGAATCGTTTACGCGTGCGCGGATGTACCGGAAATACGATCTTCGTCGTAAGCAGCGACATCTTCTCGAAGAGATCGACGAGCAGCGTCAGGTTCGCTTTGTCATCCACGTTGCTCGGCCGGTGCAGGGTCACGAGCGCGAACTGCTTCGACGCAATACCGAAGCGCGATGCTAGCGAAGCGAATTTCCTCTGCGCAGCGTCACGATACTTCACCACCGAGTCGATCATCGTGTTTCCAACGTAGAACACTCGCGACTTATCGATGCCCTCGTGCTCGAGATTCTTGAGCCCACTCGGTTCTGTCACAAAACACAGATCGGAAAACTCATCGGCGACGATGCGGTTGATCTCCTCAGGCATGCCGCGATCGAACGAGCGCAGCCCGCTTTCAATGTGCCCGAGCTTCACGCCTGCTTTCGCTGCGACGATGGCAGCCGCGAGTGTCGAGTTCACATCGCCGGCTACGAGCAACAAGTCAGGTTTCTCGTCGCGGATGAGCGCTTCCATCTCGATCATGACTTTCGCCGTCTGTTCGGCATGCGAGCCGCTGCCGACACCGAGGAACACCTCAGGCTTCGGCATATCGAGATCGGCGAAGAATACGTCCGACATGTTCGCATCGTAGTGCTGGCCCGTGTGCACGAGCAGCGTTTCGAAACGGTCGTTCGCCTGCGCGCGAAGCACTGCGAGCACGGGCGCGACTTTCATGAAATTCGGCCGCGCTCCGACGACGAGAATGATCTTCTTCTTGGTAGTCACGCGCGGATTACTTGGTCATTCCGGAGCCGAGCAGCACGATCTTTTCGCGAAGCTTGGGGTCGGTGATCTTCTTCGTCGCATTGCGCGTATCGATCACGAGCGAGGCGTTCTTCACAATCGCTTCATAATCGTACTGCGTATGATCGGTCGTGATGAGCACGATATCAAAGTTCTTGATGGACTTGTCGTCGAACGGCACGGACGCGAAGTCGGTACCCGCGACGTTGACCTTCGCGACGAACGGGTCGTTGACGGTGATGTTCTTCAAGCCGTCGAGTAGCAAGAGCTCGATCACTTTGAGCGCCGGTGAGTGGCGCGTATCATCAACATCCTTCTTGAATGCCACGCCGAGCACGAGCACGTTCACATCGGTGATGCTCTTCGGCAGGTGCGCCACTTCATGGATCACCATGTCGCGCACGTAGAACGGCATCGACTCGTTCGTCTCGGCCGCAAGTGTGATAAAATTCGTTTCGAAATCGTAGGCGCGGGCGTACCACGACAGATAATATGGGTCGATGAGGATGCAATGCCCGCCGATCCCCGGACCCGGGAAGAACGGCATGAAGCCGAACGGCTTGGTGGCAGCGGCCTCGACGACCTCCCACATATTGATGCCGCCCATGCGGTCGCAGAGCTTCGCCAGCTCGTTGACGAGCGCTATATTCACCGAGCGGAAGATGTTCTCCAAGAGCTTCTCCATCTCGGCAACCTTGGGGCTCGAGACAGCGATCACCTTCGCGATGATCTGCTCGTTGGCAAGTACCGCAAGCTTCGTGCAATCGGCGCTGACGCCGCCGCAGACGATCGGCGTGTTGGCCGTATTAAACTTCTGATTACCCGGATCGATACGCTCGGGACTGAACGCAAGGAAGATCTCATCGCCGACCTTCTTCCCCGTTGCTTCCAGGATCGGCTGCACGAGGCCTTCGGTCGTGTTCGGGTAGGTGGTGGACTTCAGGATGATGAGCTGCCCCGCGCGAAGATTCGCGGCGATGGATTCGGCAGCGCTCTTGATGAACGAGACGTCGGGTTCTTTATTGTCGGTGAACGGGGTCGGGACGCAGATATAGATCACGTCGAGCTCGCCCGAACCATCGAAGTTCGCTTGCGCCGAGAACATGCCCGTCTTCACGACATCAGCAACGACGGCGTCGCTGATATCCTGAATGTAGTTCTTGCCTTGGGCGAGCGAATCCGTCTTGCGGCGGTCGAGGTCGATGCCGACGGTGCGGAAGCCTTTGGTGGCGAATTCCACCCCGAGCGGAAGCCCGACGTACCCCAGACCGACAACGCCGATCCGGGCCGTTTTCGACCTCAGCTTCTCTTCAAGAGCCTGTGCGTACTTGTTCACAAAATCCAACGTGCCAAAAGGTTATCCAACAGCAACATGGGCCAAAACCTCCCCATCCGGCCCCCGGAGGAATCTGTAACGGCAAGGGGGGGGATTCGTTACGGGAAGAGCGGTTGGGGCCATCTTTTTGACCATTTTTGCCCTTCCGGTGGCTGAAGGCACCCCTGAGCCCGACAGCAATGCCCAGTCGAGGCCAAAATGACGCATCTTGGGTGCCTATTTCCACAAATATTGTGTTCGAGCCACTGACAGGGGACTGTTTTTCCCTACGCCCAGCCATGAAGAAGATCCCGATCCGCGCGATCAAAGACGCAGAGAACAGCTTCAATCCGCTGCGCAGCTTCAGCATCCGCGAGCTTGACGAGGTGCTGGCAGGTCGCAGCATGGAGCAGGACCTCCACCGCCACAGCTTCTTCTTCATTCTTGCCGTCAGAACGGGCACCGGCTCCCACGAGATCGACTTCACTTCCTACAAGGTCAAAGACCGCACCGTGTTCCTCGTTCGGCCGGGACAAGTGCATCAGCTCTCGCTCACGGCAGGCAGTACCGGATATGTGCTGCAGTTCAGCGCCGATCTCTACTCGACGGCGGATCCGGTCCTGCACCGGCTGGTGCGTTCGGTCAGCCACACGAACCGATGTCAACTCAGCGAGAAGGCATTCGAAAAGATCGCTGCCATTCTCGGCGCCGTTCGTGAGGAGTATCGCGAACGAGCTGCAGGGTATGAGGACATCATCAGAGCGAACCTCAGCATCTTCTTCACCGAACTGCTGCGACATGCGAGCAGCGCGAACCGCCCTGCTCCGAGTGCGACACACTACGCTCAGCAACGGCTCGACGAACTCTTCGAACTTCTCGAGGCCCACATCGCAACACGCAAGCGAGTTGCCGAGTACGCCGAACTGCTGCATCTGTCGGCCTATCAGCTCAACGCCGTCACGAAAGCCACGCTCGGGAAGACCTGCTCCGAGCTGATAAACGAACAGATCGTACTGGAAGCGAAACGGCATCTGCTATCCACTTCGGAACGCATCAAAGAAATAGCGGTTCTTCTCGGCTACGAGGATCTGTCGTATTTCATCCGGTTCTTCCGCAAGCACACCGGCTATACACCGGAGGCGTTTCGGCAGAAGTTCAGATAAGTCCTGTTCAACTGCACGTTTGTCCTACAACACGGTCCGGCCTCGCACGTATTATTGTGCATCGATCAACTATGCACAAGAAACCGACTACTATGAAAACGAAAGCAAGACTCATCGCATCGCTGAAGATCTGGGTGGTCATCTACCCGTCGATCACCATCTTCCTGATCCTCTTCGGGCAGGCGCTGTCGGCCGTTCCGATCTACATCCGGACACTCATCCTGACGGTGTCGCTCGTTCCCTGGATCGTGTTCGTCGGTGTTCCGTTCGTGGATACCGTTCTCAGCATGTTCTCGCCGAAGAGTACGTCGAAGTGAGGAGCGATCGGCATCTGAACACGAATGTCGTTCATGCCCACGTCACTCGGGTGCGAAGCAAGTACGCAGTGCGAGATCGCATCTTCGGGCGGCGTGGGTGCATTTCAACTCTATGAATATCTAACCGGCATATCAATGACACCTGACATGATATACGACGTGATCATCGTCGGAGGAAGCTACAGCGGACTTGCGGCTGCAATGGCGTTGGGCCGAGCATCGAGGCGAGTGCTCGTCATCGACAGCAAGAAGCCCTGCAACCGCCAGACGCCGCACTCGCACAACTTCCTTACGCACGACGGCGCACCGCCGGCCCAGATCGCAGCGATCGCCAGAGAACAGGTCGAGCAATACAGCACCGTCGAGTTCGTCACCGGCGTGGCGATCGCCGGAGCCATCACACCGCATGGTGTTCGGATCGGCATTGCATCGGGACGATCGTTCGATGCGAAGAAACTGATCTTTGCGACCGGCATCGTCGACGAGATGCCCGACATTCCGGGCTTCGCCGAATGCTGGGGCATCTCCGTTCTGCATTGCCCATACTGCCACGGCTACGAAGTGCGCAACGAGAACACCGGCATCCTTGCCAACGGGGACGCTGCGTTCGAGTTCGCTACGTTGCTCTCACAGTGGACGAACGAGCTGACGGTCTTTACCAACGGTGCGTCAACGCTGTCGCCCGAGCGATCGGCAACGCTCGAACGTCACGGCATCCGCATCGACGAATCGGAGATCGATTCGCTTCAACATATTGACGGACATCTGCAGACCATGATCTTCAAGAACGGAACGGCAACAACGCTGAAGGCACTGTACTCACGCAGACCATTTCGCCAACATTGCACGATCGCTGAGACATTAGGCTGCGAGCTGACGGATCAAGGCTACCTCAAGATCGACGCGACGCAGCAAACAACGATCCGCGGCATCTACGCCAGTGGCGACAATACCACCCCGATGCGTACCGTAGCGAACGCTGTCGCCACCGGGACCGCCGCAGGAATGCACGTCAACAAAGAGCTCATCCATGAAGCGTTCTAAGGGAACACGGGACTCCGGGGCGGATCGTCACCCTTCATAGTTCATGGCTCGCAGTTTATGTTTCCTCGATAGGTGCCTCTTTTGTTAAATCTCACAAATAAGCACTTAGCCTATTGACAAAAGGGACATATTTCCGTATATTTGTACCGTGAAATATGTACAACACGGCCATCGGCCCAGAGTGTCAAAACGTCCGCTTCGGCGGACGTTTTCGTTTGGGGTGGTTGGTGGTGTGTGCACAATCATATTGTTTGATTGTAATGGGTTATGGACCCAATTTCCGGATTTTCGTCTCGCGGGACCGCACGTCATTCTGAGGTCGCCTCGACGCCCGAAGAATCCATTGAGGTGCACCACGAGCTTCCGTCCACGCCCGAAGGGATTCTTCGCTTCGCTCAGAATGACAAGCATGATCCCTGGCTCTGAGCGTCCGGAGGACCGAATGACACATAGACCCGGGTTTCAACCCGGGGCGGGGGTTGGTGGTTGTTCCGCTGAAGGGATTCTTCGCTTCGCTCAGAATGACAGGCATGTTGACGAGTGATGCACGTCCGGAGGACCGAAGGAGAGTAGCCCACGATTTCAATCGTGGGCGGGGCTTGGGTGTGGCACCGATGCCTCGGTGATGTCCGAACGAGGACGGACTAAGAGTCCGTCCTACTGGCTCAGGCGACAGGCAATTTTACGCACCGCTACCGTGTTCATTTCGCAATGCTATCACAGACCTTTTTAGAATCGCTCGAGGGGGCGTTTTCGAAGGCGCGGATCGCCGTGGTGGGCGATCTGATGCTCGACCGCTACCTCTTCGGATCCGTCTCGCGCATTTCGCCCGAAGCGCCGGTGCCGGTGCTCGATATTCATCGCGACGAAGCCCGCCTCGGCGGCGCGGCGAACGTCGGGCATAATATCCATACGCTCGGCGCGACGCCGGTGCTGATCGGTGTCGTCGGCAAAGACGGTAAAGGCGAACGGGTACGCAAGCTATTGCAAGAGATCGGTCTCTCGACCGAAGGTGTGATCTCGGACTCCAGCCGCCCGACGACCGTCAAGACGCGCGTCGTTGCCGGATCGCAACAGATGCTGCGCATCGATCACGAGAAGAAGCATCCGGTGCATGAGAGTGTCGAGGACGAGATCTTCGGGATCCTTGCTACGCAGATCGGTACGCTCGATGGTATCATCCTCGAGGATTACAACAAAGGTGTCTTGTCAACGAAGCTCATCCGAAAGATCGTTGAGCTTGCGAACACGAATAACGTCCCGGTGTTCGTCGATCCGAAGCATGATAATTTCTTCGAGTTCAAACGCGTGACGGTCTTCAAGCCGAACAAGAAGGAGATCGAAGATGCGCTCGGCACGAAGCTCTCGAGCGAGGAGCAGATATTACGAGCAGGCTTCAAGCTGCTCGAGATGCTACAGGCCGAAAACGTCCTATTAACGCTGAGTGAACGCGGCATGCTGCTTTTCGAAGACGGTGAAAAGGAGCCGTTCTCGATCCCGACGCGTGCACGTCAGGTTGCCGATGTCTCGGGTGCAGGCGATACGGTCATCGCGACGCTTGCTGTTGCGAAGGCCTGCGGCGCAAGCGTTCGCGAAGCGGCAATGATCGCAAACCGTGCGGCAGGTCTCGTTGTGGAAGAGCTCGGCATCGTGCCGATTTATAAGAAGCAGTTGTTCGAGGCGCTCTACGAGGACGTGAACTCGGAGGCGTAGTCCTACTCGATCTCGAGTGAAATATCCAGCCCCGTCACCGAATGCGTAAGGGAGCCGACGGAGATGAGGTCGACGCCGGTTTCGGCAATTGCTCGGACGTTTGAGAGGTTCACTCCGCCGGATGCTTCGGTCTCGAACGTGCCGACATTACGCTTGACGCCTTCGGCCAATTTGTCGAGCGGGAAATTATCGAACATGACACGATCGATGACACCGACGCCGCGTTCGAGAACGGTCTCGAATTGCGCCAAAGTTGTTACCTCGAGTTCGATCAGAAGCTGGGGATGGGACCTGCGGTAGTTGCGAAGTTTTTCGATCAACACGACAAGGTCGCCACCATTAGCGGCAATGTGGTTATCCTTCACCAAAATCATGTCGCCGAGGGAGTATCGGTTGTTCGTCCCGCCACCGGCCCGTACAGCCGCCCGATCGAACGGCCGGAGTAACGGCGCGGTTTTTCGCGTATCGATAATGGTAGCGTTCGTCCCGGCGACCGCATCGACGAATTTCTTGGTCATCGTCGCGATGCCGCTCATTCGTTGCAGGAAATTTAGCGCAACGCGTTCGGCGCCGAGCAGAATGTCGAGCGGCGCGTTGACGAACGCAAGCTTCATTCCATGCGTCACCGGGTTTCCGCTCGAAACGAGGAGCTTCGTCGCGACCGCATCACGTCGGGCACTGCGTTCGGCATAGAGTCCGAAGACCTCGAGCGCAATCTCCATGCCGCTCAGCACGCCATTCGCCTTTGCAAGGAAATAGGCGTTGCCCATGATGGCAGGATCGACCGTGGCTTCGCTCGTCGGGTCGCCGGCGCCGGTGTCTTCGTCGAGGGCGGCGATGATGATGTTGCGTTCGTCTTGCGTCATAGAATCATTTATTATTGGGACGGACACTTGGTCCGTCCGCGCCACTATTCATTGACTATTCAAAAAAGTCTCGGTGTACTTTCTTCAACGCTTCCACGGCTCTGTCTTCGTCGAGCAAAACCACGAGGCTGCTCTCGACCGGAAAGACGGCACGCACCGGGAAGCTGCGAAGCGAGCGGAATAGCTTTTCGCGGATCGAAGTGAGATCCTGCGTCGCGTCTTTCGTACGCACAAGGAGCGACAATGCGGCGAGCGGCTTTTCTTCCTGTAGCTCGTAGCCGGCATCCTTGAGTGCACGATACAGCGCGCGGCGTTCGTCGCGACGGAAGGAGATTGTGATCTCGGTGTCGCTGGCCCAATAGTAGAACGCCCGGTTGAGCGCAAAGGCCGGAATGCCTTGCGTCTTGTTGTACGCAAGCTGCGCCTCGCGCGAACGCTTGCGACGCTTGGCTTCGCCTTCGGGCATCGGTCGAACGTAGACGGTCGCGATGTTCTGTTCGAGCGCCAACGCGATCGGCTTCGGCGCCCTGACGGCCGCTCCGCTCGACGCGGCGATGACGGTTCCAAGCGGCGGCGACTTCGGCTCCGGCGACGTGACGCGTACGATCGTCTTATGCCGCGCATCTTCGCCGAGTAGCGGACGCGCCACGTTCTGGAACAGCGCACGCACGCCGCGACGGCCGAGCTCGTCGGCCTCTTCGAAGGAGAGATGTCGGATCGCTTTGGCTTTCGTGATGTGCTCGGGGTCGCCGGTGTAGATGCCGCTGACGGTTTTCCAGATGACGACCTCGCTGGCCTCGAGTGCACGGCCAAGCAGGGTCGCAGTGAGGTCGGAGCTTTCGCTTCCCATCGTCGTCTGGTCGCCGTCCGGTGTGCCACCGATGAAGCCCTGCGTCAGGACTACCCTGCCCGCATGCAGATGAGGCAGCACTCGTTCTTTGATACGATCGCGGATAAGCTCGGCATTCGGCGTCGCTGCGGTGTACTGGGCATCAGTGATGATGATCTCGCGCGCATCGACAACCTGTGTCGAGATGCCGGCATCTTCAAGCAACGCACCGATGAGCGCCGTTGCAAAGTATTCGCCTTTCGAGAGGAAGGCATCGAGCGTTCGCGGCGAGAGTTCGCGAGTGATCGTGACACCTTCTACAAGACGAGCGATCTCGGCAGCGAGCGAGTGAAACTTCGAAGTTGCTTCGCTATACGCTCGTTCGCCGAGGTCGAGCGACTCGGCAAGCTGCTGATGCCGTTCGATGATGCGCTCGAGTGTACCGCCGGCAAAAAGGCTCTTACCGCTTTCGGCATCTTCAGCGATCGAACGCAAGCGACGCGTCGTATGACCGATGGCCGAAACGACCACGACGAGTCCGCCACTCGTACGCTTACGCGACTGTTCGTCAGCCGTTTTGCGCACGATCTGCACCATGCGCTCGAGTCCGCGCACCGAGCGTGTGGTTGCTCCGCCGAATTTGTGTACGATCATTGTCGGCAAGAATAAGAGATTGTATTCGTATTTAGTTCGCGATTGCGACGCTAGTAGTCGTAGATTTGTAGCTTGAATATGTGGAATGTCCAGACCTTTACCGAACTGCCGTCAACGCAGACGCTAGCCCGCGATCTGCTCGCCAGCGGATCCGCCAAACATGGCGATGTGTTCGTCGCATTGCATCAGTCGGGCGGTCGCGGCCAATACGAGAGCCGCACCTGGCACGACGAGCCCGGTACGAACCTTTTGCTCTCGCTAGTGCTAACCGACGTGGAGCTATCGGTTATCGATCTGATGCAGTTCGTCACGGGCCTGAGCGTCGTCAGCACATTGCGGACACTCCTCGAGCAGCGGCTCTATCATTTCGAGAACGATCGGATACGATTGAAATGGCCGAACGATGTACTGCTCGATGGGAAAAAGATCTGCGGGATTCTGAGCGAAGCAAGTTGGGTCGGCCAGACGCTCAAAGGACTCGTCATCGGCATCGGTCTGAACGTGAATCAAGAGTTGTTCGATCGTACGATCGCTGCTCGCGCGACCTCACTGCGCAATGTGCTTGGCGATATCCTCAAGCTCGAGGACATCCGCGACCTGCTTCTGACAACGCTGCAATACACGCTTCGGGCATACACCGATCGTGCGAAGCTTCTTGGTGATATTCGAACGGAGCTCGGCTGGATGAGCAACCTCGAACACGTGAGTGCACAGCAGCCGGATGGGAATGTCCTGGAAGCGATCCGTATCCTCGGCATCAACGACCGTGGTGCGTTGCATATTTCCTCTGCAGACGGTGTTAACATGACACTTGATTCGGCAACACTGAGTTACGACGGATGATACTTGCTGTTGATATCGGGAATACGCGAACGACGTACGGGGTCTTTGGTGAGAACGAACTTGCCCATTCCTTCTCGCAACCAACCGCGTCGTTCACTGCGCACTCTATGAATTTGGCAGAGGAGCTACTGGCAATCGGTGTCCCGAGCGACGTGCTCATCGCCTCCGTAGTGCCAGCAGCAAGTCCCCGCGCACATGAAGAGCTTCAGCGGCTCTTCCCCAGCGCACGAGTTCGGACGCTGAAGAACACCGACGTGCCGATCATCAACCGCTACCGTCATCCTGAGCAGGTCGGCATCGACCGGCTGCTTGGCTCGCTTGCGGGGCATACGCTCTACGCTAAAGCGCATCACAAACCGTTGATTGCGATCGATCTCGGTACGGCAACAACATTCGATTGCGTTACCGTTGCGGGCGAGTATCTCGGGGGCGTGATCGCCTTGGGCATTGAGTCGAGTGCGAAGCATCTTTCGAGCATTGCAGCCCAGCTTCCCCCTGTCGATCTTACGTTTCCCGAGCACGCACTCGGACGCTCAACGATGGAGAGCATGCAATCCGGGATCCTCTATGGCGCTGTAGATGCTATCGAGGGCATGATCCGTCGATTAACGACGGATGGCTTTGGCGGAGGCACACCGGTGGTTGTCGCGACTGGCGGGCTCGCACATTTGCTTCGAGGACACACGACCATCATCGATCATATCGATAGCGCACTCGTTCTTCGTGGGATCGCTCTCACATATTCTTCACTATGAGTTCTTCGTTCATGAAACAGACGTTCGATCCCACGGTACTCTCACATCCGGAAACTCACCGTCTTTTGCTCGGCGGGGTCGCACCGCGTCCGATCGCATTCGTATCGACGATGGATGCTGCGGGCAACGTCAATCTCGCGCCGTTTAGCTTCTTCAATGCATTCGGCGTGAATCCGCCGATCGTCTGTTTCAGTCCGGCCTTCAGCGGCAAGACCGGCGCCCCGAAACACACGCTGTTGAACCTGCTCGAAACGAAGGAGTGTACGATCTCCATCGTGAACTACGAGATGGTCCACCAGGCAAGCCTTGCCTCCGCTCCGTTCGAGCGTGGCGTCGATGAGTTCGTCAAAGCCGGCTTTACCAAACTCCCCTCACAGCGCGTGGCTCCGCCGGGCGTGGCTGAAAGCCCCTTCGTGATGGAAGCTAAGTTGGTCCAACATGTCGATTTCGGCGGCAAGCCCGGCAGCGCGAACATGCTCATCTGCGAGGTGCTATTGATGCACATCAATACCAATGTGATCAACGAGGCGGGCGCGGTGGATCCGCGTTTGATGGATCATGTCGCGAGAATGGGTGGCCCATGGTACACCCGTGCTGCACAAGGGTTGTTCAAACTGCCTCAACCAACAACCATCAAGTTCGGCTTCGACGAGTTACCGGAGGACATCCGAACCAGCCCGTTTCTCAGTGGCAACGATCTCGCGCGATTGCTTGACGTTGAGACGCTTCCCACCTTCCCTCCGTCGTTCGACCCCTCCTCACGCGCAGAACGTCACCAGCGGGCCAAGGAGCTCATTGAGAACGACGATATTGAGTCCGCCTGGAATGTTCTGCTCAAATAGTCTCCGACCTCATCTCTGACGTTTGTAGCGCCTCCCTGCGTTTGTTCGGCATTGACGCTGCTCGTATTTGACTACCGGCATCTATTTCCGTTTTCAGCTACTACAAAAGAAAAACCCTGCCGCATTGGCAGGGTTTTTCGTGAACTCTCTCTGACGGTGAAACTTAGTTAGTTTTTCCAGGCTGAGCTCTCGGGGCACTCTCGACAAGTTTGCCCCGAGATCCCATGCCGTGGAACGTCGTTCAATTAGTCTCTCAAAATCTGAACCTGAACAACGTTCTGATCGAGCGGGTTGGTCGACTCGATCTGGATCGTACCAGCTGCCGGGTTCTGCGCCGAGATGTAGATCTGGCCGAACTGGTTGTTTGCGCGGCTGTAGTAGCTGACCGTGATAGCGTCCGTACCGTCGAATGCATTTGCACCGAAGTTGAACGTTACCGAAGCGCCACCGTTCGGACCCAAGGTTGCCGGGTTCAACGCAAGGCGCTGAACGAGGAACACCGGGATCTGACCGCCAACCTGAGCGAGCTTCTGCGTGATCGGAGCGCCCGTTGAGTTGGTGCTCTGAACCGTCGTCTGCTGGTTAAGCGTGTTGCCGATCGTGATCGTGCCCGTCTGGACATTCACGATCTGCGAGATATTCGTATTCGCATTGTTGCCAACGATGTTCGAATTCACGAGATTGATGTTGTTGTTCGTGAACGTCGAGACACCACCAGTGAAGTTCGAATTACCGTTCTGGTTAAGAACGCCCGTGAGGTTGTTCGTACCATTGAGGTTGTTCGTAAGACCCTGGAGCGTATTGCTGCTGACGCCAGCCTGACCGATGACGTTGGTCGAGCTCGTCGTTGCAAGCGTAATGTTACCCGTCGAACCGAGGGTACCGTTGACCTGCGTGTTGAGCAGGGTCGTGGTGCCGAGGGTTTGTACGATGGTGCCTGCATGGGTCGTCGTACCGTTGATCGTCGTGTTACCATTGTTGGTGATCGACGAACCGTTGATCGTCGTAGCACCGGTGGTGTTACCGAGCGTAGCGGTCGAACCCGGCGTCGAAGCGAGCGTCGTGTTGCCCGTCGAGCTGAGCGTACCCGTGATCGCGGTGTTACCCGTGATGTTCACAGCACCGTTGAAGTTCGAGGCAAGGAACGTGTTGTTCGCATTGCCATTGAGGCTGTTCTGATTGAACGCGGTTGCAACCGTGATCGGAGCGGTCGGCGTGGAGCACCACGACGAGAGCGTCTGAACCTGAACGTTGCTTACGCAGAAGCTGGCGCTCGGCGGAAGTACAATCGCGCCGTTGACCCACAACGTACCATTGACGGTTGCATTGTTGAGCTGTGTCCAACCCGAGATCGAGAAGTCACCATTGACGATACCTTCGAAATCCGTCGGGATGTTGAAGCCCGTCGGGATACCGGACGGAGCGACCGGCAGAGCGAGGTTCGGTGCGCCGTCGATGATCAGCTTATTGCCGTTCGAAGCCGGAAGTGTACCGAAGTTCGACGTACCGTTGAAGCGGTTCGAGCTGCTTGCACCACCGAAGCTGTTGGTCGTGCTCGCCGTGCCAAGATTCAAGTTACCGGTATTGCTGAGCGTACCGGTGATCGCCGTATTACCGGTGATATTCACAGCGCCGTTCTGGTTGAGGACGCCGTTCATATTGTTGGTATTCGCCGTGATCGTGTTCGTGTTCGTCGCGATCATCGAGTTGTTCAAACCGGTGACGGTATTGTTGCTCGTACCGGCATTACCAACGGTGTTGTTCGTACCGCTGTTCGTACCGAGGGTCGCATTACCCGTGCTACCGACCGTTCCGTTAACCTGAAGGTTACCGTTGACCGTCTCGTTGCCGTTGACGTTCGTGGTACCGTTGATGGTGTTGGAACCGGCGACTGCAGCCGTGATGGTGTTGTTGAGGCCCGTGATCGTGTTCGAGCTCGTACCGGAGTTACCGATCGTGTTGCTCGAACCGGCGAACGTACCGAACGAATTCGAAGCGCTACCGACGAGGTTTGCATTTCCACCGGACTGGCTGAGCGATCCGACGATCGTCGTATTGCCGTTGATGTTGTGCGTACCGTTGAAGGTCGTCGTACCGTTGACCGTGTTGGTGCTCGTACCCGAACCGATGTTGTTCGTCGAGCCGGCGTTGGTGCCGACGTTGTTCGTCGTTGCGTTCATCGTTGCCGTGAGGCCAGCGATGTTAACGGTCGAGTTATTGGCAGCCGAACCGATATTGATCGTGTTGTTCGGGCTGGTGCCGGTCGAACCGATGTTCACATTATTGTGAATCGTCGTCGTGCTGACGCCTGCCGTACCAACGGTGTTCGAACCGCCGACGGTCTGCGCAGTACCGATATTGTTCGTCTGGCCCTGAATATTGTTCGTGACGCCGCTGATATTGTTCGTCGAGGTTGCGAGCGTACCGACGTTGTTGACACCGCCGACAGCCTGGGTCGTGCCCATGTTGTTGGTCGGAGCCTGAACGTTGTTGGCGGTNNCGTGCCGGTCACGTTGTTCGTTGCACCGGTGACGGTGTTCGTGCTCGTGCCTGCGTTACCGATCGTGTTGATCGAACCGGAGTTCGCGGTACCAACATTGTTAGCCGGAGCCTGAACGTTGTTGGCGGT
>JAFDZW010000007.1:146047-202143 GCA_018266755.1 Bacteroidota bacterium
CGTGCCGGTCACGTTGTTCGTTGCGCCGGTGACGGTGTTCGTGCTCGTGCCTGCATTACCGATCGTGTTGACCGAACCGGAGTTCGTGGTACCGACATTGTTGGTCGGAGCCTGAATATTGTTGCTTGCGCCTGTGCCGCTTGCAGTAATGTTGTTGCTATTACCGCTCGCAGTACCGCTTGCAGAGATCGAGTTCGTCGCTGCCGTAGCGCCTGTCGACTGCGCCGTGACATTGTTCGTCAAACCGAGAACAGAGTTCGCCGGCTGCGAAGCGACATTACCGATGGTGTTCGTCGTGTTGGTCGGGCCTGCGCCGATGAAGGTGTTACCCTGGATCGTCGTGGAGCCGGTTGCACGGAAATCACCGTTGAGCTGAAGCTCGTAGGTAGCACCGTTGACAGCGGCTGCCGGTTCCGGCGTGCCGGTGATCACAACCGGACCATTGAACTGGGCCGTCGTGGTGACGATGATACCGATCGGGCTTGCGCTGAAGGTCTGTGTGCCCGTCCAGGTGTTCGGGTTCGCGAGGTTGATACCGATCGCGTGGTTGCCCGGCGGGTTGATGTAGGTCAACGTCGAGTTGATACCGATATTGAGATCACCGAGCGCATCCTGGTAGAGACCGAGCTGCGGGATATTCTGATCGAGGTTACGACCGAGAACCGCACCCGTGCCGATCATACCCGGCGTAATGCCGTTGTTCGCGATCTGGACCGTGTGCTGCGTACCGATCGGGTTGATCACGTCGATACCGGGGCCCGGGTAGATCGTGTCTACGATACCGCCGGTTGTCGCCATACCGATCGTGATCTTGTTCGTAATGGCATCACTGAGAACCGTGATACCGTTAACGCCAAGGATCTGGACATTGCCAAGCGAATCACCGGTAAGACCGTTCACGCTGACAAGCGACGTTGACTGCGGCAATACTGACGTCGGGATCTTTCCGTTCTGGTCGAGCGGAAGGAGCATACCCGGAGCCGGGGTGGTGGAGACGCCGATACCGCCGACCGTCTGTGCATTGAGTGCATACGGCGCAGCAGTGAACGGGGTATGAGGTAGGATTTCCGGGGTGCCGTCAACTTCCACACCGAGGAAGTACTGCTCGTCGAACTTCAAGTTCTCCAGTGCTTTACTCGCGCCGATGTTGACGTTGAATACTCCGTTGTTGACCTGCACCTGGTTGTAGGACTCTGTATAGAGCAACGTGCCAGCTGCATTGTAGATGTTGATCTTCAGGTTAGCCTGCGCATTGACCGGCTGACCATTCTTTATCAACAGTCCCTGGTAGGAGATACTACGCGGGACTTGGGCATTAGCAGTGCCGAGTGCTGCTATGCTCAGGAAAGCCCCAAGCACTACACCCAGCAGATTTGAACGACGTGAAGTCATACCTTCGTCTCCTATTGGTTTTTATTAAATTGAACGAAACGTTTCTATAAAAAACTTTTATCGTTATCACGCCGAACCAGTTATAAAACAATCGGTTCGGACTGTCTTGCCATTGAATGGCGAAGACCCCGCGCGAAGGCAGGGATGTAAATATACGAAGAAAATGTGCAGCATGCAAGAATTCCGAAAAGTGGAAAAAGCACTTATGCACAAATCCTTCTAACGGCTCACTACAAAGATACGCAATTCTTTGTGTGAGTGTGAAATACCTGCTGCTCACAGTCGGTAGCGGAGAGGGGGTCGAAGGTCCGCATTCATTACTTTCACTGTGATCGCGAGTGAGGGCTACTCGGCTAAACAGCTTATATTTCAATAAGCAAATATACGGACATATTTGTCCGCTCCGAATAAACTTCGCGTTTTTTCTTCTGTTACACCCGCAAGTCTATATTTTTTGGGAAATTTCCCCACGCGATTTTGGGCCCGGTCTCTTCTCCCCTGTCAACCCTTGTTATTTTGAAGGCGTCAATTACTACGGTAGGGATTCTTCAATAAACAGGGCTGTTCACAACAGTCTATAATATTCTGAAGAGAAAACTCAATGTCATTTCAGCGGGCGCTCTTGTGGAGCATATTCTGGATCGGGCTTTCGCTCGTGACTGCATTGGTGATCTGGGAGTTCAATACGCAGGACCACGCGCTGGCCTTCCTGGCTGGATACACGATCGAAAAAGCATTGTCGGTCGACAACCTGTTTGTCTTCCTGATGCTCTTTACGCATTTCAAAGTCCCGCCGAAACTGCAGCGGCGAGTCCTCAATTGGGGTATTATCGGCGTCCTCCTGTTGCGCGGGGTGATGATCTTTGCCGGAATCGGCCTCGTCAACCAGTTCGAATGGCTCATGTTCGTCTTCGGAGCGCTCGTTATCTATACGGGCTTCATGATGGCCTTTGGGAAGGAATCCGAGTTCGACCCCTCGAAGAACAAGATCATTCGCATGGCGCGCAAGCTCTTCGTCGTTACCGACGACTTTCATGAGGATAAATTCTTCGTTCGCTCCCGAGGCCGACGCGCCGTGACCCCTTTATTCGTCGTGCTGTTGGTCGTCGAGCTGACCGATGTGCTCTTCGCGTTCGACTCGATCCCCGCGATTTTTGCCGTCAGCCGGGATCCGCTGATCGTCTACTCGTCGAATGTCCTGGCCGTATTCGGGTTGCGCTCGCTGTATTTTCTGCTCGAGCGGATGCAGCAGGCCTTCCGGTTCGTGAAGAAGGGGGTAGGGGTAATCTTATGGTTCGTCGGGTTCAAGATGCTGGCCCCGCTATTTTGGGAGGGCTTCCACCCGAACATCATGGTCTCTTTGCTGATCATCGTCGGCATTCTGCTTGCGAGTGTGTTGCTGTCGCTGGTGTTACCGGAGCGGAAGGAAAGGCTCTCATGAGGCACCCTGCGCTCGTCCCGCTTTCGCATGACCATCACGAAGCCCTGTTAGTGGCGCTTCGGCTGAAGAAAGGCGGCCCCTCCTCACCGCGTGATACATTGTGGCCAATCTCACCATTGGATCAGGCTGCAGCACTGCTCCGCTTTGCCGAACACGAGCTTCTGGTCCATTTCGAGATCGAGGAGACCCTCCTGTTCCCGCTTGTCAGTAGCGATGAGGGGAAGGCCACCGTCAATCGACTTCTTGCGGAGCACGACCACATGCGCAACGCGCTGGGCAGGCTTGATACCATTACGGATGAAGGAGCCGTTATGGCGGCGCTGGCTGATTTCGGGGCGGTGCTCGAGGCGCATGTGCGGACCGAGGAGCGGATCCTCTTCCCGATGATCGAGCAAGCCATCGAGGCAGGGGAGATGTCGGTCGATGCCGATGGCATTTTGGGGCGCCGAAGCAGCTACCGGGGGTAGCTCAGGGGGACGAACTACTTCCCAGCCCAATTCGTTAGCGGTGGTCTAACGATTTAACAACCACCAAAACACCAATCAAAAAAGGATACTATTCATGGCAGAAGCTATCGCCACCAAAGAGTCACGTGTTGCTGTCGGAAAGAAATTGTATGTAGGCTCGTTGCCCTACACCTGGACGGTCGAGCAGTTGGAATCGCTCTTCGCGCCGTTCGGCCGCGTCTCAAGCACCGCGATCGTCAGCGATATGGTCACCAAGAAGTCGAAGGGTTTCGGCTTCGTCGAGATGGATAACGAGGACGCCGCGCAGAAGGCGATGGGCGAACTCAACGGCAAGGAGATCGAGGGGCGTCCGCTCACGGTCCGCGAAGCAAAGCCGAACATGGAGAAGCGCTCGCGCGGTGAGGATTCGATGAACAACCGCCGCTACGAATACAACGACCCGACCGGCACCGATACCTCGGGCCGCAGCTACGGCAACCGCAATGGGTGGTGGTAAGACCTGATCACAACTGATCTGATACAAAAGGGAGCCCACGGCTCCCTTTTTGTTTGCTATGCCTCTATTTCATCCCGCCTGTAGAGACGCGCACATGCGCGTCTCCTCCGTCGGTCATGCCCCTGCTTCGGGAAGATTCGCACCTCCGAAACATGAGACGCGCATGTGCGCGTCTCTACAGCGTGGAGATAGTATTGCCTACCGCTCAATCGCAACGCTGCCGCCAACCGTGTTGCCGCCCGACCTGACGCGGACATAGTACACACCGTTCGCCAGCGACTCGGTCGGGAGTTCGATCTCGTTCGCACCGGCGCGGAGCATCTGCGTGCCCGACTTCACCACAGCGCCAAGGGCATTGACAAGCTCGATCTCAGCCGCGTCGCTCGTCACGGCTTGCACCGAGAGCGTCACCGCACCCGACGACGGATTCGGACGGATGCTCGTGATCCGCACCACTCCCGTTCGCATGTACTGTTGCAATTCGCGGTTGCCACAGCGATAGAGATACTCGAACGCTGTGTCGCGCGTACTTGCACTCGCCACGCACGCTTCGAATTTCGGATCGGCGTTGTTCAAGTGGAAGTTCGTTGCCGTGAGATTCGTGGCGGAGTCTGTCGTCAGATAGACTTGATACTCGAACTGCGCAATACTGCCGTCGCTTGTGATCTGGATGTTTGGGTTACCCGTGATCGTGATGTGGTTTCCAACAACCTTCACCGTGTTCGGCCCCGAGGTGTTCGTCAGTTCAAGCAGGTCGGTGTTGAGAGTGAGATCGTAGTCGATCATCTGCACGCCTGCGAGCTGTGCTTGGTCGCTGACGAGCGCAAAACGGACGAAGTCGCCCGACGTCCCGCTCGGCACACCCGTGCTTATCATGTGGAAGCTGTATCGTTTCGGCAAGGAGTAACTCCGCGACAGATACACCGGAGGGATAGTGTTATCGGCGTTGCTGATGAAAGAGAGGGTATCGTAGTTCGTGAACATTCCTCCGGTTGTATCGAGGAACGTCGTCACCGGTATGTTCACGCTCTGGCCCGGAAGGATACGCACCGAGTCAGGCGCTCCGACACTAAATCCAACACCCTGTACCCGATACCCTACCACCAGCAACGTATCACATCCCGAGTTATACAACGTCACGACGGAGTCTCTCTCGTCGCAGAGTGTCGTCGTTCCGAAGTCGATCAACTGTCTTGAGGACGAGAGAATGCGAGTACCGTCGGTGACGGTCTCGGCAAGTTGTACTGTCGTGTCTCGCCATGTGGTACCATCGAAGAACTCAAGTGCTAATGTCGACAGATGACGCCCCTTGCTCGTCGGGTGGTTTACTAATCGCACCTGCGTTATTCCGCCCGGGCCTACTGTTGTTGTCGGCAAAACGTCTACAAGTTCGAATTCAGTATCTGGTACGGACCCGGTGCGGACACGAACGGAATCACATCCGCTCGGATTCGAAATCAGCAATGCAAGAGTGTCGCTCGTGGCGCCGGTACACAGCGGGACACTTCCAAAATCGACTACGGTGGGTGCAAGCGCCGGAGTGGCAAAGCGCGTATCGGCATAGCCGTCGACCCGAAGATCGAACGTCTGCACAGACGCACTCTTGGTACGCAAACGGAACGTGAGAATCGTATTGATCGGGCCGGTTGCTGACGGCGTGTAACGAATATGAATGTCCACTTTCTCTCCCGGGGCCGTCTGGTACGGCATCGAAGGTGAGAGCACGGTGAAACCGGCACCGGGTGTCGATGCAAGATCGAGGATGGCGGAGTCGCAGTTATTATTGACAAGGCTCAACGTACGCGCGACGCTTTGACACACGGAGATCGTATCGAATGCTAGGTGATACGTCGAAAGTCCGGACGACGCGCTCCGCACTCGTACGGCACCGATCGTCAGAACGGTATCAACTGTGGCGCCGTCCACCGAGTAACGGATATGTAATCTTCCGTAGTACTTCCCAATTGGCGTTGTAATGAATCGAACGCCGATCGAGTCTGTACTGCCGGCGGAAAGCTGCGACGGGAGCAGGGGAGAGCCGATCACTTGAAAAGCCTTGATGGTTGCATTTGTGGCATAGATGCTATCAATCTTGATCGCATCGCAGATCCGAAAATTGGTAAGTCGCACACTGATGACTGGATCGGCACATGCCGAAACGCTGTCGAAGTTAATGATATCTTGAGAAATACGGAGACGTGGGTCGGGGATGGTATCGTAAAGATACCACAGTGAGCCGTCGGAGCCGCCGGCGTATACATGCTTGCCGCGAGAGTAGAGAGCCCGTGTATCGTAAGTATTAGGCGGGCCGCCAATAAACTGCCACGTCTGTCCGGAATCTAAAGACCGATACACTCCATCAACGGTGTGGATATAGAGTCTGCAGTCGTCACCCTGCATGTGACCGATTAGTGAAGACTGCGGCTGTCCACTCGTCAGAGACCAGCTAGCTCCTCCGTCCGACGATCGCGAGAGTCCGTTGCCTCCCCATTCTGCCGGTGCAAAGAATGTCCCGCTCGGAAGCGCAGTATGTGGCTTCCAGCATTCTTGTCTGAATTGGCTGGTACTCCACGTCTCGCCACCATCGGTTGTCCGATAGCCGTAACAGTTAGTTGTACTGGCAGAGCTTGCAAATCCGGTGCTATCGTTAAAGAAGGTTAGCCCGCTTGCACCACTCGCGCTGGGGTTGGGTTCGATGCGATTCCATGTGAGACCGCGATCCCGTGAGGTATAGAGCGTGCCATCCCACGAGCATTGTATCAATAAATTCTTCTTCGCATTGTAGTATATATCCCAACCGGGCGGAGAGCCTTGTCCCATTTGATTCCAGGTGAGGCCACCGTCAGTCGTGACATGGGTACCGTTGACGTCGGGGTACACATACCATCCATTCAACGGATCGACAAACAGGACGCTCAGTGCTGCCAGGCTTCCGGGAATCGTCGACCAAGTGTTGCCACCATCGCTCGTACGTAGTAATGCATCAACATTCTTCTTGATACTGACGTATCCATGGAGAGGGACGCTATCGAACTCGGAAAAATATACACAGAGGACACCCTCACTGAATTGCCCTACCTGCTTCCATTGCCCGTGCGCTTTCGGAATCGGATGCAACAACCCAATCACCACGAGACATGCTGTTGCCCAAGGGTAGTCATGCAAAGGCTTGAGGCACGTAGCAAGAAAACACCTCCAACCCCGGGTGGAATTTGGAGACAGACTGAATGAGTGCTTGCCAATCCTATTTTTCATGCGCAAGTAAGACACACAACAAAACCATAGTGTTACATCGCTCAATGAGCCCACCGAAAATTCATCCATAGGTGCCCATAATATTAATTCTTATGGGCACCTATTGACAATAAGCGCATAATTCCGTGTATTTGTTGAATGCAATTCGAGCATTGGGCCATGAGCCCAGGAATTCGTTCAGAGCCGGTGCAAGCCGGCTCTGTCGTTTCTGCGGGCTCGGTGCGTGCACACAATTATATCATTGAATTATCAGGGAGTTACCTACCCATCTTTTCGAATGTGCAGCGTGCGAATGGGAGCGCGGGCGAGGCCGTCGGAGCCTACTTTCTGACGAAGCCGGAGGTCACCTCGGCGGTGGCGGTGACGACGCGGACGCTATATCGGCTTCTGGCAAGGGCGGTGGTGCCGATCGGGATCTCGTTGGTGCCGGCCGCAAGTTCGAGCGTGCGTGCGAGGACCTGCTTGCCGAGTTCGTCGTGGACCGAGATCGTGGCCGTCTGCTTGATCGGGCTTTCGACGACAATCGTGAGTTCACTGCCCGTCACCGGGTTCGGCCGGATGGCACTCACGCGCAGCGTGCCGGTACTGAGGTAATCGTGGAGCGTGGGTTGCGAGCAGCCTTCGATGCGGTAGCGGAATGACGTCCCGCTCGCGGTGGCCTGCATCGTGCAAGGTCCGGAGCCTGGGATGGTGTCGTTGACTTTGAGCACCGTGAGATCGACCGACGTCGCGGTGTCCTTCGTGAGGAAGACATCGTAATCGAGCACGGCAACGGAGCTGTCGGCTGCATCGGCAGCGAGGAACGGGTTGCCCGTGATACGGAAGGTCCAGGGTCCGGCGATGCCCGTCACGGGGCCGGATGGTGCGATGGTGTTCACGCCATGCGAGCCGCGATGCGAGAGCAGATCGTTATTCCAGTTGAGCGTCACATCGAGTGAACGGTATTGTCCGATCGTTGCGGGGTCGGCTTTGAGATGGACTGCTGTTGGCGAGCCGGAAGTTGCGCTCGCAGAGTCGATGGTGAGCCAAAGCGCAACGTTCGGCGAGGCGCCTTTAAGCGAGAAGGTCAGCGTAACGGGCGCGAGGTTCGAATCCGGCGTCGTGAAGACGTGGATGGTGCCGTTGAAGGTCGTGGCGGTTCCGACCGGCGTAGCATGCACGCCGACAACGATGCGTTCGTTCGGCGCGAGATACGCCGGCAGCGACAGGCCGACAAGCGAGAAGCCCGTACCCGCAAGTGTGAGCGAATCGACTCGAAGCGAGTCGCAGCCGATGTTGCGGATGGTGAACGATGTATCGCGGGTATCGCAGAAGCTCAAGGTACCGAAGTCGAGGGCCGAGACCGACGCCTGTGGTTTTGCGAAGCCGGAGACGACCTGTGCAGAGACCGGAATGCTGAAACGCATCACCGTCGAATCAACGGAGCGGCTATGCGAAACGATCGAGACGGTCGCTGTGCGCTTGCCTTTCAAGCTCGGCACAAAGTGCACCCACATGCGAACAACATCACCCGGCGCGACAGAGCGCCACGGTGCGGGAGCGGACGCAAGTGAGTAGTCGGGGTCGCCACCGATGGATGTGTTGTCTAGGAAGAGCGGGACGCAGCCGGTGTTCGTGATCGAGACTTCGGCAGAATCGCCGCTGCCGCAGAGCGAAAGGGTATCGAGGTCGATCGAAGCGGGCGATGCCGCAAGCTTCGCGATGCCGTCCTCGCCGAACCCATTCAAGGTCATTTGCACCGACGTGTTGTTGCCCTGCATCGTCGCAGCATATATGGGGTTCGCCGTCTTGGCCCCTGCCGTCGTCGGCTTGAAATGGCAACGCAGGCTGACCGTCGAATCCTTCGGTAGCTTGTACGGAAGCGCAAGCGGATCGATAGTGAACTCAGGCGGAAGCACACCAGGGCCGCTTGTGATTGTGAGCGTATCGCAGGATATGTTCGTGATCGTGAACACGGTGTCCGACTGACCGCCGCAGATGCTTGCCGTATCGAGCTCCAGTGTGGACGGAATGACCTGCATTCTTGGTTGCTCACCAGTCACGAAGACCGCAACATCGAGCAAGCTGTCGAACGCAAGGGATGGCAACCCGGTGATGAACGATCCATTGACCTTTACGCGGCACGTATAGTTGCCGGGCTTTTTTGCAGGATCGAATGCGAGCTGAAAGGTATCGGTCGCGCCGCTCTTGATGGTGTCCGGCATCACGGGCGTTGCGAGTGTGTACGCACCGCCGGTGTTTGTGACGAACGAGATCGAGTTCAGCAGATAGTCGTAGCAGTTGTAGTTCGTGATCACGAACTTGCGCGATTCGTTGAGACAAGCAGTGATGTTCGGGAAGCGCGGATGCGTGAAGCCAATCTCGGACTTGACGCCCAGCGTACCATCGCCTCCATCGTTGGTTTTCCACACCCCTCCGAGCTTATCGAACGCGATGACCATTTCGCCGCTGCACCCGCCGACATAGAACGTGCGGGTATCGGCGATATTTGACGGGCCGCCGACATTGATCCATGTATGCCCACTATCTTTGAGTGTGCCACGAATTATGCCGTCTTGCTCGGTCTGTACATACAGATATCCGGCACTGCCGAAAATATGCCCGGTCATGATCCCAGCAGTAACGAGCGGCGGTCCGAACGCAAATCGAGATGACCACGATGCGCCGTTGTTCGTGGAGATCCACATTCTGCGCGAGAGCTCGGTGATCGTGTACCAGATGCGGGTTTTCGGATCGCCCCACGCCGACCAAGCCTCGGCAAGATTCGTTTTGGAATTCGGACCGGGTGTGACGAGAACCGTTAACGGGTCCATGAAGAAGACGCCGTTCTGGTTGTTTCCGGCGTTCAGCGGCGGATTCCAGCTTGCAGTCGTCAGCGGGACACCACTCGATATACCAACACCCGCGCCAAGGTGTGACCCGGTCGAAACGTCGGTCCAGGATCTGCCATAGTCCACGGTCTTCCAAAGATTCACATTCATACTGCCGGTCGAATAGATCGAGGCATACCCGGTGCCATCAGGCAGAATACAGATCTGTGTGACTTGTCCGCTTGCTGTTGGCACGCCTGCATTCATCCACGAGCTGCCGCCATTGGTGGTGTACCAGATCTGGATCGGGACTTGGCTTGCAGAGTTACCGGACCCGGCATAGCCGGTGAGGTCGTCGGTGAAATAGCAACAGCCGACTGGAGTACCAAGATTTGCGATCTTGGTCCATTTGGCGATCGATGCAGAGACGAGAACGCTCGTCAACAGAATTGCGAAGATGATCGTACGAATCCGACTCACAACACTACACACCGATAGATGAAAGTTGATGCCGATAAGACAACACCAAACATCCCGGAATGTTACAATGAGGAAGCCGATCGAGAGGACGGGGCTGCGTCGTCCTCAGAAGCGAATCGTCTCGCCCGTCGAAAGCGATTCGTGCACGGCGAAGGTTGCGACGGTCGTTGCAAGCATCGACTCGAAGGGGATGGGCGACGGCGTGCCGTTCTTGATCGCCGCGACGAACGCTTCGACCTCTTCACGGTGCCCCTTGCCTTGGCCTTTGACGATGTGCGGCTTACCGCTGCCGCGGTGGAATTCGAGTTCGGTGAAGTTCTTCATGATCGCCGTTCGGCCACCCGAGAAGACCTGTATTTCTTCCTTTGGTAGTGTCTTGTCGCCGTTGGCAACGTAGAGGATCGTCGCGACGGAACCGTCTTCGTAGTCGATCACGATTGAGAGGGTATCATGATCTATGGAGTCCGCACGTCCGCTCGAGATCTGTTTCGCAACGACGGATTTCGGTAGCGCGTCGTTCGCAAGATAGGCAGCAGTATCGATGAAGTGGCAGACCTCGCCAATGATACGTCCGCCGCCGGTCTCTTCGTCTTGCGCCCAGTTCGATGCGGGGACGGGGCCTGCGTTGACGCGGTAGAAGATCATCTTCGGCGCATGCGGTTCGCCGAAGAGCTCCTTCATCTTCACAACGAGCGGTGAGAATCGGCGGTTGAAGCCGATGAGGAAGTGCTGAGTGCTCAGTGCTGAGTGCTCAGTGTAAGTACGCGCGACCTTGGCTGCATCCTCGAACTTCAGCGCCATCGGCTTCTCGCAGAAGACATGCTTTCCCGCTTCGAGCGCGTTGCAGATCAACTCGGCATGGTTGTTGTGGCGCGTTGCGATGAAGATCGTGTTGACGTCGTTCGATGCGATCACCGCATCAGGGTCCGTCGTCGAACGAGCAAAACCGAACTTGGTCTTGGCATCTTCGGCGCTCGAACCGGTTTCGTTCGCAACGACGACAAGATCGGCCTGCTCTTTGAGTGTGGGCAGCAGAAAGCCTTGGGCGAAGTTACCAGCACCAATGAAGCCGATGGTTGGTGACTGGTGGTTTGTGATTGGTGATTGGATGTGATGCTGGACATCCCTCATCCTTCCGCCTTCATCCTGCGGGTAGGTCAGGACGATGCCGAGGTACCGCTCCTTGATCTCGCCGGCGATCATGTCGTACGCTCGTTTCGCGTCGGCGACTGCGATCGTATGGGTCGTCAGTCTTGAGGGATTGACCTTTCGTTCTGCGAGCAGCCGAACGAATTCCTGCATGTTGCGGCGCTCGGTCCAGCGGACGTAGCCGATGGGGTAATCGATGCCGCGGTCTTCGTAGTCGTGCTCATAACGTCCCGGACCGTAGGAACGCGAGAGTCGGAAGTCAAGCTCTTTGAGATAGAACGGGTCGCGCGGGATATCCATCTTCGTCACGCCGACCATCACGACGCGGCCACGATCACGGGTGATCGAGGCGGATAGCTCGATCGGATCGTTCGAGCTGGTCGCCGCAGTGATGATTACGGCATCCACACCGAAGCCCGATGTGATCGACTTGATCTTATCAACAAGGTTATCCGCTTTTCGACTAAATGCAAATTGTGCATTGTGCGCTGCAGCGAGCTTCACGTTCTCATCATCGAGATCGATGCCGATCACGACGCAGCCTGCAGCACGGGCGATGGCACAGGTGAGTTGGCCGACAAGTCCGAGGCCGATCACGGCGACGGATTCGCCGAATGTCAGCTCGGCCTGACGAACACCTTGCATTGCGATCGAGCCGAGCGTTGTGTAGCACGCCTCCTCGTACGATACGTCTTCGGGGATCTTGACACAGAGATTACGGAGTACGCTGACGACTTCGGCATGATACGCTCCTTGACCGCCACACGCAACACGGTCGCCGGGACGGAGGTCGTCGACATCGGGACTGACCGCGATGACCTCGCCCGCACACGAGTAGCCCATCGGCTTCGGGGTGTCGAGCTTGTTCATCACACGATTGTACGTCGCCCAGAACCCTTGCTGTTTGATCTCGGCGAGGACCTTCTTGACGTCATCGGGCCGGCTCTTCGCCTTTTCGAGCATCGACGAACGCGCAAGTTCGACCGACATCTTCTCGGTGCCGGCGCTGATGACACTGGCGTAATTGCGCACGATGACGCCCGCACGCTTCGGGTGCTCGGGTGCGTCCACGTCGCGGACGCTGATGGCGCCGGAGCGCATGCTGGTGAGTAATTGCTTCACGATTGCTTCGATGCAGAGATGAGAAGAGTGATCCGCTTTACAACACGAGCGAGCACCTCGTCAGGTGCTGTGCATATATGTTTTTGAATCCGTCCGGGAATGTCGATGCTCTTGATGTGATCGGAGAGTATGACGCCGCTGATCGGAAGTCCCGTCGGGAGTTCGACCTCGAACGGATAGAATTTTTGTTGTGAAGTGATTGGGCAACACACGGCGAGTCCTGTGGAGCGGTTGTACGAATGTTCTGACAACACAAGCGCCGGACGTCGACCGGCCTGCTCACGACCGACTTGCGGATCAAGCTCGACCCACACAATATCACCCCGGTTTGGTATATACGGCTTGGCCATTACCAGATCTCGTTGCCGACCGGGGCTCCCCAATCCGTCACCGAGTGCACATTCTCGGGTGTGATTTTGCTCACCAAGTCTTCGAGCGTCAGGCGGTCCTCGTCGAATTCCAGCACGAGTCGGTTCTTCAGGTCGTGATACCGAATCTCTGAGCCATCGTGGATCTCATGCCGTTCGGCGACGGACTTCGGAAGCCGTACTGCTAACGAATTTCCCCATTTCCGCACTTTCAGCGTCTTCATGGCTGTATATACATTGTAGACACGGGAAATGTTTCAGGGTCGAATGGGTCACCACAGGTACGTTCAATGTGCCAAGGCCTAACCCACCGCCTTGCGGAAATACTCGATAGTTCGCTTGAGTCCTTCGGTGCGTGCGACTGTCGGCTCCCAGCCGAGCAGTGATTTTGCAAGGGTGATATCCGGCTGACGAACTTGCGGGTCGTCCTGCGGCAATGGCTTGAAGACTATCTCGCTCTTGGATTCAGGGATCATCGTCTTAATTTCCTTCGCAAGGTCGAGCATGGTTACCTCGTCGGGATTCCCGATATTTACCGGATTATTATAGTCACTCAGGAGCAGACGATAGATACCTTCGATGAGATCGCTCACATAACACACGCTGCGCGTTTGCATGCCGGTGCCGAACACCGTGATCTGCTCGTTCTTGAGTGCTTGGCGAGTGAACTCCGGGATCGCGCGACCATCGTGAATGCGCATGCGCTCGCCGTATGTATTGAAGATGCGCACGATGCGTGTGTCAAGATCGTGATATCGGTGATACGCCATCGTCATCGCCTCGGCGAAACGCTTGGCTTCGTCATACACGCCGCGGATGCCGATGGGATTCACATTCCCCCAATACGATTCCGGCTGCGGATGAATCGCGGGATCACCGTACGTCTCGCTCGTTGATGCAAGCAGGAAACGCGCACCTTTGGCTTTTGCAAGTCCGAGCGCCTTATGCGTGCCAAGCGAACCAACCTTCAACGTCTGGATCGGAAGCTTCAGGTAATCGATCGGGCTTGCCGGCGACGCGAAGTGCAGCACGTAGTCAAGCGGGCCGCTGACGTGAATGAAGTTCGTCACGTCATAATGCTCGAAGACGAAGTTCGGCTTGCCGAAAAGATGCGAGACGTTTTCCGGATTTCCGGTCACCAGATTGTCCATGCAGATAACCTCGTGTCCTTCAGCGACAAAACGATCGCACAGATGACTTCCGAGAAATCCGGCTCCGCCGGTGATGAGAGTTCTTGGCATTATTATTCTATTCTGACTCTGTGAGAAGTTTAATTATCCTACCTTTTATATTATCGTAAACTGATTGTAGTCTGGTCTTGCTTTCTGGAGTAAGACGTGCCGTATGAGCCATCGCATCTCGAAGTGGTTTGTACTCAGTAGCGTGACGATGCAAGTACGCATCCTTTATTTTATCCTTACCCTTTGCATCAGCTAGAAAGGTGAGTTGATCCATACTTAAGTAACTCAAATCTGAATCATTTTCTCGGATCACAAAACTAATATTTGCTTTTTCCTTATGCTCAACGGATTGTCGTCTATATTCCTTAATTTGTTCTTTCATCGAGTCAGTAGAAATGGCCGAGTCGTCAATATACTTTCTAACCAAGTTTTCAGATACGAAACAATCGGTGTATGCCCCAATATTGAATTGGGCATCCTCACTTAATTCATCAATCCAGTCACGGACTTTCTGCTTTTCCTTCGAACCGGTGGTTAATTCTTTCACATATTCATCACTAACCTCATTTACAAGCTCCTCTAATTTGCGCTGCTTGGTTGTAATGGTTTTGTTTTCTGGATCACCTGTCTCTTTGTGTTTTCTACGTAATGCGTCCCATTGATTGACGATTGGATTGACAATATGTTTTAAGAGGGCATTCAGGAATGCTGAATATATCGGATCGTCTGCTACGATCCCCTCTCTGCCTGTGGCAAACCTATCGGTACCGTCATCAAGACTATCAAAATGAATCTGGCCGTACAAATAATCCTCCGGGATTCGAGCTGTTGGTATGTGCTTTAGGATGTTCTTCTCACGAACTCTTCCATTCACAAATAAATCAACGCCAACACGTTCATCTGTACCTGTCACTTTAAGCAGGCGCGGCTTCTTAACGGATGCAAGAAAGCCTCTTACTTCCACTGGTGCAGGAAGACTTATAACTTCGCTCTTCTCATCAAATTTACTTTGAATATATAGCGCAAATGGATCTTCGGGCGTATTAATATTCCAAATGAACTGGGTACCCAATGCAAGATCCTCTAGATCATCAAAGGTTATTTCTGTATCTTGATAAAATATCTTGAACGTACTATCGATAATTGAAAATCTGAAAGATAGGGCTATTATCTTTCTCAGATACTCGTCGGTATGTTTTACAGCTTCATTAAGACCCTCAAAATGAATAACCGTCCCATGAATTAAGTGTGAGCTATAACTACTTATGTGACCACTGTCATACTTGTCCAATAAGTAATCTTGAGGTGTAAGATCTTCTGTAATAGCTGAATCAAGTCCAGCATTATCGATAACTCCACCTGTCCAACCAGTTTCTTCTGTTTTGGTTACAATCGTTACGCGTTTGGCACAAGACAGCAAGGCCAGTTTTCCAATACCCTTCCGACCTATGAAGGGCCTGCCACTAGGTGAACGCGTGATATTTCCTTTTCTCTTCGAGTAGCCAATTTTCAAGAAATGATCTTGGAACTGGGAAGGTGTCATCCCTATACCATCATCAACGATGGTCAAATTGCTCGTTTCTCTGTCTAAGTATATGCGGACAGATTGCGCATCAGCATCCCAAGAGTTTGAAATTGCCTCACCTAACACTGTTGAAAAACTTCGGTAGAGATGCCTTCCGAGATGATCAAGGACACTGAGCGAAATCTTGAATATGAAGTTATTTGGCTCAGATGGATTCTTGGACATGCTCAACTATGCTCCTTCCTATAACCGATCCCAGTCGTACAGGCACTGCATTGCCGATTTGCCTACAAAGCACCTTTTGACTGAGAGTGTGCTCCTCCGATTCAAACTTGTAATTGGCTGGAAAAGTCTGCAGTAATGCTGCTTCACGCAAGCTGATAGCCCTGTGTTGCTCGGGGTGCCCAAACCGCCCGTTTCCCAGCCCACAGCAGTGTGTCGTCATCGTGGGGCTTGGATCATCCCAAACCATACGACCATAGACGCTTGCATATGTACCACCGGAATCGCGTTTGTGACATTCGAGCTTCAAGTCTTCGGGCCAATCGTGCCAGGTACCACCAGCTTTACTTTTCTTGATTCGTTTGAGGTTCAGTTCACTCAGCTTACGTGCACGGTGAAAGGAATCGGTCTCACAAATCTCACCTGCCGATATTTTTGGAAGATTGCCGATAGCATCCCTTACTGTGCGATAATTGTCTTCTTCGTGTGTCGGCTCAACGAGGGCAATTGGGCCCAACTTTGACGCAAGAAGTACGAGCCGGGTACGAGTTTGGGGTATACCATAGTCAGGGCAATAGACTTGGCGAGCACTGACATGATATCCGATCCCTTTGAGACCTTCGATAAATTCGTCGTAGATAGGGTACTTCTCTAATTGAGGCACGTTTTCCATCGACACTACTTCCGGCTGTAGCTCTTTGATCAATCGTATGAATTCTCGCAGAAGCTTCCACTGATCTGTCTTGGGGGTTGTTTTCCGTCTGTTCTTCTTCCCTGTGTTAGTGTATTGAGAAAACGGCTGACAAGGTGCGCATCCGACAAGCACCTTCACGGAGTCTTCGGGGTAGAGCTTCTCGATCTCTTCCGCCTTCGTTCGTGCAACACTTTTCTTAATGAAGGCAGCTTTGACATTATTAGTGTAAGCGAACTCACACTGTTCATCGATATCGATTCCAGCGACTACCTCGATACCTTCGCTCAGTAGGCCATAACTCAGTCCTCCTACCCCACAGAAAAGATCGACCGCAGTTATCCTCGTGGGATGTGAGATGTCCTTAGAGTGTTGTGTTACCTTCATGAGATGAATCTTTTCAACCGGCTACGAAGTCTTGGTATGTCGTTTAGCTCACATTGCCAAACAACGAGCACCTTGAACCCTAGTTCCCGTAGAGCTTTGAATTGTCGCAGGTCGCGCTGCGCATTTTGCTCGAATTTCTTAAGCCAAAATTGTCGATTACTTTTTGGTATCGTTGCGAGAGGACAGTTGTGCCTATGCCAAAAGCAACCGTGGACAAAAATAGCCCTGTGCTTCGAGTTATTGGCGATATCGGGTGAACCAGGTAGGCCGCGTACATTTACCCTGTAACGAAACCCGAGATCGTAAAGGATACTTCTCACGATCAGCTCTTGTGTAGTATCTTTTCGTCGGACACGACGCATTATCTCACTGCGCGTCATTACCACAAAGATGTCCACGTGAATAACCGGTGATAATCTCTATTCTCATTATCTTCTTCCGATTCCGTAATAGTGCAGTCCGTGTTCGCGAAGTTTTTCCGGGTCGTAGATGTTGCGCCCGTCGAATACAACTTTGTCAGCAAGAGAAACCGAGAGCAAATTGAAATCCGGTGTGCGGAATTCATTCCATTCTGTCACGACAACCAGTGCATGTGCCCCTTCGAGCGCTTTGAGATTGCGGCGCCGATATTTCAGCGATCCAGACTCGGGCAGAACTTTCATCATCGCCGGGATCGCAACAGGGTCCGATGCCTGCACCGATGCTCCTTGCGCGATCAACTCCTTGATAATTTCAATGCTTGGCGCTTCGCGAATGTCGTCGGTCTTGGGCTTGAATGAGAGTCCCCAGACAGCGAACGTTTTTCCTGCAATGTTTCCTTCGTAGTGTGCAAGGATCTTTTCAACGAGTATCTTTTTCTGCGCACGGTTAACTTCTTGTACCGCCTTCAACGTCTTGAAGTCATACTCATGCACCTCTGCTGTCTTGACGATCGCGCTGACATCCTTCGGGAAACAACTGCCCCCAAAGCCGACGCCCGGGAATAAGAACTGCGGACCGATTCGTGCGTCCGACCCGATACCTTTGCGCACCTTATCAACATCGGCACCAACTTTATCACAAATATTCGCAATCTCGTTCATGAAGGAAATACGCAACGCGAGCATCGCGTTCGCTGCGTACTTCGTGAGCTCGGCGCTTTTCTCGTCCATGATGTAGATCGGGTTGCCGGTGCGTACGAACGGCTCGTAGAGCTCCTGCATGATCTCGATTGCCTTCGGGTTCGACGCACCGATAACAATTCTATCCGGCTTTAAGAAATCCTGGACCGCTGCACCTTCCTTCAAGAATTCCGGATTCGAGACGACTTCGACAGAGATGCTCGTATTCGCTTCGAATATCTTCTTGACCTTTTCTGCGGTTCCGACAGGTACCGTTGACTTGTTGACGATTACCTTCGGTTCTTTGATAAGCTTCGCGACCGTCTCGGCACATTGCATCACTCGCGAAAGATCTGCGGCGCCATCGTCACCCTGCGGTGTCGGCAATGCAAAAAAGATCACCTTCGCATTCTCGACCGCTTCCTCGTAACTGGTGGTGAACTTCAGCCGACCTTCTGACGCATTGAACGAAACAATCTCCTCAAGACCGGGTTCATAGATCGGGATATCACCTTTGCGAAGCATCTCGATCTTTTCTGCAACGATATCCATACACGTAACGGTATGTCCGGTTTCTGCAAGTCCGGCTCCGGTCACGAGTCCCACGTATCCTGTCCCGATGATCGAGATATTCATATTGCTCTCTTTTCTTTATTCTTTTCCTTTTTAAATAGAATTCTAACTACTATTTTAAAGGGTGTGGAATTGTGAATATCGCATCTTCCGTGGCCCTAAGCCAATGGAAACAGCCATACTAACAAGTTATAAATGCATATGTTCACAAGTGGATAGGTCAAATTCAATCCACACATCCCGAAATTATCCAGACGTTACCAAGACGTGTGAAATCTTACACACACCGTCGTCCGGCAATACCACACAAGTTGTCAGACCACAAGAGAATTGCCACGAAGTTATCCCGAAGTGCGTTAGTAGGATGAGAACAGGCGACCAATTGCTATATCGCTATGAGGTTACTGACATTTCATAAGATACTCATCGGGACAACCCTGGCGTTTTTCCTTTTCTTCGGGATCCGTGAGATTTCGAGGGACGCAGGCAGCTCTGTGCTTGGGATTGGATCCCTGGCAGTTGCAGCAGGGATTGCCACGTACTTTATATGGGTGCTCCGGGGCGGGTATGATCGATCCGCCGCACCCCGAGACGAGGACTCCAGATAACTCCGGATACCTTTGTGCGTATACATTGTTATCATAATTACCAATATTTGAAAAGGAAACGACACGTATGTACGACCCAATTCTTGTCCAGCCGTTCCGTGATGAGGCTACGGCCATCGGAATGAAAGAGATTCGCTCAGCCGAAGAGATCGAGCGAGAACTTGCTGCCCCTGGTACCACATTCATGTTCGTCAACTCTGTCTGTGGCTGTGCCGCCGGCGGTGCGCGTCCAGCACTGAAACTTGCGCTTTCTCATTCCAAGAAGCCGGACCGCATGGTTACGGCCCTTGCCGGTAATGATAAAGAGGCCGTCGCAAAAGCTCGCGAGTTCTTCGTCGGGTTTGCCCCATCGTCGCCGCAAATGGCCATCCTCAAAGATGGAAAACTTGTTTGGATGATGGAGCGTTGGCAAATAGAGGGCAGGCCGCCCGAAGCGATCGCGCAAGATATTGTGAGAGCGTTCGACTCGCTTTGAGATGTGTTGAGTATTCCGCGGCCACGGTGTCGCGGAATTTTTTTACCCTATGAGCCACTTCTATGTGGTACGATTATTGCTTGAAAAGCACAGAAGTAACGATTTCGGAGTAGTATAGAAAATGCTCCAACTGAAGCAACGACTCGGACTCCATCAGCGACTGACGCCTGTACAGGTGCAGTATCTGAAGTTGCTTCAACTTCCCGCAGCCCAGCTCGAAGAACGTATCAAAGACGAGCTCGAAGAGAACCCATTACTTGAGGAGATCTCGCAAGAAGAACTTCCGGAAGATACGCTCGGTACCTCGATCGAGACGAGCATCATCGCCAGCACCCCGAACGAAAGCTCGAGCGCACCGACCGACCAGCAGCGCGATACCGAGCCCGCCCCAGAGCGCGAGAACGACTATACGCTCGAAGACTTCATGAACGATGAGCTCGAAGGATACAAAGTCCCGCGAGCGAAGAATCATGACGACGAAGAAGACCGCGAGGACCGCGGACAGGTTGCGGAAGAGACGCTCACCGAACTACTGAGCAAGCAGCTCTCGCTTCTGGATCTCTCGCCGCGTATGCGTGTGCTTGCCGAGGAAATCATCGGTTCGCTCGACGAAGATGGCTACCTGCGTGTGCCGCTCGATCAGATCGTCCAGGACACCTCGATCTATTACGGCGAAGAATATGCGATGGGCGAGCCGGAGCGGTTATTGCGCCGCATCCAACGTCTGGACCCCGTCGGTATTGCATCGCGCAGTTTGCAAGAGTGCCTGACTGTGCAGCTTGAGGCATACGCCGAGCACAATCCGGCACGCACGATGGCGATGGAGATCCTGCAGGATCATTTCGATCTCTTCATCAAGAAGAATTATCAGATCCTCGCCAAGAAGCTGCACATGAAGATGCCGGACCTGAAGCCGGCCCTCGATCTCATTCAGCACCTGAACCCAAAACCCGGCGCACCGAGCGCACCGCTTTCGGAAACGCAGCGATACATCACCCCCGACTTTTACATCGAGAAGACGCCGGACGGCAAGGAGTTCAATATCACGCTCAACGAGCGCGGCGTGCCGTCGATCAAGATCAACTCGGCCTATAAGGAGCTTACGAAGAAGGGCAAAGGCGCGGTCCCGAACCAGCGTGCGCTGCCTGACGAAGCGCGAGAGTTCATCAATAAGAAGTTCGAAGCAGCGAAGGCGTTCGTGCTTGCATACTATCAGCGCCGCAAGACGCTGCTCAATGTGATGCAGGCAATCGTGGCGCGTCAGCGCGAGTTCTTCCTCCACGGCGAGAAGTATCTGAAGCCGATGATCTACAAGAACATCGCCGACGATATCTCGATGGACATCTCGACGATCTGCCGCGTGGTCAACGGCAAGTATTGTCAGTGCGATTACGGAGTGTTCGAGCTCAAATACTTCTTCAGCGAAGCGATACCGCTCGGCGGCAGCGATGAGGACGGCGAAGCGACGAACGAACTGGTCTCGAACAAAGTGGTGAAGGCCCGCATCAAAGAGCTCATCGGCGAAGAACACCCGATGAAGCCCCTCACCGACGACGACCTGGCAGAAATGCTCCGTGCGGACGGCTATGACCTCGCCCGTCGCACCGTAGCAAAATACCGCGAGCAGATGAACATCCCGGTCGCAAGAATGCGCAAGCGGATCGTTTGATCACACTCTTTCTTCACCTGTCATTCTGAGCGAAGCGAAGAATCCCTTCAGGATAGCACCGACGTTCGTGGCACACCGAAAGGGATTCTTCGCTTTGCTCAGAATGACATTTTAGAGAAGGGTCACTTTGCTCTTTGTCACATACCTCGCCTTGCGCCGCTCGTCCGCTTTGAAGACTTTGTAGAGCTTCTCGTTCTTGAAGTGCAGTAGCACATGATCGTCGACGGCGTAGCCTTCGTCGATGGCGCCGGATTTGATCGCCGCTCTGCAGATGCCGAGACGAGTCTTCTCGCTGGATACATGCGGAGTGAACGATCCCTTCAGGAATCCGAGACCGCCGCGCATCGGCTTGAGCTCCGGTCCATAGGAATCGGTTGTGCCGCTTTGATACCAACAGATCGCCCCGGCGCTCGTACCCGCAAGCACGATGCCCTTCTGCCACGCCCGTGCTAGCGCGATGTCCACTTCATGCTCGTGCCAGACGGCGAGCATGTTCACAGTGTTGCCACCGCCGACGAAGATGAGGTCCTGTTTGAGCAAAAACCGCTCGATATCTTTCACCTCGCGCCGAAAGAGGCCCAAATGTGATGGGGTGCAGATATCTTTTGTGTACGCCGCATAGAACTGATGGATATACGAAAGCGCATCGCCGCTCGCGGTCGGGATGAAGCACACGTTCGGTTTCTTCTTCCTCGTGGCGGCAAGCGCATACCGGTCGAGCTTCGTCAGCTCGCCCATATTCGTAAACGCCCCGCCGCCGAGGGTGATGATGTGTCGGGTCATGAAATATGCTTGAATTGTATGTGCGAGCTAGAACGCTCCTTCGCTTGCATTGTTACACGATGCTCGTGAAGCAAATCTACGCCATACTCGTTGCGCTCTTCGTCAGTGCCACTTGTGTCGATGCCTCTACCCGCACCGGCCTCGATGTATTTTCCTCCAACAAGTTCGCGCAGTTGAAGGGGAAGAAGGTTGCGCTCGTGGTGAACCAGACCTCGCTGTCGGATTCGGGGGCGTTCTCGGGGGATCTGTTGCTCGATGAAGCGGCACGGACGAGGCGTGCCTCGCCCCTCCGGTTGGTGGCGATTTTTACGCCGGAGCATGGATTGAACGGCGCACGCAAGGCAGGGGCAACGAGCGATAGCGCCGAGACCTATCGCGGTGTGCCGGTGTATTCGCTTTATGGTTCGACGCGCAAGCCAACTCTGAAGATGCTGCGCGGGATCGACGTGCTTGTCTTCGACATGCAGGACATCGGCGTGCGGCCGTACACATTCCTTTCGACGATGATCCTCGCGATGGAAGCGGCGGCCGAGAACAATATCGAATTCGTCGTGCTCGACCGCCCGAATCCTTTGGGCGGCGAGAGAGTGGAGGGCAATGTGCTCGATACCTCGCTTCGCTCGTTCGTCGGGCAGATCCCGATCCCCTACATCCATGGCATGACGCTCGGCGAACTGGCGAAGATGGCGGTAGGTGAAGGTTGGTTCAAATCTGCTGCGAAGCTCAAGCTCACGGTCGTGCCGATGCAAGGGTGGTCGCGGCGCATGACGTGGCCCGAGACCAAATTGAAATGGGTTGCGCCAAGCCCCAATATCCCTACGTGGCGATCCGCGGTCGGCTGCGCGATCTTCGGGGCAATCGGCGAGCTCGGGACGCTCTCGGTCGGCATCGGCACCGATGCGCCGTTCCTGCGGCTCGGCTCGCACTTGGTAAAAGGCGACGCGCTGCTCAGCGCCGCGAAGGCTACGCTTCCAAAGGAGCTCACACTTACCCGCAAGGATTTTACCCTCCCGTTCGGTGACTCCGAGAAATCCTATAACGGGGTTGCTGTCGTACTACCGGATGACATCGCACGCATCGGCCGCCTCTACGGGCCTGCGCTCTCGCTCTTTGCGACGCTGCTCTCCGATACAGCATTCGCGAAAGCATACAGCGCAGTGGTGTTCTCGTCGAAGCGAATGTTCGAGAAGGTGACGGGGACGCACGACGTCTTGAAGTGCTACAACTCGGACACTGCAGCGCTTGCGAAGGTCATGGCCTCGTGGAAACGCGACGAGGCCGCATTCCGTACACGACGACAGAAATACTTGATCTACAAATGAGCGACGCGACGAAGTTTGTCTATACGCCGGGTGTCTGCAATATCGACGAGAAAGGTGTGCGTTTCCGCCGGAGGTTGTTCTATGTGACGCTTGGCGCCGGTATTCTGTCGCTCGTGGCGATGTATTGGGTGGGGTTGCCGGTGATCTTTCGGGTGATCGCTGCCGCCGGGTTCGGCTTCGGGGCGTCGCTCAATTATGTGCAGGCTGCAGAGCAGTTCTGCATCTCGAACGCGACGTTCAGAACAACGGAAGTGGGACTCAAACGATCGAAGATCGTCGACGACCTCTACAAGGAATTGGACCTCAAGAAACGCAATGCCATGCTCAGGAAAACACTGGTCATCACCGTGCTTTCGGCACTACTCGGCCTATTGCCGATCTGATCAAGGCGATCATTTCGCCATTTTCTTCTTTTCCGCCCACACGTCCTTATACGCGACGTAGACGATCCCGGCCATTCCGGCAAGCATGAACATGAAGAATATTACCATGGTCGTTAGGTTCTGATTGAGTGGGCTAATAACGGCAGGAAGGGCAGAGAAGGTTTCGGGTGGCTCTGTAGTTTGGTTTTTGGTCGTCTGCCTCGTATATTCGCTAATTGCTCGTCCGGTGCCCCAGAACCGGAGTCTTATCGTGTGCCTGTCATCGCCTGTATTGCCAACGTATGAATCGTCTTGCTGCTGTATGTGCTATCGTGCTTGCCTGTCTTGTCGGCGCGACGTCGGCCGATGCGTTCTGGTATGGAGAACATAAGGAGATCGGGGAAACGGCATTCGCTCGTGTACTCGAAGCTCGTCGTTCGTCGCCGTTCTTCGCGCTGCTGCGCGAACTCGTACCTGTGCAGACACGGCCTGACAGCAACATGGCTGTCTTCGCCGCAACCCAAACGAACACCTACCTGACCTACGGCGACCTGACCGCACTGCTCGCCGATCATGACACCGATGCCTACGACTTCGCCCGCGAGATGGCCGACGCCAATTCGATCGTGTATCGCGCATACCAGATGCAGGAGGTAGCATTGCGTGCCGGACTCAAGAGCGCGAGCAATGTCGATCTGACACTCGGATCGCGCTTTCAATATCTCGGACTTGCATCGCTCGACAAGGCACATTTCTATCATCTCGGACTGACGACGTTTCGCGATCAGCTCTCGGACATCGACGAACTTGCCGAGACGCTCATCACACTTGCGCTCTCGAACGATGCGAACATCAACCAGCGGGCGTTCGAGTTCTTCAATCGCTCGACACAGACGAATGGCATCTCGAAGTACTCGCTGCTTCATCTCGATGCGCTGCAGCTTGCGGGAATGGCGGGTTCGTTCATGAAGGCGAAGCCGAAGGTCGCGATGCAACTGCTCTATTGGGCAATTCTCTTCAATGCATTCGCCGATCACTATCTCGAAGACGCCTTCGCGGCAGGACATCTGACAGTCGATCACTGGACCACAGAGCCCGCCGAGGCGAATGGCCGCCACGACTATTATTGTCGTGTTGGGCTCATCGTGCAGAACGAGCGTGGCGACGGTCCGTGGCAGAGTTACGGCGATAATTATCTCGACGCCAGTCCGCGCAACAAACAATTGGTGATTGAAGCGGTGATGCAGAGTGTGAACGAGATCGTCAGCGAGTTCGAAGCACGCTATAGCGATCCCTCTCGTGCGGCAATCTTCGCCCGGTGGAACATGACGAAGGCGAATACGGTCATACCAGTTCGCGACTCTATTCTTTCAAACGCGAACGGTTGGTTTCAAGCGTTGAAGATCGTCCCAATCCCGAAGCGGCCGGATGAGCTCATGTTCGGCCGTTCGCTCAACGGCACACAGGGCATCTTCTCTGCGGGCGCGATCAGCTTTGATAACAAAGTGCTTGGGCAGGCGAGCGCTGCGATCGGCTTTGGGCTTATTAACTTTGGTGAGGTCTCGAGTTCGCTCGACACCAACAGCGAGTCGTACTTTGCTATCTCGTTTAACGCCGAGGCAACCGCTGCGTATGCCGATGTGCACCACGGCTTTCTTGCCCTCGGGTTCGTACCGCGCATACTCTTCTGGGACCGGGTGCTGGTCGCACCGAACGTGGGGTTCGATATGACGCTTGACCATCGATCGGTCATCGGCTGGAATATAGCGCTCGGGTATCAGTGGAAGGATGCGTACGATCCGCCGTTCTCATTCACGCCCGGGATTCAACTCGAAGCCAGACGTCATGCCTACTACGGCTGGGGGTTCGGTGCACGAGTGCAACTTGCTTTTTACTGAGCTGTATTCCTTCTATCTATGGTACGCATCATCAACACACTTACGCCCGACGGCATCGACCAGATCGTTCAGGGCAACGACGGAATCTATAACTTCACGCTGCAGGCCGGGATCAGTGCAGGCATGAACGTGAATACCGACCAGGAAATCGGAGAGCTGTATTTTCAGGGGATCTCGCTCGAAACGGTGTATTCGCCGTGTCATGGTATCCTGCAAACAGTCGCGCCGGGAGCGGTAAACGATGGCACGGTGATCGCTACGTACACGGCGGCTCCTGCTGTTCCCGTTGCAAGCAGTGCCGCTACTGCTGCCGGTGCGCGTCGCGCATAGGTTATCGGCGAAAGAACGAGCCGAGCACAAATGCAGCGGCGAAGAGGAATGCCACTGCAAATAAACGATACGCCCACATCCAGAAGCTGACGTCCGATCCCTTTGGTCCGAGCGATGCGGCGTGATCACGCATGTACGTGCTTTCGATATACGTGAAGATCATCCCGGCAACAAAGACCAGGATGAGTGCGATGCGTGGGATGAGCGTATTCACAGTTATGTACGTGTGCGTACGTGTTCAAACATCGCTCGTGCCTTCTCGCGTTGCACGGAATGATCGACGATAGGAAGTGGATAGTCTTCGCCGAGCATACAGCCATACTGCGATTGCTCCAGCGGAGTCATCAGATGTGGTTCGTGAATATACTTCGTCGGCAGCGACCGAAGCTCCGGCACATAGCGCTTGATGTATTCGCCTTCCGGATCGAACTTCTTCGATTGCAGGTACGGATTGAAGATGCGGTAGTATGGCTGTGCATCCGTCCCAGTCGATGCTGACCATTGCCATCCGCCGTTATTCTGCGCCTGATCGCCGTCGGTAAGCCACCACATGAAATGGAGTTCACCTTCCTGCCAATTGATGAGCAGGTCCTTCGTCAGGAAGCTTGCAACGATCATTCGTGCACGGTTGTGCATCCATCCTGTGTCGAGGAGTTGACGCATTGCCGCATCGACGACAGGCACGCCAGTGCGTCCGAGCTTCCATGCTTCGAGATGCGCCTCGTTCTGCTCCCACCGCAAGCCATCGTATATCGGCTGGAAGTTCGATCCTTCGACGTGCGGGAAGCTCGCAAGGATATTGTAGTAAAACTCTCGCCACAGTAGTTCGCTGATGAAGGTCGTTGCACCCTCGTTGAAGTCGGGCTGCTGTGCAAGCTCCAATGCTTCGCGTGCAAGCGTGCGGATGCTTATTGTTCCGAACTTGATATGCGGCGAGAGCTGTGACGTACCGAAGTCATCGGAGAGGATGTCTCGGCGTTGTTTGTACCGCGAAAGGCCAGCATTCTTGAAGGCTTCCCATCTGGTATGGGCAGCCACAGAGCCGCCGTGTTGGATACGGTTGGATGAGAATTTAGACTGGTCGAGCATACCCAAGTCGGGTGGAGTGTGCGACTCATAGGATTTGGTAGATCTATAGGATGTGTACGTCCCTCTCTTCGGGCCGATTACCTCCTCGGCTTCCGAGGTTACTCGTTCCCATACCGCTTTCTTGAATGGAGTGAACACCGTGTACGGCTTCCCCTCCTTGGTCCGGACCTCCACCGATTCGAAGAGTACATTCTCTTTGACAAGCGTCAGCGTTGCACCGACGTCGCTCAATGCTTGCGCGGTCTTCTCGTCACGCTCGATCTCGTATGGTTCGTAGTTTCGATCTGCGATGACCGTTGTTGCGTTCACTTCGTTCGCAAGTCGGGCGATTTCTTTGTGAACATGTCCCCGACGCATCACGAGTGGCAAGCCAAGCTCCTCGAAGTCCTTGCCAAGCGCTTCGACCGATTCGACGATGAACGACAAACGATTAGGGCAGCGATTGAGCGGCCGGTATGTATCCCAAACGTACACGGGGATCACGATGTCAGAGTGCTGCATTGCGTACGCAAGCACGCGATTATCGGTCGTTCGAAGATTGCGTCTGAGCCAAGCGATCGAGATCGTCATAGAAAAGAAAAATCGCAAGCCCGCATGGTGCGAACTTGCGATTTGAAAATGAACAGCGTCTATTACTACTCGGAAACGACCTTGATCGGATTGCCGACCGGCCGACCATCGACAAATAGGCGCAGGAAGTACATTCCGTGTTCGTGAAGTTCGAACGATGCACGTTGTGTCCCTTCACCGATATACCCGATATCGGTTCGTGCGATTTCGGTGCCCTGCATGTTCACTGCGACGAGCGTTGCTTGGCCGCTTGTAGGCATCGTGAACGAAACCGTCGTGAGATTCGAGAATGGATTGGGATAGTTGCGCATCAGACCGATCGAGTTCATAGGGTTGTCATTACGAACACCACTATTTGACTGCGAGGTGTCTTCAATAACTGCGATAGCATCAATCCAATACGCTAATGAACCTGTGCCAGCTATTTCAAAGTCGAGATATTCAAAAGAAGTATCGGGTACTTCAATAATATTAATGCCATCACCAATCCGAAATGCCTGACTTTGGATCGGCCCGGCGCTCTCAGATGAAAAATATAATAACGCATAAGATGAATCAACATCGGGGTCTTTCTTTCCCCAAACGATAAGCGTAGATTTTGGCTTGATAGGGAGTATTTCGTTCGTGATCACTGAACCATTTCGTCTGTGAAACGAAGCGTAGAAATATGATCCCCCCGCAGATGCCTGAAGCTTCGCATACTGACTGTCCGGTTTCCCGAACGCGTTTGAAGAGGTTACAACATGCGGATTACTTCCAAAATACTCAGCGTCCGCGTACACTGTATCGAGTACAACAGCGTTTGCTCTCATCGTCAGTACGCATGCAAGTACCACGCCAAATGCAATTTGATAGAAAGTTTTCATATCCATTTAGAAAAGTAATCCAAAAAAGACTAACCCCTCGATAGAGCCAAAAGTTACACGGGGACTGCTACGCGAGCAGACGGGCGAACAGTTGAGCCAGTGTGGCGCGCTGGCGGTGCATGTCTTCCGACACCAGTTTGACGTCGGCGATCGTGGGCATGAAGTTGGTATCGCCGTTCCAGCGCGGAACGATGTGCCAGTGCAGATGGTCATCGATCCCCGCTCCGCCGGCGCGGCCGAGGTTCATGCCGAGGTTGTATCCGTGTGGCGCGGACATCTCATGCAGCGCTTTTTGGGCGGTCTGCAGGAGCAAGGAGCATTCTGCCGTTTCGCCGGGAGTCAGCGAAGCGAAGTCGGCGGTGTGGCGGTTGGGGACGATCATCAGGTGGCCGCTATTATACGGATAGAGGTTCATGATGACGAACGCCTCTTTCCCACGGTAAATCATCAATCGCTTCTCGTCGTCCGTTCCGTTCAATGCATTGCAGAAGATACACCCTTCTTCCTTCTCGGCCTTGCCTTTGAAGGTGTCGATGTAGGCGCTGCGCCAGGGTGAATAGAGTCGCTCCATCTGAACGTTACGCTCCCTTCGCTGCGGCCTTCCGCTTTGCGAAGACACGATTGATCGTTTCGGTCCCGAAGAGCCCCTGCGGACGCAGGATCATCAGAACGATGAGCATCAGGGAGTAGATGATCATTCGATATTCCGAAAACTCTCGCAGTGCTTCGGGCAAGATCGTCAGGATAATTGCTGCCAGCAGGACGCCATACGTCGAGCCCATGCCGCCAAGGATCACCATCACCACGATCTCGATCGACTTCAGAAATGTGAAGTTATCGGGGGTGATGTATTGGATGAAGTGTGCGAAGAGTCCGCCACCGATGCCCGCGAAGAACGAGCCGATGACAAATGCGCGCACTTTGAAACCCGTCGTGTTCACGCCCATCGCCTCGGCGGCGACTTCATCGTCGCGCACCGCGAGGAAGCCGCGGCCGTAGGTCGAGTTAATCAGGTTCTCGACAAAGTAGATCGCGACAAGTGCAATACCAAACACCCACAAGAACGAAGCAAGCTGCGGCACAGCAAAGCCGCGCGCACCGCCGACATACGAAGTGCCGCCGATCTTAAAGTCGATGTTCTGTATCAGCACGCGGATGATCTCGTTAAAGCCGAGGGTGACAATAGCGAGGTAGTCGCCTTTCAATCGCAGACTCGGGATACCCACGGCAAGCCCTGTCAGCGCCGCCACAAGCCCACCCATCAACAGTGAAATCAGCATCACGATATCGCCGCTCATACCCGATGCGGCCATGCCGTGAGTCGTAAGGAACGTCGAGCAGATCGCGGAGATATACGCACCGACGCCCATGAAGCCTGCATGACCGAGCGAGAACTGGCCCGTGAACCCGTTGATGAGGTTCAGGCTCGTCGCCATCGTCATGTTAATGCCGATGAAGATCAGCACCGTGTAGAAGTACGGGTCGAGCTGTCCGGTGACGAACGAGAGTCCGACCAGCACGGCGAAGGCGATGACGAAGATGAGTTGCGGTCGCATGGCGTCAGACTTTCTCCACTTCGTTACGTCCTAAGATGCCGCTTGGCTTGAAGATCAGGATGCCGATCAGGATCGCGAATACGATCGCATCGCGATAGGTCGACAGAAACGTGCCACCGATGAAGCTCTCGACGATGCCGATGATGAACGCTCCGAGCGCCGCGCCCGGGATGTTCCCGATGCCGCCAAGCACGGCGGCGACGAACGCCTTCAGGCCGGGCAGGATGCCCATGAGCGGATCGATGCTCGGGTACGATGCGCCATAGAGCACACCGCCTGCCGCAGCGAGTGCGCTGCCCGTCATGAACGTGAAGGTAATGACCTTCGAGATATTAATGCCCATCAGGCTTGCGGCCTGCTGGTTGTAGCTGACGGCACGCATGGCAGTACCGATCTTGGTCTTCATGACGATCACGCGCAGCGCGTACATCAACACGAGTGACGTGACGATCACCACAGCGCCCACAATATCGAGCGATACGAGCTTCGTTTTGATGAACGGCTCGTTCGAGATGATCTCAGGAAATCCACGCGGGGTTGCACCAAAGAGGAGCTGGGACAAATACTCCAGGAACAGCGAGACGCCAATGGCCGTGATAAGCACCGTCAGCTTGGGCCGCGAACGTAGCGGGCGATAGGCGAGGTATTCGATCGTCGCTCCGAGCAGCGCGCAGATCGTCATGGCCGCAAGGAACACGACGACGGCCGCCAGCGGTGAGCCGACCGGCAGAACGTGTGAGATCGCGTTCGCGACGAAATAGCCGCTAAAGGCGCCCACCATGAACACGTCGCCATGCGCAAAATTGATAAAGCGCAGCACGCCGTAGATCATCGTATAGCCCAGCGCAATCAGCGCGTAAATCGCGCCGAGCGATATGCCATTAACTAACTGCTGGAGTAATTCCCCCATCCGGTACGAAGTATGAACCTACAAAGATACCAATAAAAAAAGCCCCCTCTGACCAGACCAGAAGGGGCTTGCAATAACTATCTACAGTTTGCAGATCACTCCCCAACAATGATCTTCCGCGTCAGGACGGTATTTCCGTACGAGAGCCGAACATAATACGACCCTGGTGCCAGCCCCACGCGGTCAAGAGGGATCGAATATTTTCCATTATCCCTGAGCCCTGAAATCAGAGCCTTCCGTTCATTCCCAAGCAGATCGTAGACGGAAATGGAAACAGTCCCGGTCGTTGGGATCTCATAGTGGATGGTTGTTGCGTCGGTTACCGGGTTCGGGTAAACGGAGAAGGATACTGCGGCTTCGGATTCTGCGATGCCGTCCGAAGTCCCGCCCGGCATCGGTTGCAACGGGAAAGAGAGTCGATGGAAGGGAGTTGTATCTTGTGGAATCCATGCCTGGAAGTTTCGAATAGAACGGATTTGGCGCCAGAAGGTCGACACGTCGCCGGTATCGGGAAACATGAAGGTCATGTTCCACCAGAGATTTGCCGCCTCGTTCAGATCTAACTCGCTTAGGTTGTTTGCAAGTGCTTGGTAGATATGATACTGGTATGCAGGCTCCAAATTTAACGGTTGTACTTTCAGGAGCCAATTATAACTATCGATCCAGTCAGCTCTTGAAAAACGTGGTAATGAGCTTACAAAACCCATTGCATTGCCTATGGCACCGAGCACTTCACCAGGCAGTTTCGTCGCAAAGGGATGACGTTCGACATAAAGCCTACAGGTATCCATCGCTTTTCTGTTATCGACGCCTTTCCAGCAGTACATGGCCCTGACGTAGAGATATAAACTGTCATCAGGTGAAATATCGCAGATAGAGTTCGCACTTTGATTCGGTGAACCCAGCACAGTCATCGTTATGCGCGAGTGCTGAGTTTGAGCTCCGGCAGACGTTGCAACAACGATCAGAGATAAGAAGATAAGGAGTCGTTTCGACATGCCAAATTAAAGCTTCCCACTAACCCATAGTTCCGCTTCGCTGCACTTTGGGCTGCGGGTATGTGGGGGCTGGGGGTTGGGATGGCGAGCATCGTCTTCGGTCGGGTTACGGATGTTCAGCTTGTGCGTGCATCCAGCGGGCTTCCTGTTGGTAATCTTGGTGTGTGTGGTGTTCTTCTTGGCGTTCGATGTATCGTGCGACCCGACGAAGACTGCTCGGACTGACACTGAACGCCCCGTAACCGATCTGCCACGAGAATTGGGTGCCCGTTCGTTTCGATAACCACACCGCCGAGCGAGCTTTGATCTCGCGCAGCAATGCGGCGACCGACGTTTCGCGCCCGAGGTCGACGAGCAAATGGACGTGGTCCGGCATTCCTCCGTCCGAGATGAGGCGGCCGCCGTGGCCGTGGATGATCGGCGTGATGAGCCTCGTGAATTCGGTATGGAGCTCCGGCGTCAGGACGTCCGCACGGTGTTTGGTGCCGAAAATGATATGGACGTATATCGCCCCGAGCGAATGTGACATGTTGATCTCGCCCTCCACGATCTATTGTTATCGTTCGTTGAACCGACCCATAGTTCCGTCCGCGTTGCGGACTCCACTATGGGCTGCGGGTATTCATCATAAGATGGTGCCTATCAACCCGCTACACACCCATATTCCAGAACGCACATCACCGAAATAGATTTTTCCACAAGACTACTTCGTATTCATCCATTACCCGCAGCCCATAGTGCAGCGAAGCGGAACTATGGGTACGCAGCGGCATGGCGTCACGGTTGGGTCAGCGCCGGCCAAACGTTTCCACCAACCCCACAAAAAAAGGGCGGCCAAACAGCCGCCCTTGCGAAAACAATTTGCGCTTGCCTTTACTTCTTCTTCACCGGCTCTGCGGGGGCTGCTGCAGGTGCGGCCGCGGCGGGGGCCGGGGTATCGGCTTTGAACTCGGTCTGGGTTTCGCCGCCCGGGCCGATGCGCTGAGCGAAGTGGTACTTGCCATCGACGATCTTCAGGATCGTGATCGGCTTCTCGGCGTTGCGCTCGGCGTTGATCGTGATCTTTCCTGTGACACCGGCGAAGTCCTTCGTCGAGGCGATGGCATCGCGAAGCTTTGCGGGGTCGGTCGAGCCTGCACGCTTGAATGCATCGACCAAGATGCGGGCTGCATCGTAACCGAGGGCGCCCATTGCATCGGGATCGGTGTGGTACTTCTCGTGATACTTCTTGACGAAGTTCTGCACTGCCGGATCCGGATCTTCGGTCGAGAAGTGATTCGAGAAGTATGTGTTCATGAACTCCTTCTCTGCGCCCTTCGTCAGCTCCGGCGAATCCCAGCCGTCGCCGCCGAGCAGCGGAACGTTGATGCCAAGCTCGCGGGCCTGACGGACGATCAGCGAAACTTCGCTATAGTAACCCGGGATGAAGATTACATCGGGGTTCGTTGCGCGAATCGAAGTGAGCGCTGCGCGGAAATCTTTATCGCCGGACGAGTAGCTCTGCTCGCTGACGATGTCGCCGCCGTTCTTGCGGAACGTCTCGCGGAACGAGGTAGCAAGACCCATCGAGTAGTCCTGCTTCACGTCGGTGAGCACTGCTGCACGCTTCGCACCGAGCGACTTCATCGAGAAGTTCGCCAGCGCGTTACCCTGGAACGGGTCGATGAAGCAAACGCGGAAGATGTAGTCGCCGATCTTCGTGACGTCTTCGTTCGTCGAAGCGGGCGAGATCATCGGGATCTTCGCCGCCTGCGCGATCGGTCCGCCTGCCTTCGAGCGGCTGGATGCGACCTCGCCGAGCAGGGCCATCACCTTGTTGCGGTTGATGAGCTTCTGTACGGCTGCCGTTGCGTCCTCGGTCTTGGACTGATCGTCCTCGCTCTGGAGTTCGATCTGTTTGCCGAGCACGCCACCGCTTTGGTTAAGCTCGTCAATGGCGAGCACTGCGCCGTTATGAACGGACTGGCCGAACGTTGCGGTCTGGCCCGTCATGGACGCATATTCTCCGATGATGATCTTATCACCACCGGCGCCGCCTTCTTTCTTACAAGATGACAGCAGGGCTGCGCCTGAGAGAAGAGCGACAGCAAGGAACGAGAGTCTTTTCATGATGTATCGTTAACGACAATGAATGCAAGGGAATGAATAACTTTCACAGGGGGCGGAACATTCCGCCCGTTTGCCCGGTGCGCATCGCTTACGCAGCGATAGCAGTACCACTTGAATAGCTGAACGAGCTCAGATCGACACGCTTTGATGCATGCTCAATGATCATCGAGACAAGCTTGCCGTTTGCATCATACTCCGCAATCGTATCCTCGTCAAGGTCTTTGGTATCATCAACGATACCGTCCGTGAACTCAACGTTCAGTGTATCGGTATCCGGGAAGTAGGTGATCTTCATAAGTTGCTCCTATAACTTCGATCGAAGAATGCGTTATGTACCGTTTCGCCATCTTCGAGCACCACGATACGCAGATAGCGCCCATCCGCTTCGCCGATTGCAGCCCATCGACGGGTTCTTCCGTCAGCTTGGACATACTCAGACTCCGGGTGGTTGAATACATACTCGATCCACTCCTGCTTGATCCACGTCCGATCAGGCTTCTGGTGTCTATAGGTGAAATAGCTCGAGTACTTCAACCCCCTCTCCTTACTTATTGCACGCCCAACTTCTTTAACGTCTTCGCGTATTTTGTCGACGGATACTCGGCACGTAAGCGGTCGAACCACATCGACGCGGCTTGCGTGTTGCCGATGGCGTAGTTGCAGCGAGCAAGCTTGTAGAGCGCCATCTCGCGCTTGTACGTCGGTCCGACCTGCGTCGTGTACTCGAAGTATTGCATCGCATCGGCAAAGCGCCCTTGACTGTAGAACGACTCCCCGAGCCAGTAGTATGCGTTCGGCACCAGCTCGGGCGGGTTGCCACCAACAATGATCTGCGAAAGTTGTGCGATGGCGTTGTCGAAATCACCGGCGTTGTATGCGCCGAGCGCAGCCTGATAGTTGGAGTATGCCGTGAGGTCAGGGCGCGGCACATAGCCTGCTTGCGCGCTCGGCGACTGCGGATAGTCCTCGGGCTGCGGCGTCGCGGCATCGAGCTCCGGCGCGCTCATCGCATTGACCTTTGCGAGCACGCTATCGGCGCGGCTCATGACCTGTGCGGCAGATGGTCCGCCAGGTGTGGTGGCGACTGGCGCAGGCTTTGTGGTCTGCTTCTTCGACACACGACTTTTCGACGCACGCGGCCGGCACGACTCTGTCGAGAGCAGCGCCACCGCAAGCAGGAGCACAACGGAGAATGTGGTACGGTTGGTCATGGTTGCTCCCGGTCGGTTAGTACAGATTGATGCGAATACCAAGGTTGAACGCAAGGTTCGACGCCGAACGCGCCTCGCCACCGAGCTTAACGACGGTTGATGTCCCGTTCGATGCGTTGTTGGTGTACTCGTAGATGTAGTTCGTCGCTTCGGTCAGGCGGAGCTGTCCGAAAAGATCGAGCATCGAGTTGCCGTCATCGGCGGAATACATCAGCGGGATCTCGAGACCCATGACGCCATAAAGCTCGAAGGGAAGCGGCGGATCGTATGTACGCACGCTCGTCAGTGTGCCGTTGGTGACGTTGTCTTCGTAGATCGCCTTCAGGTGAATGCCGCCCCCGGCTCCGATATAGACGCTGGGAAGGCCCGGTCCGAAGCTTGCGCGGGCGTTCAACCCGAGTGTGATCGGAATATATGTGTACGACCGCTTCACTGTTCCGTTCGCATCGCTGGTCGTGCCACCGTTGGCGATATGATAGCCCGAAGCAAGCTCTGCTTCCAACCCAACATACGGTACCTTCTCCGGTCCGTACTCTTCGCCGTCGGAGTTGATGACCGAGATCGGCAGCAGCGGCAGGTCGAGCGCAAGGTCCATCTTGACGCCTTGTCCGGCACTGTAGTACACAGCATCGCCGCCGCTAAATCCGACGATCTGCCGCGAGCGGCCAAGGCCGTATCCGCCGGAGAGTTTGAAAGAAAACAGCGTGTATTGCGGTTCGCTCTCGTCGGAGCCGTCACCAGCATCGCCTTGGTCCTGCGCATGCGCAGTGATGCTCATCACTGCGACGAGCAATGCAGCAAGCATGAATTTCGGTGAACGCATCGTCATGGCTTCTGAATGTGATTATTTCAACTTCTGCAAACGGATCTCTGCCCGGTTGCGGTACTCGCTATCGGGAAACGAGAGGATGAGGCGTTGGTACGCGGTGCGGGCGTTAGTCACGTCGCCGAGCTTTTCGTACGCCGCGCCGATCTTGAATTCGGCATCGTCCGCCTTTGACGAATGCCCATACTGCTCGAGCAAGGAATGGAAGGCTCTGATCGCCTCTTTGTACTCGCCCATCGCATAGAGCGACTCGCCTTTCCAATACACATAGTTCGGCGCGAGCGGCGACGATGCATCGCGGCGGGAGAGTTCGTCGAACGCAGCAAGCGCATCGAGATACTTGCCGTCGTTGAACAAGCGAAGCGCATTGGTGTAATCGGTATTCTGCGGCGTCGGCTCCGGCGCGCTCTGCGGCTGTGGCTCCGGCTGAGAAGGAATGGGAGCGCCCGTCAGATCCCGTTGTTGCTGCGCCGGAGGGGTGACGAGCGGAACGGGCTGAGACTGCTGCGGTACTGGGGGCGGTTGGGCCTGGGTCGAAGCACGCGGGCTCGTATATGCGCGGGTCTCCATCATGCTCCGTAGCCGTGCGACCTCGCGCTCGAGTTCGGCGATTCGCTTGCGGTCCTGAGTAATAACCCCGGCCATCGTATCGATGACTGTCACAAGTTTGTTCTGCACGAGCAGGAGCGAGTCGTAGGCCCTCATTTGGGCCGCTGACGCACTCGCTGCGTTCTTCGAATTGGCAGAATTTGCGGAGCTGCGGCGGGACTGCTGCGATGTTCGGCACCCGGCGGCAAGCAGAACTGCCGCTGCGACGATCACAATGCCGCTCGCACGTTGTATTCCTCGGTTCATGTAGGCCAAACGGCGGTAACTAGACAAACCGCCAGATAGATAAGCAAATCTACGAACGAATCGGTTCTGTTCGACAGGGCCCAGTTTGAGCCGCCATGGGGCGATCCTGAGAAATTCCTGCGGATCAGGTGTGACTATCGGTCGGCTTGCGTGTTTCTTTCTGTGACCGTATGCGTTTGAATAGAATGGCGTTGTACCCCACCCGTACCCAAGTTGCCCGCTTGCTTCGAGCAGCGGCGATCTTTCTTGCCTTCCTCATTGGGTCGGTGACGACGGTTCGGTCGCAACATTGGCAGAATGTCGTACAGATTAGTACGACCGAAGATGATGCCTCAACCCGTCTGGCTCTCGATTCCAATTCTGACGTTGTAACCGTTGGCACGTTCGAGGGAGATCTCACGATCGATAGTATCACGCTCAGCTCGCTCGGCATGAGCTCGCTCTATTGTGCAAAGTTCGACCACATCGGCCGCGTTACCTGGGCAACAGTGGTCGGGACCTGCATCGGCGACTCATCCTCGATTGAGGGGCGAGACATTGCGGTTGGACCTGACGGCTCGGTGTATATCGCCGGGAAGCTCAAGGGATCAGGACTCTTCGGCGACGTGACGCGCACGAGCGTCGGCTATTCGGACATGCTCGCCATCAAGCTATGGCCCGACGGCTCGCTTGCATGGGTCAGAACCGCTGGTGGCATGGGTACAGGTACATTCTGGCAGACTACAGCAAATGGGATTGCTATTGACAATAAGCAGTTCACCTATCTCATTGGTAGTTATAACCAAAATCTCGATATCGATAACATTCACCTGCAGTCGAGCAACACGAACGAGTTGGCAGTGTTGTGTCTCGATTCCGCCGGCAACGCACGATGGGGTCGCAGTGCGAGTGGCGCAGGAATACATTTCGGGAATGCACTTGCGCTCGGACCAGACGGGCGGCTCTTTTGCGTCGGCTCGTTCTTCGGGAGTTTGTATCTGCAGGAAACCACCGTCGATGCAGGTGATCCCGAGTCGAAGATCTTTCTGCTAAGTCTCGATACCACCGGCCGTGTGCTATACGCGAATCGCGTCGGTTCGGGAGGGTATTATGGGTTTGCGAATGATATCTCAGTGACTTCAAGCGGCGAGTTGCTGTTATGTGGCGGCTATCGGGCAGACCTCGACATTGGGAGCGATCACTATTCATACAACAACTCGTACCGCTATGCGTCGCTCGTCGTTAAATACGACCACTTCGGCCGAGTCATGTGGTCTGCAACGAGTGGCGGCGACGACCAATCTTCGAGCGCGAATGCAATCGTGCCCGGTCCGGACGGACATGTCCTCGTTGCAGGTGCCTGTAGCTATACAACCATTTTCGGTTCGGATACACTCAAGCGAGAATCGGGGTCTTCAAGCTATCTGGCAGTGCTTGACCGTGATGGCCACTATCTGCATGCTCGCAGGGCCGACGGGGGTTCGTCGGCGGCACATGATGTTGTGTGCGACCGAGACGGAAATATCGCGCTCCTCGGTGATTTTCGTGGCTCGGTGTCGTTCGGCGGTACAGTCCTTTCAAGTGCCGGTGGGAGCGATGTATACATTGTTCGTAGTACGGACATGGATTTGGGTGTGACTCTCGGCGGACCGCAGATCGGACAAGCAAACTTCTACCCAAATCCGGCCGATCGCAATGTGCATATCCAGAGCTCGGGCTTTTTCATACTCACCGATCTACTGGGTCGTGTGCGTCTGCGCATCGATGCGCCGACGAATGTCGATCTTTCGGGCCTGCCTTCAGGACGGTATCTGCTTAACGGTCAATCGCTTGTCATACGGCATTAGTCGCTCTTCATCCGTAGGATCCATGAGAATCCGATGGATACCTTCCGCCCGTATCTTTGTTATTCGAACTTATGCGTGCAAATCAGCGAACCATAGGGAAGGTGGTCCGCCTTGAAGGCGTCGGACTTCACACGGGCAACCCTTCCACGATCGAGTTTCACCCTGCCCCGGCCGACTACGGGATCCGTTTTGTTCGTCGCGACGTCGAAGGCGCTCCGGAGATCCCCGCCATTGCCGATCTCGTGACCGACATCTCGCGCGGGACGACGATCAGCCATAGCGGCGCGAGCGTTCACACCGTCGAGCATGTCCTCGCAGCCGTTGTTGGTCTGGAGATCGACAACGTCCGCATCGAGCTGACCGCGAACGAACCGCCGATCGGTGACGGCAGCTCAATGCCGTACGTCGAACCGCTGATGGATGCTGGCTTCGTCGATCAGGATGTCCCGCGTGGCTACCTCGTCATTGACAGCACGATCTCCTACTCCAACGAAGCCAAAGGCGTCGAGATCGTTGCACTGCCGCTGAAAGATGATTACCGCATGACGGTAATGATCGACTACAATAATCCTGCGCTCGGCAGTCAGCATACCGGTCTGTTTTCTCTCGAAAAGGAATTCGTCAACGACTTCGCGCCGGCACGCACGTTCTGCTTCCTGCACGAGGTGGAGATGCTGCGCAAGCAAGGACTCATCAAAGGCGGCAATCTCGACAATGCGATCGTCATCGTTGACGGTAACCCGACGCAGTCGGACCTTAACTCGCTGATCAACCGTCTCGGTCTCGAAGAGTCAGTAATCCTCGGCGATCACGGAACGCTCAACAACAAGCCGCTGCGTTTCAAGAACGAGCCGGCACGTCATAAGCTGCTCGATCTGCTTGGTGATCTTGCCCTCGTCGGCGCACCGATGCAGGCACAGATCCTCGCTGCAAGACCCGGCCATGCATCGAACGTCGAGTTTGCGAAGAAACTTCGGGCGACGCTTCTCAAATCGAAGCATTTGAAAAAATATGTGCCCGGCCTTCCCGTCTATGACATCACCGCGATCGAGCGCATCATGCCGCATCGCTACCCGTTCTTGCTTGTCGACCGCATCCTCGAGCTCGATCTGGAGCCTGGCAACGAACGCATCGTCGGCATTAAGAACGTGACCTATAACGAGCCGTTCTTCATGGGGCATTTTCCGAACCGGCCGATCATGCCGGGTGTGCTCATCCTCGAAGCGATGGCACAAACCGGCGGCATGCTCATGCTCGATTCGATCAAAGGGACCGAAGGTGAAAAATTAGTGCTCTTCATGGCGATCGACAAAGCGAAGTTCCGCAGACCTGTCACTCCGGGTGATCAACTGGTCTTCGAGGTCAAACTGTTGCGCAACAGAGGGAAGTCCTTTCAGCTCGCGGGCAAGGCCTTCGTGGACAACCAGCTTGTCGCCGAAGCCGAGTTCATGGCTGCCATCGTCGATAAGGAGGCAGCATAACCATGGCAGTCACGATTCACCCAACCGCGATCGTCGATCAGAAGGCAGAGCTGGCAGACGGCGTTCAGATCGGACCCTACTGCATCGTTGAAGCCGATGTCAAGATCGGCGAAGGCACATCCGTCGCACACCACGCCTTTATCGCCAATGGCGCTCGCATCGGCAAGCAATGTGTCATTCACCATTCTGCAGTGGTCGGCAACGTTCCGCAGGACCTGAAGTTCAACGGGTCGGAGAAGACCTACGCTGAGGTCGGCGATGAAACAACGATCCGCGAATTCGCCACCATCCATCGCGCGACTGTCCATCAGTACAAAGGCAATGCCGGTACGCACGACGGCGTGACGCGCATTGGTAGCCGCTGTCTTATCATGGCATACGCCCATGTTGCCCACGATTGTTCCATCGGCGACAATGTCATTCTCTCGAATGCAGTCCAAGTCGCGGGTCACTGCACGGTGGAGTCGTTCGTCACGGTAGGCGGACTGACCGGGCTGCATCAGTTCTCGATGGTCGGTGCGTATTCGATGGTCGGCGCCACACTGCTCGTCAGCAAGGACGTGCCACCGTATGCGCTCATCGGATCGGAGCCGACGCGGTTCATCGGGATCAATCGCATCGGTCTCGAACGTCGCGGCTTCAGCGTCGAGATGATCCGCAAGATTCGCGACGCGTATAAGCTCATCTATTTCTCCGGCCTAAACTTCAGTGATGCGATGTCCCGCATTGAACAGGACGCAAGCCTCTATGTAGACGAGACGAAGCGCATCGTCGAGTTTATCCGCCGCAGCGACCGCGGCATCGTTTCAAACTGATCTACTTCTTCTTGAGCATCCCTTCCCATTGCGAGATCGTCCCCCCAATGCTAGCTTTGTTCGCATCGGGAGCTTTCGACTGAGCGATCTTCATTTGTTCGATCGCATGCTCGAGGTCGCCAAGACCTTCGTATCCACGCGCAAGACCGGCGTAGACGATCCACTCGTCCGGGTGTTTCTTCGCATTGTCCTGAAAGACCGCCATCGCTTCCTTCGGTTTGCCTTCCGCGATTAGTCCGCGACCGTATGCATTGACCTGCATCACCGATGCTTTCGAGAGCGCCTTCTGAAGCGTCTCATCGGCCTCGCTCTGCTTGCCAAGCAGTCGCAGCAAACGTGATTTTGTCTCCAGATTTTCGAAACGCGCCTCGATCTGTACCGAATTCTCGGCCCATTCGAGTCCCTGTTGGAGTTCGATGTTATTCTTCGCACAGAACGAAGCAGCGGAGTTATACCCTTGCCAGGTGAAGCCCGGCGTATTGCGTAGTTCGTTGTTGATGCTTGCGAGTACCGTCTTCCCAAGATCGATGCTGATCGGGATGTCCACTGCCAGCTTTTCCCAGTGCAGTCTTGCCAGTACGCTCGTCGGCTTTGGCTCGGCAAAGAGATACGTCAGATATTCTTCGAAAGGCGCCTCGTGCGGTTTGACACTCACGCGCAGCGCGTCCTCCGCCGGATCGTACGAGAAGCTGCCCCACGAGGTGTAGTTCTTGGAGAAGATCACGGTCCAGTCAGATGCCGATGGAATGAAATGCAGCCCGTAGGTACCAGCCGCGAGCGGCTTGCCGTCGATCATGACATCGGTCGAGAACGAGATGGTCGTGTTCTCGTTCGCGCCGCCGCGCCACGGGAAAGGTTTGCCGCCGTTGTAGGGGACGAGTCCGCCCCAGATTGGCCGGCCTTTGACGGCGGGGCGATGGTAGGTGATATCGATATCGGTCAGCCCGATGCGTTGCCCGACTCTTGCACCCTGGCTTTCGAACGGCAGGTGTACCGCTCCGGTGCCGTACTGTGCGTTTGTCGTGCGGATGAAGCAGAGGGAAGAGATCGTGAGTGCGATGGCAAAAAGATAGCGTCCGTTCATGAAGTTGTGTATGACTAAGTGATGGTTACCAACATAGAACACGCACGAAAAGAATTCGACGCACGGCAGCCTGCAAAAAGAACAGCCCCGCTCTTTCGAGCGGGGCTGTTCGCAATACGATTCAGATATCGTAGTTCTTACTTCTGCAATGTCATCTTGTGCATTGCGCTGTACGAACCGCTGGTGATCTTGTAGAGGTACGCACCGCTTGCGAGGTCGTTACCGGCATCGTCACGGCCGTCGAACTTGACGGATGTGACACCTGCCTTGACGTACTCATTGACAAGCGTACGGACAGCCTGACCGAGCGAGTTGTAAATCACAACCTGCGTCGGAGCGGCCTCCGGAAGCGTAAACGAGATCTCCGTGCTGTTGCTGAACGGATTCGGCATGTTCTGCTCGAGCGAGAAGTTCGTCGGAGCACCGATCTCGACGTTCGTCGAGTTCGACACATGCTGGCTGCCGTCCATATCCATTTGGATCAGGCGGTACGTGTAGGTGCCCGGTGCAACGTTACGATCGACGAACGAGTAGCCCGTCTGCGTATTCACGTTGCCCTTGCCATTGACGAAGCCGATCTTCTCGAAGAATTCATCGGATTCGCCTGCATGGCGACGCTCCACGAAGAAGCCCTGGTTGTTCTTTTCCCATGCGGTAGCCCAGGTGAGCACTGCCTTACCATTATCGTCCTTACCGTTGAGGTAGACGAGATTGATCGGCAGGATTGAGCTCTGGCTGACCATGGTACGGATCATCGGCATATACATACCGGCGTAGTTCCAGTACGACGGGCCGAAGAAGCCGGCGGTACACGGATTACAGATGTATGTACCCCAGACGAGGTAGTTGCCGAACGCTGCGGGATACATTGCAGGCCAGAAGCCGGCGCCCGGCGTCCAACCATTCCAGTTACCGCTATTGGCAACGTTCTCCATCGCGAATGCGCAGGAGATATCGCCGATATTGACATCCTGACCGATATTCGTACCCATCGGGTCGCTATAGATCGGCGGAATGACCGGAACCTGCGGATCGGTGACAACGATACGACCGCCGCCGCGCGAAATATCGGCGCCGAGGAAGTAGTTGTTCAAGCCGAGCTGGCTGACCGAAGCCCAGTAGATGCCCGGAGGCAACACGATCGGTTTCGGGAAGTAGTACGGCCAGTATTGGTCGAAGAGCTGACCCTTACGCGTATCCTGCATCAGAGCAGAGAATACGGTATCGCCGCTCGGTACGCAGCTTCCAGCCTTACCCTTGAAGATGGTCAGGCGGATCGGGTCATCGGACTGATTGCCCGATGCGAAGTATGCACGAATACCGTACAAGGTATCCTTCGTGACCGTCTGGAACTTCATTGCCAAGCTACCGGAGAGATCGTGGTAACCGACACCACGACCCGGCTGTACCTGCACGATGCTGGCGTTACCGCTGCCAGAAGCCGTGAGGTCGACAAGCGGGGTACCCGGTGCATCGCTTCCACCGTCGTCATAACCGAATTCAGCAGGTGCGCCCGGCTGACCGGCATCAAGGAAGAAGTCGAAGTGCGTGCCGTTGTCGGCAGTGTAGGTATCATACCCGCTCGAAGCAAGGAATGCGTGGACGCGGAACTGACCGCCCGTGCCTGCGAAGAGAGCATTCCATGCCGGCATGGTGATGGTCGTATCAGTACCTGCACGAAGCGAGGTGACCGTCTGCGTCTGCCAGTACACCGTGTTCTGGTTCGGATCGAGGATCTGAACACGAACCGGGAAGGCGATCGCAACGTCCGACGAGTTGTTGGCCAGGTGAACATACACCGGCAACGACACCATCTGCGACATCGGCATGTGCGTGTACGGCGTGACGACGCGTACCCACATTACTTCGATTTCCGGCTTGCGCGGAACCTGCAGAGCGATGTTATCGACGAACCAATCGTCGGCATCGTCATCCGGCGGATATGCGCCGTTGTCGTTGGCCTTCAGGCGCAGACGGAAACGGAAGTTATTCACCAGATACGTGAATGACGGCGGACGGTTGAACTGCTGAAGATTGATCGCAAAATGTCTGAACTCGAGGTCGTTACCGCCGTCGATGGCTGCAACCTGTGTCCAGCCGCCCGTCGACGGATTACATGCCGGCTCGTTCGGATTCTTAAGTTCGACGATCATCGAATCGCCGGGCTGTGCAACAGCGCCGCTCGAATAGGTGATGGTCTTTTCCGGTCCGAGAAGCACGTTACCATCCCAGTACAACGGGAAGTTGATCTTACCCGTACGCTGATAGTCGAAGGCGATCTGAGCCTTTGTTTGTGCGTTCAAGTTGAACGGGAAGCTCACTAGTGTATCGCCGGTGCGCTGACCGCTATAGATATTTCCGTTCAGATCGAGGCGGTCGAAGTGGATGACGGGGTCAAGCCACTGGTTCGCACCAACACCGTTACCGGACTCATAGCGCGGCGGCGGCGGATCGAAGGTGAAGATATCGCCTTCCTGTGCATCGGCACCGATCGAAACCCAACGGGTTTGGTCCGGCAACGAATACGCAACGGTCGAGCTATAGTTATCCGACGGATCGTTGAACGGCAATGCCGTCGTACGAATACCGAATACGCGGATACAGACCGTATCGTCGAACGGCCAGCGGTCGCCGATATAGTTGTCACCACCATCGTAGCTCGTCGCAACAGCGCATGCGTTGAACGTACCGAGCTGGTTGAGGATGTTCGGGTTCGTGGAGTATGCCGGGAAATCGCCCTGCTTCGTCGCGCGCTTTTCACCCGGAAGCATGTTATTCAAGGTGATAACGCGGCCGTAGACGGCGATACCGGTAATAGCATTACGAATCTGGAACTTGACCTTGAAGGATTGGTTGCCGAGATCGACGTTCTGATAGGTTGCTTGCGGGAAAAGCGAGGTACCTAAGCAGATTTCGTAGTTACGCGGCGGGAAGTCCACCGAGATTGCGCGGACGACGTTTCTCCAACGCACGAGCTTGATCGCGTACTGACCACCTTGGCGGAGATCCTTGTTACAGGTCGGGCAGGTGATGTTTGCGACAGCATCCCAACGACCCTTACCACTGTGAGTGCCGGCATTGACCGATGTCCACTGCTGACGGTTCTCGTTCATGGTACCGATGGTCGAGTTACGCTGGAACACGCGAGCGGCCTGAACGACCGGAAGCGTGAAGATCTGACCGGCGAACGGCCCATAGTTGATCTGAATGCTCGAGTCAAAGCGCGTGAAGACAATCTGCAACTTCGTGATGAAGAGCTTATCGTTACCACGGCCTGGTTCGACAGCGTTCGGCGAACTCGGACGAATGCGGAGATTATAATAGTTCACGAAGAACGAGTCGAGTGATGGCGACGTACGGACGTACACCTTCGTCGAGTCGTTGCCCGGGATCATATCTTCGTCTGCGAACAGAGCGGCAATAATCGCGCTCGGAGCATACGAAGGATACGACGACCCGAAGATCGCCGCATCGTTACGCTCGGCGTACATCGGAACGTTCGAACCGCTCGGCTTTGCCCACCCTTCCGAACTCGGACGGAAACCGATATATCCGTTCGACGAGATCGTCACAGAATCGTAGTTCTGATTATAGAAGTTGAACGTGAACCCGATCGGGATCGGACCGGCCAAACAGTCGTTGGTCGTATCCATCGTGTTGTAGTTCGATGTCTGATCCGGGCGGAAGAAGAAGTAGTTACCCGGGTTGAGCATGAACTGACGCGGACCGTTTTTCACGCGAATCCACGTGAACGACTGGTACGTTGTGTCCAGGAAGAAGTAGTTCGGGCGCCAGGGTACCGGGGCGTTGTCATCCGAGTCTACGGCATAATAGCCGGTCGACAGGAAGTTCGGTTCGCCGCGGCGATTCCCCTGTGCGTACGAATTCTGATGACCGAAGAGCATCGTGCCCGTCAGCGCCAGAAGTACAAGAAGAAGTAGCCGTTGTTTCATCGTATTCTGTGGTTTTGTTACAGAAGTTAGTAAATAGAAAACTCCCTACAGACACATGGATCCAGCGAACGCTCCGTAGAATCTATCCACTGGTACCAACGTCAGTTTTCCGTGGTATTTTTCACACCGAGGTGTAGGCCTCCGAATTCAGGGTTACTAAAATAAGAAAAAAATCGGCACCCCACCAGTAAAATGACCCCCGACCCTCCGAAAGGTTACAAACTATTTTCAAAATTTCGTGGAAAAATAGCATAGGCATGGGCAAATCGTGAAGATATTCACAGGTTGAAATTTTGTAAGACATTTGATTATAACGACTTAACAGACGTTAACCACAGAATATGATGACAGTGGTCAACGGATTACTATCAGTTTTTTCGTCAGGGAAATACCACCAGTGGTAAGGCGAACGAGATATGTGCCGGACGGCAGTAGGTTTCCTTGATCATCACGGCCATCGAATCGAATGGTTGTAACCCCGGCTTGCATCTGAGCCGTGAACAGCGTCCGGTCAACCCTGCCTGTTACATCATATAATAGTAGCTGAGCGAGCATTCCCTCCTCGCAGCGTATTCTGATCGACGGCTGCACGGTTGTAGAAATGGGTTGCAAGATCTCAAGCGATAGGCCGGGTTGTGACGTGATGGTTACTTCCGTAGTCGAAGACACGTGCTCGCCACCATCGAGATCGATCTGACGCAATCTATATATGTATGTTCCCTCATGGACATTGCCATCGGTGAAGGTGTAACCGCTTGCGTTCGACGTCGATCCGCTTCCACTGACAAAGCCGATGTTCTCGAAACGCCCATCGAGATCATCGTTACGACGGCGTTCGACGATGAAGCCACGGTTATCGTGCTCCTCCGCCGTCGCCCATGTAAGTAGTGCCTTGCCGTTGTCTTCGCGCGCATGGAAGTAGAGCATCTCCACCGGCAACCTTGATGGTGTATGAAAGACCGCGCGGATCATCGGGTAGTATGTGCCGGCGTAATTCCAATATGAGGGTCCGGACCAACCGGAAGTGCAAGGGTTGCAGATGTAGGTGCCCCATTGCAGGAAATTCGAGAATGCCGCAGGGTACGCAGAGGCATTGAATCCGGTGTCGAGCAGGAGCGGTGTCCAAAAGGTGTTCGCACCTGCTACATCTTCCATTGCGAATCGACACGCGAGTGAGCCGGTATTCTCGCCAGGCTGGAGGCTCGTTCCATATGCACTGGAATTCGCAAGCTGCATCACCGGTACCTGCGGATCGGTCAGCGTGATGCGTGCACCACCCCTCTTGCGTGTTCCGCCAAGAAAGTAGTTGTTCAACCCACGTTGAGATGCCACGACCCAATACGTGCCGGGCGGCAACACAACCGGTCGCGGGAAGTAATATGGCCAGTACTGATCGAAGAGCTGCCCTTTGCGAACGTCCAGCATCGCAGCGTGAGCAACCGTGTCGGGTAACGGGATGCAGCTATCGGGTGAGCCTCGCAGAATGCACAAACCGATCGGATCGTCGCTTTGATTGCCGTTCGCAAAGAAGAGACGGATGCCCTCGATCGTGTCAGTCGTGTTTGTCTCGAACTTCATCGCAAAACTTCCCGAGAGTTGATTGAAGCCGATCCCTCGTCCGGGTTGATAGAATACGATGCTGGCACCCCCAGCCGCAGATGCCGAAAGATCCACCATTGGCGTCGTCGGCATGTCGTTCACGCCATCGTCGTACGCGAACTCCTCGGGTTCGCCGGGGCCGGCGAGCGGGAGGTAGAAGTCGGAGTAGGTCGTGTTGTTCTCGGGATGCTCGTCGTAGTTCGATGCGATGAATGCTCGAACGCGGTACAAACCGGCTGTCGTCATCTTCGAGGCGTCCCACGGCGGCATGGCGAGCGTTGTGTCGGCGTTCGCTGCGATCGTGCCAAGCGTCGTGTATCTCGAGTAGACTTGTTTGCCGGTCGGATCGCTGATCTGCACCGTGACTGGAAAACCAATTCCAACTGGTGCGCCAATGTTCTTCAGGTGCACATACACCGGCAACTGCGTCATCTGCGTTTGCGGCATCTTGGTGTATGGCGTGACGACTCGCGCCCACATCACCTCGATCTCCGGCAGTCGCGGCACAGCGAGGTAGAGATTATCTATATAGAAGGGATCGCCGTCGTCGTCGGGCAGACCAGCACCATTGTCGTTCGCTTTGAGTCGAATGCGGAAGCGGAAGTTATTCGTGAAGTATGATTGGCTGCCGACCTTCAGCTTGTCGAGCGAAATGCTGACATGTTTGAACTCCAAGTCGTTGCCGCCGTCGATGGCATAGACGCGCCGCCATGAGCTTGCGCTCGGGTTGCAGGCGGGTTGTGTGGGGTCCTTGAGTTCGACGATGAGTGAATCGCCCACGCGAGCGACATGTGGCACCGTTGGGTACGCAGACGAATACACGATCGTATTCTCCGGTCCGTAGAGCACATCGCCATCCCAGTACAGTGGGAAGTCCATCTTGCCGGTACGCTGGTAATCGAAGGAAAGCGTTGCCTTGGTCTGATTCGCCAGGTTGATCGGCATGCTCGTGAGTGTATCTCCGACATTCGCGCCGATGTATGCGAGTCCGTTCGCATCGAAGCGGTCGAGCTTCACGACGGGATCGAGCATGCTGTCAACTCCGACCCCGTGGCCTTCTTCATACCTCGGTGGCGGCGGATCGAACGTTGCATCGTTGCCTTCGACGACGCTTGCTCCGAGCGAGACCCACTTCGTCGCGTCAGCAACGGCGCCGTGTGCAGTGATGGCGTAGTTGTCGCTTCCATCGGTGAACGGCGTCGCGGTCGTACGAATACCGAAGAACGTGGTGCGTACCGTATCGTCGAACGGCCATGTGTCGCCGAGGTCGCGGCCGTACGCATCGGTGCCGGTGGCGAACACGGCCACTTGCATTGTCCCGAGCTGGGCAAGCGTGTTCGGGCTTGTCGAGTAGAGGGGGAAGTTCGCTGCCGTTGTGGTTCTCGTTTCCTGGCGAATGAGACCGAGCATCGTGTCCGTTTGACCGTACAACGTTGCACCCGTAGTGGCATTGGTAAATCGCGCGGCAAAGGAGAAGCTGTGCTGGTTCAGGTCAACGTTCTGAAATGTTGCCTGTGGCTGCAGGTTATTTCCCAAACACAGTTCAAAGTTGCGTGTTGGCATATCGACCGACTTTGCGCGCACGATATTGCGCCAGCGTTTGAAGCGGATCGCATAACCGCCAGAGTCAGGCAACCAACCGTTACACGATCCGCATGTTGTGTTCGCTGTCGCATCATAGCGGCCATTGGTCAGATGCGTGCCCGCGAGAAACGATGTGTATTGTGTCGCCGACTCGTTGAGCACGCCAATCGTAGCGTTTCGCTGGAACATGCGAGCCGATGATGCGATCGGAAGCGAGCGCAGCGCACCAATAAATGATCCGTAGTTAATGGCAATACTTTGGTCAGCGCGAGTCAGGACGATCTGCAACCGCTGCAGATAGAGTTTGTCGTTACCCCAACCGGCGAGGATATAGTTCGGCGCCGATGGGCGAATCCTCACGTTATAGAAACTCACATAGAATGTATCATGCGCAGGGCTTTGCCGGACAAATACTTTCGTCGAATCGTGACCCGTGATCATATCCAGATCCGCGAACGCCGCAGCGATGATCGCTTTCGGTCCGTAGGAAGGATACGCGGTGAAGTCTGCGGCGTCGTTACGCTCGGCATACATCGGCAGCTTTCCGGCGGGGGTTGACTGGAGCCCATAGCCAAGGGCCGAGCCGAGAAAGCCGATGTAGCCGTTCGAGGAGATCGTGATGCTGTCGTAGTTCTTGCCGAAGAAGTTGAACGCAAAGCCGATCGGGATGGGCCCGGCGAGGCAATTGTTCGTCGTGTCCATGTTGGGGTTGCCGACTTGATCGGGTCGCCAAAAGTAGTAGTTACCCGCTCGCGTGCGTCGTTGGTTCGGACCCGATTGGATGCGTATCCAACTCGACGGCTGGTAGGTCGTGTCGACGAACGAGTATCGGACCTTCCACGGCTCGGGCGCATCGTCCTCGGAGTCAACGGCATAGTAGCCGTTTGCCAGCACGTTTGGCTCGCCGCGGCGCGCGAATGCGTGTGACGCGAAAGCAAGCGCGCAGAGAACGAGAAGGATGTGTTTCGTACCTGTACCCATCACCGCATTGTCAACAGTGTCTGCATGCCTCTTTGCTCGGCATGGATCCTGCTGCTGTTATGAAGGATCGCGTAGTCCGAACGGGGACGGACTGAGAGTCCGTCCTACTCTGGTTGGAGCTACTACCCTAACTGACACCTCAGGTCACAAAACGGTGACCTATATTTTCAGAAGATCGCTGTGAAGTGTTTGCCGGGGAGTTGGCGGATGAGGTCTTTGAACTCCAGCTCTAGCAAACGGACCAGTACGGTCTGCACGTCAACGCCGGAGCGTTCGATGATCGTATCTATATACAGTGGCTCTCCGGCAGTCGTGAGGATGTCATAGAGCTTCTTCTGATCTCCGCTGAGATGTTCGGCATGCTTCTTGATCTCGGCTTTGCTGCGTTCGTTCGAACCGTCGGAGATCCAGCCGAGACTCTTGAGGATATCCTGCGCATTGCGAAATGGCTTTGCGCGGCCTTCGGCGAGGAGGAGGTTCGGTCCGCGACTCATCGGGCGGTCAACATCGCCGGGAAGCGCGAAGACGTCGCGGTCTTGGTCCAGTGCGATCGACGCCGTGATCATCGAGCCGCCTTTCTCATCGCTTTCGATGACAACGGTCGAAGCCGAAAGGCCGCTAACAATGCGGTTGCGCCACGGGAAATTCTTCGCATCGGGTTTCGTGCCGAGCGGAAGCTCGGAGATGACAAGCCCACGGCCGGAGCGCACAAGCTCTGCAGCGAACGACTTGTTCGACGGCGGATAGATCACGTCGATACCCGAGCCAAGCACAGCGATCGTCGAACCGCCTGCATCGAAGACCGCACGATGGCCCGCGCTGTCAACGCCAAGCGCGAGGCCGCTCACGACGGTCACGCCCGCTCCGGCAAGATCGGTGCAGATATCTTTCGTCACACGCTTGCCATAGTCGGTGATGCGGCGCGAGCCGATGACGGCAACCATCCGCTCTGCCTGCAACAACGCGCGTTCGCCGTTGAGCCACAGCAGAGCGGGCGGGTTGAAAATGCTGCGCAGCGAGTCGGGATAATCGGCATCGAAGAATGTCATGATGCCGGCAGTCTGGGGCAATGCAGCAAGATCGCGTGTTGCGCGCTCGAGATTCTCGTCGCGCGATGAGAACCACTCTTCAGCCGTCGCCTTCCCGACACCGGGCACAGCGGCAAGCTTGCGCGCGCTTGCTTCGAACGCCTTGCGGCTATCGCCGAAGTATGTGCGGATCGCCACAAGCCTCCCGGCTCCGATCCCGCTCGAAAGCGACAATGCGTAATAGTATAGTAGTTCTTCGGATTCCAATGGTGCCCATCAATTGATCCGGCCTGTAATTCTCAACACTATACACGGGATGTCGTGTTGCAGGAAATAGTCGATAGTCCTATGCAGACACAGCTACCCACGACCCCCGCCCACGATTGAAATCGTGGGCTATGCGTCATTCGGTCCTTCGGACGTAATGCATAGGCAGTAGGACGGACTCTCAGTCCGTCCTTCTTTCGCACACCTGTCATTCTGAGGCGCCAGCCGAAGAATCCCTTCCGCAGAGCCGCAGCATCCCCACGCCACCACCCACCCGTAGGGGCGAGGCACGCCTCGCCCGCTCTCTCAAAGCCACCACCAAACAAAACGGGGCAGCCTCTCCCGAAGCCGCCCCGCCCGTTACTCGTTACTTTCAACTCGTTACTACTCCTGATGTACGAGCTTCACCGTCTTGACCTCACCGAAGCCGGTCGAGATGCGGGCGTAGAGTGTGCCGCTCGGCAAGCCGGTGCCATCGATGCGGATGGTATGTAGCCCTGCATCAAGTGAGCGCCCCTTGCCGTCACCCCATACCATACGTCCCAATGGGTCGTAGATCGAGACCGTCACGTAGGTCATGCGATTGAGCGTGAATGAGAGTTCGGTTTCGTTCAAGAACGGATTCGGACTCCCGGAGCAATCGACGAGCCCGATGCCCGAGAGGTTCTGACCCGATTCGATTGCTCGCCGTGTCAGCAGGAAGCCAAGACCCAGCGTGTCGAGGCTGGGTAGTACAGTATCGAGCTGGCCGGGGATGGCACCGCCACGGAGCCAAGCGTCGAAGCGAGCGACACTATCGAATTCGTACTGCTGTCGAAGGCCAGGTGACGCGCAATTCGAATCAGAGAGCAAATATTTTTCAATTGCCATTCCTGCGTTCGCAATGCGGTACGGTTCAACGCCGTATGTCGCAGCCATCGCGCCTACACAAGCACAGAAGTAGTATGGATTTGTCTTGTTAAGAAAAACGACAGAAATCAACCATTCCCTGTATTTATTCCATCTGGTCGAGTCATCCGTGTCGAATTTCGCTAATGCGTGCCCGAGGTACGTGAACGCATCGTACGATTGGTCGTCTGTAGCCGCACAGGATTCTATGTACCGTTTAAGGCTATCAAAACGCATTCGGTTTTCTGTCTCCCCAACTGCATCACCGGCCTCGAATAAGCGCCAACGCTGACACGAATCTTCATTGAGTGGCTGTTCGATGCGCTGCGGCTCCGGCGCTCCTCCTGAACCAATCCGTGAGAATCCGCCGCCGCAGTCAACACTAAATGAGTGGGCTTGCCAGGTGGTCAAGTTCGAGCCGCCACTACAGTCGAAATAGATGCCGTTGCTATTAGTGTGCGCACCGTCCCAAGACATCGAACCAGGCTGCGTACCAGTGGCAGTGCACGGATTGGCCCCACCCCAGTAGTTGTTCGAGACATCCCCAATGCTGGAGTTGCCGGTCCCGTTAACTGAGAGCGGCCGCAGGATGAAGCAAAGCAATGCGGCAAGTGTCAGTGTAATGTGCATGATCATACTAATATAGGATGCAATGGGACGACTCCTCTCGAAGCCGCCCCGCTCGTTACTCGTTACGTTCGACTCGTTACTACTCCTGATGCACGAGCTTCACCGTCTTCACCTCACCAAAGCCGGTCGAGATGCGGGCGTAGAGTGTGCCGCTCGGCAAGCCGGTGCCATCGATGCGGATGGTATGCACCCCTGCATCGAGTGAGCGGCCCTTGCCGTCACCCCATACCATGCGTCCCAATGGGTCGTAGATCGAGACGGTCACGTACGTCATGCGGTTGAGCATGAAGTTCACCGCAAGCTCCTGCGTGAACGGATTTGGCGAACTACTGCACGCACCCAATCCGAGTCCTGCTACAGATGGCAATGGGTCGTTCACCGAACGTGTCAGTAGGAAGCCAAGACCAAGCGTGTCAAGGCTCGGATCGATCGTATCTAACTGACCCGGAACCGCTCCGTTGCGAAGCCAAGTATTGTATCGTGCATCAATATCAAATTGAAGCTGATCGCGCAACCCCTGATCGTCGCAGTTTGAATCGGCTATCAAGAATTTCTCAATGGCTATTCCGGCGTTTGCGATCCGGTACGGTTCAACGCCGTATGTCCCGATCATTGTAGTGAGGCATGCGCAGAAATAGTGCGGATTCGTAGTATTCAGGTATAGAACCGAGATGAGCCATTCTCTAAAGGAATTCCACCTGGTCGAATCATCCGTATGAATATTACTGACAGACCCATAGAGAAACCCGAACGCTTGATAAGACATCGAATCAGTTGAGGCGCATGATTCAACATATCGTTTGAGAGAGTCATATCGCATTTGGTATTCCTCCTCGGTTTGTGGCTGACCGGCTTCCCACTGTTTCAAGCGTTGACAAGAGTCAAGGTCCACTACCTTCTGCACTTTCGTGGGCTGGTCGTCACCTATTCCATGGCTAGAAGTAAACGCACCACCACAATCCACACTGAACGGGCGCCCTTGAAGTGAAAAAAGCGTTCCTCCAGAGTCGGCGGTAAAGGAGATGCCGTTACTGTTTGTGTTCGTACCATCCCAAGACATTGCGCCAGGTTGCGTACCTGTTGCTGTTGATGGATCATCTCCTCCCCAGTAATTATTATCGATAAGTCCAAGCGCAGCAGTCCCACTTACAGTTGAGATCAGGAGCGGATCGCCGGACGAAGCAATCGTGTTGTTGCGTCCCCATTGCGTCCACCAACTTACGACAGGATTATCATTGCTGTACTTCACATAGCCGCCGTTCACCAACGACACCTGGCCTACACCCGATGATGATAGACCACTTGCATTTGACTGAATAGTATCGAAGGCGGCGGCGTCATCACTACCAGAGATCGAACCGTGTAATCCGGATAGATCAATAAACGAGGTATTAGATGCTGATTCCAGACCTGTGTTCGTGTTTGAAAGAAGACTAGAGAATATGATTTTTGGATTGTCAGTCACACCACTGCTATAACCTTCATCGCAGCCTGATATCCTGCACAGCTTTATGTACCCCTCATAAAAACTTGATACGATACCATCATGATTAGCATTTTGAATGATATTGTTACACAAGTATGCTTTGGTCTTGGGCACGGGTGTGATTGTTGTAGATCCAATGTTCTGAATACCAAATCTCCATCCCGATGCCGTAATCACATTGCTAACAACGTTTCCAGTTGTATTCTCGAGGAAAATCGCGGATTGTAAGTTCGTGTTAGACGTGGCGAACACATTATTATCAATCCAAAGTGATTTATACGACGTTGGTGTGTTGCAGTTGATCACCGAAATACCACAAATCAAGAATCCCGGCGGCACTGTGATACCTGAATAATGCTCAAACGTATTTCCAGATATGGTTACCCCACCGTAGTCGGAAGAGAGCGATGCGCTTCTGTTTACGATGATCGGTAGGAAGAAGTTATCGAACGTCATGTTCGATATTGAGCTACCGTTGATGGGTTCGTTTATACTGAAATCCGTCCTGGATGACGTTCCGCCGTAGAATGCGGCAAAACTCGGTGCGGTGGTATATCCAGGCACATTGTACTGGATAGTCGCTGCGCCCGTCCCCGAATTAGTGTAGTCTGTATAATAGCTACTTAGAGATGTGGTTGGGTAGGAAGCTGTGCTGATTCCCAGAATCTTCATCACAACTTGATCAAGAATTAAACTACTCACTGGAGGTACATAGGCATTTACCTTGCAGTAGTCAAGTGAATTCCCATCATTAAGAATCTCAAACAGTCCGGTCTTGTTGCTATTGGCGGTCGTCGTCGTATTCATGGGCGAGATATTCTGTTCGTAGAATATTTCGACGTCAGCGTACGAGCCGGTGATCGACTGCCCGGGGTAGATCGCGCCTCCGTGAACAGTGAGCCCTGCATATGTAGGCCCGCTTGACGATCCGGTGAGCGTGGTTACGCCCGGAACGAGCTTGCTCGGCGAAGCCGCCCCAAAGAAGTCCCAGAGACCGCCTGGGCCAACGTTTACCTTTCCCCCATCGGTTACACCCGAAGCAACATCGAACCTGGAAACCGGGAACGTGTAGAGATGGGTATGGCCGTAGATGGAAGACGGCGTAACGTCCAGTTCCAGCCCATTTGCATTGAAGATAATACTTCCCTCGTTAAGGAGACCGTAATATCCGGCCGCACTGGTGGTGTAAGGATCATGTAGATACAAACCGGCAGTGGTACTTGAATTGACTGCTCCATAGTTCGGATCGGTCCAGACGGTCATCTCGATACCATCGCGTGCGATGAGCGCACCGGTCGAGAGGCCGCCGTGGCCGCTGCCATCGGCGATGTAGCAATCGTTCGTGGCCAGCGTGTTCTCCTCGATCTCTTCGTCGAAG
>JAFDZW010000008.1:0-25537 GCA_018266755.1 Bacteroidota bacterium
CCCGACCAGCACGATCAGCCCCAGCGCTGCCGCCAGATGCACGGCGAAGCGCCACCGCACGCCCACACCGCTGCGATCATCCAGAAACGACACGACCGCCACCGGCACCGCCGCCGGCAGCACGCAGGCCGCAGCCGGCCCGAGCCAGCCGCCGACGGCGAGCAGCGGCAGTGCCGCCCCGACGCCGGCGAGCAGCGCGATGCCGCCGCTGCGCGGCGTCGGACGCGTATGCAGCGAACGGGCGTTCGGCAGATCGAGCAGATGCAGGTTCGAATCGGGATCGCAGAAGCGACGGGTCAGCAGCGCCGACACGAAGGCTGCGACCAGGAATGCAAGGAGGATCAACGCCTGGGTACCTGTCCGGAGCCAGGCAGGCAAAACGCCACGGCCCGGCAAGCGTGGCAGTTTAGCGTGTCGGCTTTGTGCATCTGCAACAATCGCTGCTTGCGACGACGCACCCGGCTCAGGCCCGGCACATCCGCTGCAGGCCTTCGGCGAGCGACACCTGCGGCCGCCAGCCCAGTTCCCCGCGCAGTCGCGCCGAGGAGTACCAGGCCGAACCGAGCAGCTTGTCGAGCACCTCGGAATCGAACGGCAGCCGCCGGCCGAGCAGTCGCTCCAGCCGGTCCCCGATCGCCGCCACCGTTGCCAGCCCGCCAGCCGGCACGGCATGCCGGCGCGGCGCGAGCCCCAGCGCCGCGCGCAGCGCCACATACAGCTCGCGCCCCGAATACGCGGCCTCATCGGCGACGATCCAGGTACGACCGGCAGCAGCCGGCACATGCGCAACCAGCCGCATTGCCGATACCACGTCATCGACGTACACCAGCGAGCGCCGGTTGCCGGTTTCCGGCAGCGGCGGAAACCATCCGCGCCGCACCAGCGCCGCCATGCGCTCCAGGTTGCCGCGTCCGCCCGGCCCGTAGACCATCGTCAGCCGCAGGTTCACGACGTGCATGCCGTAGCGTGCTCCGGCCTCCAGCACCGCATCTTCGGCAGCACGCTTGGCCTGACCGTACGGGGTCAGCGGCGGCAGCGGCCAGTCCTCGTCGGCGCAGACCTCGCCGGGTTCGCCCATGGCCTTGACGCTGGACAGGAACACGAAGCGGCGCACGCCGGCGCGCCCGGCCGCCGTAGCGAGCGCGCAGGTGCCTGCATGATTCACCCGCCGGTGCAGCGTCGCATCCTGTCCTGACCAGGCATGTGCATGACCGGCGCAGTGGTACACCGTGTCCATGCCGGCACAAGCGCGCTCCAGCGCTGCCGGGTCATCGAGCGGCGCCAGCACCGCTTCAGTCAGCGCCGGCAGCAGCCGGCGCACGGCAATGCGCACGGTGCAGGACTGCGCCCGCAATTCCCCGACCAGCCGTCTGCCGATGAAACCGGTGGCGCCGGTCACCAGCACGCTCACCAGAGCTTCCAGCCATGGGTGTTGAAGAAGGTGATGCCCGAGCGCACGAACATCCGGATGTGGCGCCAGCCCTTGCGCGCGGCATGCCCGCCGTGATGCACGATGCGCACGGCCGGCACCCGTGCGACCCGGGTCAGCCGGGCAGCACGCAGGCTCAGGTCGAAATCCTCGAAATACAGGAAATAGCGCGGATCGAAGCCACCCAGGGCCTTGAGCACCTCGGTGCGAAACAGCATGAAGCAGCCGCTGACGATCGGCGGATCCCAGAGCACGGCGTCGGCTGCCTGATCGCGCAACTCGTATTGCCCCAACCGGCGGGCGAACCGGCAACGCAGCCAGTCCGGCGCGAACCCGCGCAGCAGCAGATCGAGCACCGTCGGGTAGCGCTTGCAGAGAAATTCTGGCGTCCCGTTGGCATTGACGACCCACGGCACCAGCAGCCCGCAGTCCGGATGGCGGTCGAGGAAGGCGAGCGCCTCGACCAGCGCCTCGGCAGCCAGCTCGACATCGGGGTTCAGGATCAGGTGCAGCTCGCCGTCGCTGCCGTCCAGCGTGCGGTTGTGGCCGGCCCCGAAGCCGACGTTGCCGTGGCCGTGATGCAGTTGCAGGCCCGGCGGCAGCATCGCTGGCAGCGGGCCGTCAGCGTTGTCGACGAGCTTGATGCGCAACCTCAGCGCAGCCTGCGCCGCCGCCCGCAGCAGCGTGGCCAGCGTCGCGTCGAGCTGCTGCGGATCGCTGCGGTGGATGACGATGGAGACCGTCATACCCTGTCTGGCCGGCGCTTCAAGCTGCATGCTTCAGCCACCAAACAATAAAGTTTTTCAAGCGCTTAAAACTTGCAGACAGCGTGAATCCATCCATCAGTTGCAAAAGTTGGAAACTGGGCAGGGATAAGAATGCAGCCACCCACCAGATGCACTCATCGTGAACTCCAGGATGTTTATCGCTCCTTGAATGAACGGGCAATCGCATCAATCAACGGTTTGATGAAGTAATCAAGTGCAGTTCTCTCTCCGGTATTTACCAGCACTTCGGCTGGCATGCCGGGAACCAGGGACTTACCTTTCAGGATCGCCATTCCGGAATCCGACACCTGCACGCGCGCCAGATAGTAAGGTTGACGCGAATTCGGGTCGGTAATCCGATCCGGCGACACCATGACAACCTGGCCGTTTACCACAGGCGTTTGTCGATCATGAAAAGCACTAAAGCGCACATCAGCCATCAAACCGGGATGTACGCGATCAATATCGGATGGCTGTACTTGCGCCTCAATCACCAACGGCTCATCGTTAGGCACGATATCAAGGATGCGAGCACCGGCGGAAACGACGGCACCCTCATTGTGAACCGTAAGTCCAACAATCCGGCCCGCTGACGTTGCCCGCACTTCAGTTCTGGCGACCGTATCCTGCAAGGCATGCACACGCTGATCCAGGTCAAATATCTTGCTCTGAACATCACGCAATTCAGCAGCCACATCCTTTTGAAAATCCTGCTGTTTTTGCAAAATAGCCAATTTGGCTTCACCCATCTGAACTTTGGCGGCAGCAGCATTTGAAAGGGCTTCAGCACGCTCCCCTTCCAGCGTCGACACCGCACGCTCATAATCACGCAGGCGGGTTTTGTCGACCAGTTTCTGTTCAAAAAGCTTTCGCAGTTCAACAACCTGCTCGTTATAGGAACGGATGGTGCGTCCCTTGGCATCAGCCAGATCCTGCTGACCCTGCATTTGTACCTGTAACTGTTCGACCCGTTGCTCAAGCACGGATATTTCACCCAGCCTGGATTTGCGACGGGTCTCGAACAACACAACCTGACCGCGCATCATGTCCACTACACGTTTATCTCCGGACAGATTCTGCAACTCATCCGGAAATGTTATTTTGCCATCACCCAACTGCTCGGCATGCAAGCGTGCATCGAGTGCAATCTGGGCATAATATTGTAATCGAGCAATTTCAAGCTGGGCTTGGGTCTGGGTATCATCGAGCCGTAGCAACACCTGATCGGCTGCAACCAGATCGCCCTCGCGCACCATGATCTGCTTGACGATACCGCCCTCAAGATGCTGAACAGTCTTGCGATAGGTATCGACGGTCACAATGCCTGGTGCTACCACGGCACTGCCCAGGGGCGCAGTCGCAGCCCAGCCACCAAAACCACCGAAGGCAGCAAGAATGATCAATGCTCCTGCCATTCGCATGAATCGGTCATCGGTTTCGACCTTGAGATTTTCTTCAGGCACAGCCCAAGGGTGCTTAAGTGCGTCCAGAACTGACATTTTCTTAGACTTCCCCGCTCAGACTCGCTGGATTGCCGATCCGGATGCTACAGAAGCAGGCCGGGTAAACTGGGTGAGAATTTGATCCCGCGAGCCGAAGGTCTGCACCTGCCCTTCATTCATAACCAGAATGTAATCCACGTGCGCGAGCACGCTGGGGCGATGAGTAATGATCAGCACGGTTGCCTTTTTCAGCTTCAGTTCACGCAATGCCTGAACCAGAGCGGCCTCACCGATATCATCCAGATTGGAATTGGGTTCATCGAGCACCACCAGTACGGGGTCACCATAAAGCGCACGGGCAAGTCCGATGCGCTGGCGCTGACCACCTGAAAGCACGCTGCCAGCCTCACCAATCACACTGTTATAGCCACGAGGTAGACGCAGGATCATTTCGTGGACACCGGCCATACGTGCCGCTGCAACCACCTTGTCGTCGTTGACTTCACCGAACCGAGCAATGTTCTCGGCGATCGATCCATCAAACAGTTCAATGTCCTGTGGCAGGTAACCGATCCACGGCCCCAGTTCATCGCGGTTCCAGGTTTGCACATCGGCACCGTCGATGCGGACTTTGCCCACCTGGGCCGGCCATAGCCCCAGAACCACGCGCGCAAGCGATGACTTACCCGAAGCACTCGGTCCGATGATACCAACCGAGTCCCCTGCTGCCACATTCAGACCGATCCCGCGCAGCACCATGGATGTGGTTCCCGGCGGAGAGACCGATACCCCCTCGAGTGCCAGTCGACCTGTCGGTGATGGCAACCGCAAATTGCGCGACTTGGCAGGGACTTTGTTCAACAACTCTTCCAGTCTTCGATAAGCCATCCGGGCAGCAGTGAACCCTTTCCAGCTTCCGATCAGCACATCCACCGGTGCCATGGCGCGACCGCCCAGAATGGATACGGCAATCATGGAACCCGCCGTCAATTCCTGTTGCAGCACCAGAAAGGCACCCAGCCCCAATAGGAACGACTGCAGGAATACGCGCAGGAATTTGGTAACACCGACGATGTTGGCTGCGCGATCACTGGCCAGTGCCTGCAGCGCCAACACGCGATTCTGCTTGTCAAGCCAGCGCGTCATGATCGGCCCGGTCATGCCCATGGCCTCCATGATCTCGACATTGCGCATGTTGGCATTGACAAAGGCGCCTGCTGCAATTGCTTCAGTATTGGCAGCTTTCATGGCTGCACCAGTGGCCAGTTCATTCAGAATGGCCAGCAGGCTGAGCACGACGATGCTGACGGTAACAGCCCAGCCCAGCCAAGGATGAAACAGGAAGCAGATCAACAAGTAGATCGGTATCCAGGGTGCGTCGAAAAATCCGAACAGACCATTACCGGTCAGGAACTGGCGTAAGGTGTTCAGATCGCTCAGAGCCTGGGCATTTTGCTGGCCGGAGCGGGAGCGCAAGCAAAGCTCGACCATGGCCCCGAACACCCTGGTGTTCAGCAGGCTGTCGAAACGAGCGCCGGTACGGATCAGCACCCTGGCGCGCACCAGCTCAAGCAGGGACATCACCAGAATCATTCCACCGGTGATGAGCGTCAGCATGGTCAACGTGAATTCGCTACGGCTTGACAGCACGCGGTCATACACCTGCAGCATGTACAAGGACGGTGTCAGTTGCAGCAGATTGATGAACAGACTGAAGACGATCGCAGCAAAAAAGGACTGGCGACAGCGTGCCAGAGCCTCGATCAGCTCCGAGTGAGGTTTGGCAGTGGACATCGCAGACTCCGCGCGCGTCAAAAGTCCTTATTTTATCAGGATTTGCTTCCACGGGGCACAAGTTCCGTTAAGAAGCACTTAAACCTGGTCCTGCGCCTGCCAACCGGAGCCGCAGTCAACAGGCGCAAACCGCAGCCGCTCGATGGCCGCCGTCCTTCAGACCGTCAACGCGCGCCCCTCGGCAGCCCCGAACAACAACCAATGCTCCAGCGGCGGCATCCCGGCCAGAGCGACATCCGGATTGGCAGCCAGATAGGCATCGGCATCGAACTGATCGGATGGCGCCCGCCCTTCACGCCAGCCAGACTCGCGATAATGCTGATAGGGATCAATGCCGGCCGCGGCTACATCGGGGTTGTGTAACAGGTAGGCATCGGTGTCGAACCAGGCGTTCGGATCACGACCTTCATGCCAGCCCCAGGTGTGATAGTGCTGTACTGGATCAATTCCGGCAGTTGCCACATCAGGGTTGTGTAACCGGTAATAATCGGTATCCAGGCCGTCGCGCACGATACCCGGCAAAATTAACCCCGGAGCCGGAGCAACCGCCGGCGCACCATACAAATATTGCACGCCGGCAATATCACCGGCCTCCGGCCCGACAACCAGCCCCGTCACCGGATACATCAGCGTATCCGGATCGTCCGTATGACCCAGCCCCAGTACATGCCCGATTTCATGCTCGGCAACGGTCATGAACGACCATTGCCCGAGCGCTCCTGGACCATAACCGTACCAGGCATCGGCAATGTCGGCCGTATCGAATACCACCGTACTGACCTGATAGATACCATTCTCAGTCCAGTTCTGGGCCTGACCCAGTGTATTGCTGCCTGCAACTGGCTGGCCGTCGATATAATCCAGGCCGATCCGTATATTCACGGTGGCGGAATCCGGCATTTCGACAAAGTCGATGTTGGCAACCGCCTCCCAGACAGTGAACGCAGTACGCACGGCATTGTAGGCTGCCGGATTGAGTGCTGCGTCGAATACCGTGTATCCACTGTAGGCATCGAAGCCACTACGGTTTGCCGTGGCAAAAGACCACGTCACCTGTCCGCCCGAAGTACCTGGCATGGCAGAACCACCCCATTTACCGCCCAAAAAGCTGTAACTCCCCATAACACGAACACCTCACAACGCTCAGGCCGAGAAATAATATTCCTCACCATCGGAGAGCAAACCCTCCAATGGCAGTGGCATTCTGAAAACTTTAGAATCATTTCATGCTCAGCCTAGAGAGACACCACAGTGCATCCCCATCTGCACTGGCATGAATCTCTATATCTTACCCAGCACACCTAATCGTCTTAAAACGTGCAACTCCTGTTCAAGAAAAACTTCAGCCATGGCGGTCAGTTCGGAAAGATTATCTTCCTCGGATTCCAGCGGTTTGCCGTCACGCACTACCCGCTGCTTGACATTTTTCATCGAACTCCAGGCGCGGCGAGCCATAACTGCCGGATCGGTAATGCCGGCAGCATGAGCAACCAGTAAAAGCCGGGAAACACGCGTCAAAGCTATGCCACTACCTACTACCGGAGACGCCATGAAACCAAAGCGGTCTGCATGCCCCGATTCCTCCAGCACCTTGGCATTGAAGCGTAAGGCTGCAATAGGGGCCGAAGCATTCTTTGTTTGCGGAATTAGTGGCAGAACTCGACCGGCGCCAGTCAAGACCGTCAGTGCCTGCATCAATCGGGCAGCACCGATCATCTTCAATTCTGGCTTTTGCAGCAACGCTTCGAATGACTGAACCCCCTCGGCGAGAATATTGACAAGCGGCTCGTAAATCTCCTGCTGCAAACGCACTTCTCCAGCCCCGGACTGGATTGTATTCCCCAATCCCTGGTGCGGTACCTGCAAAACATATTGCTGACGCTGCAGCCAGGCATCTCGTTCCGAAACGCTCATGCGACGCCCACCTTTGGTAAAAAGGTCGCGACGGAACTGAGTATTCAGACAGTAATCACGTACGGTTTCCCGCAAAATCGGGTCGGTCACATCATTAATTTTTTCTGCAATTTGTGGAGTAAAGTTCACTCCATCCACATGATCCAGCAGATAAGCAGAGCCCACAAATGAAAGTTTACCCGCCTCCATCTCACGAACCACTTCGAAAAAGTATTGTGGGTGCCAGTCAGCATTCAGATATTCGTGCGCGAGATAATTACGATTCTGAGCACGCATGCGATCCAGACGCTTAGCAATATCCGGATTTGCACCAAAATAACCAACTTTCAAGCCTGCCAGTTGCCCTGCAAAATCCATAGCTGCGTCAATCCTTTGCGCCAGCGGCTGACCACTACCTGCCGCACTGACATCGAATGCCTGCAATAGCGTGCGCAAAGGCTCAGACGATGCCCAACCGGGCAAAGTGTTGTAGCTAACGTATACCAACCCTCCGAGTTTCAACTTTCGACGAATGAATTCGACAACACAGCGACGATTTGCAACACTGATCCACGAATAAATGCCGTGAAGCACGATGAAATCGAAATCCGGCGTTTCGCGTAACAGAAACTCTTCAAAGCTGTCATCGAACCAGTGCGTGTTCGATAAGGAAGCGGCTGACGCAAGTTCACGAGCACCAGCTGCGTGCTGTGGATTGAAGTCCGTACCCCAAAAATCGCCTTGAGGGTTGGCAGCGGCCAGCAGATTTGCGCCAAATCCTTGACCAAAGCCTAGCTCACAGTATGTAAATCCATTCTTGAGATCGGGCGGCGCAAAACCGCGTAAAGCTGCGGCCAGGCACATCAGTTGCGGTGTAGTCTCACGATAAAAGCCATAGGTGTAATCCACTTCGGTCACATACCCATGATTCCACTGATTCATGACACCTTGTTTCCTGGGTTGATTTATTAAAAATTCGAAGCAAAAAAAGAGCCCTTTGCAGGGCTCTTGGGAGGATTTTGGTACAGGCCGAGGATTTACACCCTCGGCCTGCAGACCATCATCAGGCGATTTCGGTGAAACGAATCGCACCGATGAATTCGGCAATACCTGTCGCCTCCGAGACCAACGCGTTGAAGTCACCGCCAACGTCAACCACATTGGTCAGATCGATGACCATATCTGCCCCCTGCGTGAAGTCGCCGTCACGGTTCACGTCGACGAACACACGGAACGCATTGGTGGCTGCTTCCTGCTGCACAAACACTGCGCGATCGACGTTTGTACCAGCTGCCGTTGTAGCAGCGGCATCGTTAAAGAAGTCCGTCAGTGTATCGGCACCGTCGACCGATACGCCTGAACGGAACTTCACCGCCTGGATGGCATCATCGATACCGTCCGCAACATCAGCAGTTTTGACGCCACTGGCATTGTACGTGCCCTTGTCGACAAAGCCCGTATCGCTGGACGACAGGCCGAGATGGAGTTGCGACAGATCCAGCTTGTCAACCGTTGCAGGACCATTAGCGCCGATGTTGAACGCATCAATCGTATCGCGTGCTGCTAGCGTCGACTGATTCTGCGCACTGTATACAACCTCCATCGTGCCGCCATTGTCGGCACCGTTAATAGTCTGTGAACCCGCTGCCGCTCCCTGACGGGTCACGACTGCAGTCGGTGCTGCACTGTAGTCGGTATCGTCAATCACGCTCAGCAGCGTCACGACATCGCCGGCATCAATGGTGCCGTTGCCATCAACATCCTTGAAATGGAACACACCGGACTCACCGCCTGTATCCTTGGCAATCAGCACATACTCCTTGTTGGCCGACGAACCACCAATGCCACCGAAAGCTGTCTGCAGCTCAGCAAGCGACACGGTACTGCCGGCCGTGAAGGACGCAGCGCCAGTGGTGGTTGTCGACACCAGCACGCCGTCCGTAGCAGCGACAAAGCCACCTGCGGCCGCAACCTTCACATTGCCAAGCTGGTTGATGGTTGACAACAGCGTGGTGTCAAACACCAGCTGGTCACCATCGGGCAGCCAGAAGCCGGTAACCCGATCCGCACTGTTGACAATGGTGCCATCAGCAGTGTTACCCGCGTCCGTCGCTGTGTAATACAGACGATCAACCGATCCATCGGCACCACCGAATGCGATCTGATCCGCCCCCTTGCCACCATTGACACCGTCAGCACCAAACCCTGCGCTAATCAGGTTGGCCGAACCGCTACCGATCAGTCGATCTGCAGCGAGGGACCCGGTGATGTCTTCGAAACCGCTGATCTGGGTTACGAAGTTACCAGTAGCCGCATCAAAGCGGTCCTCTGTCACCGTACCGGCAGCCAGATCGACGATGTTGAAAGTTGACGATCCAGACAGGCCAGTGATGTCGACGACATCGTGGTCCTGACCCGAACCGATTACCTTCAGCGTACCGCTATCGAACGAGGTACCACGGGTGATGTCGATAAAATCAAGGTCTGAGGTGAACACCGACTGCGCCGCGCGGTCGCCGGCGAGGGTGAACTTGCCACTGAGATCGGTATCGCTTGTATCGACTGCACCGATGAACGCGCTGATCGCCGCCGTGCGGGCCGAGTAATCGACCACGTTGGCGCCGCCGTTCAGCGTGAAGGTCTGAGCTGTGGCTGCCTCGTTGTTGGTCAGCAGAATTGTTTCAGCCTGCTTGTTACCAACCACGTTCGTCCAGAACGAGGCGCCGGATACGGCATTGGCCGTGCGATCCATGAAAGTGGCAAACACGGTGCTATCTGCCGTGCCGCGCACTTCGTTACCACGCACGATATCGTCGACCGTCAACGACTTGCCGTTCGCCAGACCGTCCGGATCCGCATACTGATTGCTGGACAGCAGCGATTCCTTCGAGAACTGCACGGTTGTGTCCACCGTCGCCTGGCTCAGATCGATGGTGTTCGTGCCGGCACCGCCGAAGTAACGCTCGACATCGGTCGCAAAATCAATGCGCTCACCGACCGCATCAAGATCACCGCTACCGACCAACACCCAGTCCGTCGAACTCGTGCTGTTGGTATCCACCAGCACGCCGACGTCCTGTGTCTCGTCATCGTAGTCAAGCACGTCGTTGCCGGAACCGAGCTTGAACTGGTACAGGCCTTTGTCCTGCACATCCAGTTCGGCGTTACCGAGGTACGTGGTCTTGCCAATGTCGAAGACATCAAGAACCGCTGGGTCGTCGACAATATTTCGAACAATGCGGCCGGACTCCATCGTGTTACCGACAATGACCCGATCCGTACCATCCGAACCAATCACCTGCTCCAGGCGCGTGATGCCGACAACCTCAAGCAGCTCGTTGCCAAGACCAGTACCGGTCTGCGACACACCACCTGCTTCAAGCGTGTTGGCTTCGACGTTGGCGACCGAGGTCGCCCCCAGTTCGCCGCCCAGACTCTTGCCAACCGTCACTGCGCCGCCGTAGTTCACGGTGGCACCGGTGGTGGCGAAGTTGGTCAGGTTCAACACATCGGCGTTGAACGCGCCACTGTTCGGGTTGGCGTCGTCGTTCAGGTCATCAACGTTCAGCACTTCGACGTTGGTCAGCGTATCGATGACCACCTTGTCGCCGAGCACGCCGCCGGTCATCGAAACGGTGTCCGCCGTCGAGCCGACCATGACCGTCGTGGTGTACGCGTCTGCACCGGTCAGGTTGGTTTGATAGATCGCCGTATCGGCACCTTCATTGAAGGTGTTGACTGGCACCGTATCGCTGGTCTCACCGCCGAGATCGAGATTGTTGGTCGAGCCGAGCTGGCTGTCGTCCATCGTCACCGAGTCGTTGGACTTGCCGGAGACGATGCTTTCGGCACCCAGAACACGACCAGCAGTGAAGACCTCGCCTGCATCCAGAACGTCGCCGTCATTATTGTTATCAACGGTGACTGTCACCAAACCAGCCGCACCCTCCGTCAGCTGGATGCTGATGCCTTCGTTGGCTTCGAGGCTCACACCCGACTTGGTCACGATCGCATCGGACAGCGCTTGCACATTCAGCGTGTCGGCAGCGGTGTTCGACAGTGTGCGAACCAGTTCGATGCCGGTGTAGGTCGTCGTGCCCAGCACCGCGCCCTTGTCGTCGACAGCCGTCACCACACCCTTGTTGGTGTTGGCAGCCAGCGTGGCGTCAAGCGTCACGGTGAACTTGGTGCCGGCGCCAAAATCGCCCTCCTGGAACAGCAGCACGTCGTTGTAGGCAATCGCGGTCACGCCGTCGGTGCCGACGTCGTTACCACCACCATCGACAGTGTCCGTGCCCTTGGAGCCGATGATGCGATCGTCACCGGTCAGGCCCTTGATGATGTCGTTGCCATCACCGCCGATCAGCTGGTCGTCACCGTGAAGTCCGGCATTCTTGACCACCAATGCCGCCGAACCGGTCAGTTCGCCACCGGTCGTTAACGCGGTTGCCAGCACGGCACGGGAATTGGCTGCGGTATAACCGTTCTTCTGCGCAGTCTGACCGACGAACAGCACATCATCGGCATTCAGCGCATTGTTGCGGCCATCGAAACCAAACAGCTCGATCGACGAATCCGAGGTGTTGGCCAGTGCCACCGCTGCGGTCGCACCAGACGAGGACACCACCGTGACTTCCGGCTTGTCCATGAACACCGCCGCGTCCCCGAAGACGTCAGCGTTGGTCAGCACCAGCACGCTCTCGTTTACGCTGCCAACAATGACATCGTCTTGGGCAGCAACCAAGGTGCCTGCCGCGGTGTTGAGATCCTGCGCTGTAGAGTTGATCTGGTTAATCAGATTCGTTACGAAACCGTCCGTATCGGTGTCTGTAACCTTTGAGAAGGTACGCTCGTAACTGGTACCGTTCACGGTCACCGTGACCGTATCGCCCTCACCCAGATTCTGGAACTGGATGCGCCATTCCTGATTGGCGGCCAGCGTCGTGCCATCCGTACCGAAGCCGACAACCAGATCAGAGGCGTAACCACCACCATCGGCGATGTCGAGCGAGTTCTTTGCATCATTGACCAGCACGTTGTTGGCGCGGTCAAGGTACGCGGTATAGATCAAACGGTCGTCTTCGACGATGTTGATCGGCGTTCCGCCCGGCGCGAAGACTGCCGTGGTGCTCAGGCTGCCGTTGGCCACGGCACCAGCCACCACATACCCCTCGCTGACCTGGTCAGAAATGTCACGTCCCTGCTTGTCGGTGACCACCAGCGCATTGTTGACCGCCACCACGCTGACATCGGCATCAATCGCCTGGTAAGCAGTGTTGACCGCAGCGGCAATGTCATCAATGCCGTGCGTACCTAACGCAATGTTGGCTGCAAACGTGGTGCTGCCGATGACGAGGTTCACTTGCGTGACCGCGACATTGACGCTGGTCAGGTCGGTTGTACCGAAATCGATCGTCAGGCGCGAAGACGTGATGTCACCGGCCTGCGGTGCACGGAAATCCTGCACAAACAGACCATTGCCTGCTGCATCGGTATCCCAGACGTTGTCGCCGTTGGCATCCTGCTGACGATGGATCAGATCCGTGCCGTCCGCCTGAGTGGTGAAGAAATCATCATCACCTGTACCACCGGAGAGCAGATCATCACCGGCACGACCCTCGACCTTGTCGTCACCGGTATTGGCATAAAGGGTGTTGTCGCCCTCATCCCAATCAGTAGCCAGCGTACCAGCGGCGTTGTAACCGAAGTTCTGGTCAGCCCACACGCCATCAGCAAATTGCCGACCGAGGGTATTTGCATTCGAATCGACGTTGATGCCACGCAGGTCAAGATCGGCATTGATACCGAGCCGGTTCTGCAGGTTGTTGAACGTCAGGTCCGGATTGTTGGTACCGGCAGCATGATAGTCAACTGCACCCAGGCCGGTCGTAATGACATCGGAGATGTCCTGAACCGTAGTACGCACGCCACCGGCGTTGTACTGGCTCTGGTCAGCCGTAAAAGGCTGGCCATTGATCTGGTTGTTAAGGACATCGGCACCGCCATAGCCGCGGAACAGATCGCCGTGACCGACACCGAGATCAAGACGGATGGTGCTGTCCTTGGTCTGCGCCGCCAACGCATCCGACTGGGAAGCCAGCGGATCGGCAACTTCCTCGGCCTGAGTGTGCCCGGCCAGTCGGCCGGCCGAGAAGTTGGTTATCCAAAGCGTATCACGCTCTCCCGTGATGGCAGAATTGCCAGTGCCAGTTGTTCCGCTGCCCGTCCCACCTTCGTAGGTGCCACCATCCATCTCGAAGACGAGATTATCATCACCCGCACCACCAACCAGTTGATCGGTGCCGTCATTGACGAGCTGCTGGCCCCCAACGGTATGCACGTTGAGATCGAGGCCGCCATTGGCGTCGATCAGGTTGGGGTTGCTGCGATTGGCCTGCAGGAATGCCAGGTTGCCACCAATCAGCAGGTCATTGCCCGCACCACCATTGATGCGATCGTTGTCGTAGCCACCAATGATGCGGTTTGCATCACTGCTACCGGTCACAGCCAACTGACCGGTCGAGCCGATACCGTAGTTCTCGGTACCAACCGGCGAAGCCGGGGCGCGGTCATCGACACGACGACCACCCAGCTCGACATCGACGTCATTCAGGAAACCGTACAGGTTGCCGGAGGCGTCGAGATTCTCGATATCAACCAAAGTCGCAGCGTCCGTACCATCACCAAGAGTGACACTGCCACTACCCAGGTTAACGGTTACCGGTTCGTTGTCGTCCGAGGCCTCGAGCAACAGCCAGTCAGTGTCCTGACCGCTGTCACCAGCCCCGGCAGCAGAGTCATCGGCAGTACTACCACCGTCGAATGTGGTGCCATTGCCGTCAGTGTTATCGAGGGCAGAAAACTCCGCGAACATGAAGTCAGCGTTACGGCCACCGTGCAACTCGTCGCTGGGCTTGTCGCCCTCAGCAACGAGCCCGGTGATGCTATTCACCCACGCTGCGCCGATGCCGGGAACATTCTTATATTCCCAGACACTGGAGCCAACCCCACCACCGGCGAGGAAATCGTTGCCGATACCACCGAACGCCTTGTCGGCGCCGAGACCGCCCAGGAAGATATTGCCGTCGGTGCTGACGCCATCGCCGGCAAAACCGGTGCCGTCATAGTTGATCGCACCGGCGAAATTCGCCGTGTGGTCCGTCTCGTTCAGCGGATCACGCGCATAGGCATCGACGATCTCGAAATTCTTGACCGTGACGATACCGGCACCGCTGACATTGTTCTCGATACCGTTAGCTGCAATGACGGCATCGGTATTCAGGTCGATGCCGCGCAGCTGATTGTTCGGATTCGTGAAATCGATCCGGACATCGGCGTCGCCAGTCAGGTGCAGCGTCGACAGACCGGCGCCGCCGTCGACCGACAACTTGCTGGCCGTCAGATCCACGGTACCGCTGTCGCTATCAAGGCTCAGCGTCGTAACGCTGCCACTGACGGTCGAGGTGATTTCGCCGGTGCTCGGCGGAACCGCCGTACGGCCTTCAGCAGCACCGGCCGTAACGTAATGATCCCAGCCTGAAGCATAGGCACCTGCCTGCACGGCCGCAGCCACATCAGGCCAGGCAGCAAGATAGGCAGCCTCGTCGAAAGCCACACCCGCCTTCGGGGCGCGATCTTCGCTCTTGCCGTACTTTTCAAAGTGCTCCAGACCACTGGAGAAAATCCCGCTGGCGACGGCGGCGGCAACATCCGGATTCGTGAACAGATAGTACTGTTCATCGAAATAAGCGTTCGGATTCCGCAGCTCATGCGCACCGGAGATCTCGTAGTGCTGCAAACCGCTCGTGAACAAGCCCGCTGCAACGGCGGCCGCCACGTCAGGGTTCTGAGCGAGGTAGTACGCCTCGTCGAAACTGTTAGGGATATAAGACATGTTCCGATCCTTCTCTGCAGGGGTTACGGACAACAGACAGACTGAGAGAACCAGCCACCCGCAAGGCTAACCGGTGCTCTCACTGAAATCAACGTTGTTGTTGCAAAAAAACCGCAAAGCACCCACTTTCACCAACACCTTGTATCTAAACAGCAACAACACCAAGGACACGCAGGCGATCAAGATGGTTCACGCGTATCGCCCACGCAACAAAGCGCAGATTGAAAACACAAACCGCAAAGATCCAAGGATGGCTGGGCGGGCGCGTACCTGGGCGGGCGCGTACCTGGGCGGGCGACTTTGAGGGATGACGTCGCTCAACCTGAAAGACCCACGCACAGAGCAGGGAACAGTGCGGCGCGTCTTTACCCGAACGGGATGCCCTCGTCAAACTGCGGCTTCTTCTGTTCATGCGCTGCATCGAGCAATGGCACGGCACAGACTATGCTACAACACAGGCATGCCGCAGTGCGACATTGTTACAAACCTCATGCCGACGGCCCCAACCTCGGCCACCATAGCAGACTCCCTGCCAAGGTGCGCAAGCCCACCTTGCGCGCCCGCTGCACTGCACGTCGCTGCTCAAGCACACGCGGCAAGGCGAGCAAAGCATCACGCTTTGCTCGCCAGACTACCGCAGCCTGACCTCGTCTCCACAAAAGAAGCAGCGAGGCCAACGTGAGTGTCAAGTGTGCCGGGAGCAATACCGTCAGCAATGGGCCTGGCATGTTCTTGACGAAGGTCCACAACAAGTTGCGGTGACCATGATAAGTAGCGAAATCGCTACGACGCCCTGTCAGGCCGGACCCCACATGCCGGCATATCGCAGTTGGCACATACCGGCATACGTAACCCCGCAAGCGCAATCGAAACCCCAGATCCACATCTTCGTAATAACAGAAATAGCTTGCATCGAACCCACCAACCTCGCGCCAGGCAGCAAGCCTGTATAACGCAGCCGCGGCACAGGGAGCAAAAATTTCATCGGCAATGTCGTCACCGGGCTGAATCCGATCGCCATGACGTCTCCGCCAGGCGATACCTGCCGCATGATAGACATCGCCGGTACCGTCAAGTCGCTGGGCATCCGCCGCATCGAGCAGGCGCGAACCAAAGGCAGCCGCCTCTGGATGCGCGTCAGCTGCGGAAAGCAACGCACCAAGCCAATCCGGAGCCGGAAAAGCATCTGGATTCAAAAGAGCGATGTATTCCGTTTGCGCATGCAACCTGACCGCGAGATTATTCGCTTGAGCAAATCCAAGATTAGCACCAAGTCGCTCCACAACTAATCGAGGATCCAGCCCATCCACCCCATCCAGCGACCCGTCCGTGCTGGCATTGTCAACCAGCACGACACGAAAATTCGGCATTGTCTGCACAAGCAATGCCTGGAGACAAGCCGACAGGTAATCGCGCCCATTCCAATTGACAATGATCACCGTAACCCGTGGCGATGCATCAGGTTGGACGCAGCAATCGCCGGTACAAGGATTCATAAAAAAAAGCTTCCTCTTCCAAGCGTAATGGCAAAGGCAAATTGGCTCGCCAATAATGAAGTTGTCCAGGCCGGTCTACCAAACTGGCAATTGCATCAACCCAAGCATCTTCATCATCAACCGGCAGCACCAAGCCCCCACCGTGCCTCGCTACCCGTTCACATGGAGCCCCCATCGCCGACACCATAGCAGGCACGCCGGCAGCGGCTGCTTCATGCAACACCAGCGAAAAAGTCTCTGGCACACGCGAAGGCAGACACAATAAATCAAGAGTCTGAATTTCCTGAAACACTTGTTTCGCCGGCAACCACCCCAGCAACTCTACGCGCGTATCCGCAGCCACGAGTCGATTTATATCGCGCTGATATGCAGGCTCACCATGCAACCCGCCGATCACCTTCAATCGCAGATTTTTCCCCTCAACGCGTGCAAACGCCCGCAACAGAAAATCCAACCCTTTTTGTGGAATGATCGACCCAATAAACCCAAAGGTCAAACCTTCAGATTTACGATCAAAACTACCACTCCCTCTCTCTGCGATTGCCAACAGATCGATTCCATGAGGAATAACTACAAAATCCTGATCCGGGAAAATACCGCGGTACCGACCAGCAACATACTCTGAGGGACAGACTCTCATGCCCGCAGAAGACAACACACCAATAGCCTGCTGGTACCGACTGGCCAAACTAGCGCGCGTCCATGGCGAAACAAGACACTCGCTCGCACATCGACTACCGCCGTCGGGTCCAGCACAGGCAAGGTGTCGTACATTCACGAGATTGATACGAAAACAGGCTGCAAAAAAATCTGTCAAAGTCAACAGATAAGGCATGCCACAGTGCTGCAAGGCAAGCAATACACTACCCATGCGCATCGGATGCAACACATGCGCAAGATCAAATCGCTCTTTTCTCATCCAGCCACTTAACCGCTCACTCAACTCCGGACTGGTTTCAAAACTGAAATCCGCCTCCAAAGGTAGCGCTGCACGGGGAATCAAGGTCACTGGAACACCTTGATATACAGAATGCAGCGCCCCATCGAGAGTTGAAGGCAACTGATTAATGGATGTCGCCCCTACTGCACAGGCAAGCACATGCGCGTAATGCCCAGCTCGCTGCGCAGCACGAGCCAGATTCAATGCAACATGTTCTGTACCGCCAGAAAACTCAGGGTAAAACTGATGAAGAACAAATAAAATACGCATTAAATACCCGCCTGGAGTTCGCTCTTGATTTCCTCAGCCATTGCGCTTATCCCCTCCCCGCCCCGAGCCTGATCCATATACATGAAACCAAGAGCCGAACCGACTGTTGCGGCAAAAGTTTTGCAAATCACATTGCGCAGACCCTCTCTTACAGTTGCATCTTGAGCACCATATATATTTATGGCAAACGCATTAAAATGTTCCAACCGAGCCAGAAAAGCATCAAGAAAACGCCTTGCTTCGTATTGCTCATCTCCAACAATCTTGCCCTCGCCCTCCAAATAGCGATCAGCAAGATGGTTGATGTAATCATCAAGACGCGCATCACCCAGCATGGAACGGCGCTTTGTGCTTAGAACAACAAACCCACGACGCCAATTCTGTATCTGCCCCCACAAATCATCAGACAAAGGAGTGGAACTTGCATATACATCAAAACCTGCCAGACACTCCGTCAGATGACCTGCCGTCGAAACAATCCCAATCACAAGGCCTTTAAATGATTCGACATGTGGAAAAATAAAATCATCGAACAAATTAACCAAAAAAATCACATCAACAAACGAACGCTTAAGATAATAGTATGCTGGTCGATTATGAGAATGAATAACTTTCACAGAAGCAAGCATCGCAACACGATATCCATCCCGAATCAAACGGATACCCAAATCCAAGTCTTCGGCATAATCACCTCGATATCGATATTGGGAAAATAGGGTGCGCTTAATTAAACAAGACACATCACTAAGCTGCCCCAACGAACGCAACGACATATGATCATCGCCTTGGTATTCTCCTATACGATCGTAATCAAGACACCCGAGAAATCGATAATGAGTATTAATCATGGAGTCATACATCATATCACTATCACTACGACTATATTCAGCGCAAGAAGCAGCAACCAGTCTTTCATCCTCATGGTCCAACAAATAGCGCAAAATCCCATAAAGCCAAAAGTCACCGATCGGATATGCATCCTGCACCATAAACAGCAAGTAATCGCCACGAGCAGCCTCAGCCCCGACATTTCGCGCATAACTATGCGAAAACTGTTCTGGGCTAATCTGGACAACCAGACAACCCGCAGCACGGGCAATTTCGACAGTTCCATCAGTCGACCCAGAATCTACTATGACAACTTCAATTTCTCCCAATCCAGCTTGAGCCTGCAATTTACGCAACAACCAACCAAACTCAAAGCCTGCATTCAGCGTAGGAATCACAACAGACACACTCACACATATTCTTTCATTGATATTGATTAAATCGGGATGCAGCCGAACATTATTATTAGACACCGGCGGGACCGCATTGAACAATCCCCCATCCGCAGCAGGTGGCCTACTAGCCAGTAATTGCACATACACACGGTAATTACGAAAATAATAAGGAATGCGTCTTGTGAGGGCAATCAACCCCTGCCGTCTCAACTCACCGCGAAACGAGATCAATAGATTTTTTGCAAAACGAATAAGAACTTGTTTTCTTCGAGACCCGACTACTGCCTTCATTGCCCGCAGCAGGCTAACCAGCCTCCACGAACGTGACGAGTGAATAACAGTCAACTCTTTTTCGCGTGCATTTATAAAACCTGATAAATTTGCAATTTCCTGCAAATGCTCCAAGCGCAATTGGCTTAATTTCTCAATCTCAAGCTGCTGCTCATGAGAATAATTTTGCAACCCTCGCAAGGCCAACTCCAATTCACTATTCACAGAAATCTGGCGGTGATATTCCGATTTTAAGTCAAGATTTTCTTTTGCCTTTTGTTTTATATTAAAATACATATCCATGATAGTTGCAGCATCCCGCTCAGCGGCACATCGCATATCCTTGATATCTTTCAAATATTGATCACGATCTCTTAATCCACGCAAATCACATGCAGCTGTCAAGCGAATAAATTCAGATGCCGCCAACTCATTACGTCCATTTTTTTTATCTCCCAACACATTAAATAGCAAATCCAGAGCAAACGCTTGGTGATGCGGAGAGCCGGCGTCAATTGCCAACAAAGCCAGCTTTATAGGCAAACTGACGCCATTTATTCCTAAGCGATCAATGTCTTTACAAAAAACCTCCTTAAACAGCCCTTCATTCAAACTCAAGTAATGAAAATAAAGCTTCTGGCGCTCCCACAAATCACGTATTTGCACATCGATTCGCGCGGCACTTGCATTTTGCAAATGATCCCTGATTCGAAAAAATGTCAGTCTTTCTGTTACTACATGAATATCACATTCGCTGCACAACCTGATCCAGAAGTCAAGATCCGGCACTTGTGCAAGTCTTTCATCATAACAACCGATACGATCGTAACATGCACGACGAATCATCAACGTTGGATGACACAAGCAGTTGCCGTGATAAAAAAAGTGATGCAACCAATCCGCACGCGAACGATTCTGCACATCAAAAACAAGATAATCTTTGTGTGACTCATCTAAGAATTCTTTACCTCGCTCATCAATTAAACTCGGCCAACTAAACACTCCCCCTATTGTTGGATTTTGATCAAGATATGCAACTTGGCGTTCTAATTTATCTGGAGCAAACAAATCATCCGAATTTAATACCGCAATATACTCTCCTCGCGCCCGCGAAATACACGCATTCATCGCGATACATGCCCCGCGATTTTCATCAAATACCGACAAGTTAATTCTTGGATCTTTCAATTCCAAAACTAATGATGGCGTTTCATCAACAGAACCATCATCAGTAATAATGATTTCAAAATCTTGCCACGTTTGATTCAGCACACTTTGTATAGCGGCTTTAATGTACGAAGCGTGATTATAAGACGCAACGATCACACTGACCCGCGGAATTGACTGGCTCATGCTGATGTTTTACCAAGTATATAAGTTAGTGCATCACACACCTGATGAGCCCCCTCACTCCCCAACCCTCCATAAAATGGCAAAGCCATTACCTGATTTGCCACCAAGTGTGATGCAGGAAGATGATCTTTTCGTGAGGATGGCAACATACGATAACAACTATACTCGCTACATAGCGGATAAAAATATTTACGCGTAAAAATATTAAATTTTTTTAATTGCTCATGCACTTCGTCCCTCGAATATCGAGCCTTATCTTCAGATATTCGTATGATAAAATATTGCAGACTGTTTCGAACATTCAAGGGCAGCTTAAAACAAGTTACCCCCTCTATTTCAGATAAACGATTTATATATACATTTAGTATTTCTTGCCTGCGCTCACGTTCAACATCCAAATATTTCAACACTACCTGTCCGAGTGCGGACTGAAGTTCATTCATTTTCCCATTAATCCCAGGCATCATAACTTCTGACTCATTTTTTATACCAAAGTTTTTTAGCAGATTAATGCGCTCCTTTAATTTTAAATCTCTTACGACCAATGCCCCTCCTTCTGCAGTATGAAATAATTTAGTGGCGTGGAAGCTCAGCATCGTAACATCACCATATTCAGTGATTGGACATCCATCAATTTCAGTGCCAAACGAATGTGCACCATCGTAAATGACTTTTAAGCCATAAGCATCTGCAATATTTTGCAATGCGTGCACTGCACATGGCTGCCCATAAACATGTACCCCAAGAATTGCACTTGTACGGTTAGTAATCATTCTTTCGACCAATTCTGGATTGATCGTCATCGTAACAGGGTCAATATCTACAAATACAGGAGTCACGTTATTCCAAGACAAAATATGCGGCGTAGCAGGAAAAGTGAAAGGAGTCGTAATAACCTCACCGCTTATACGCAATGCCTGACATGCAACAATTAACGCAATTGTACCGTTATTAAATAAGGACAGATTTGGAGCTCGAAGATATTGACTAAGCGCGACTTCTAATGCTTTATGCTGATCACCGTTGTTAGACAACCATCCAGACTCCCAAACCTGCTCCAATAGCGCTGTATATTCTGTCAGTGGCGGCAACAAGGGACGGGTGACATAGATTGGTTCTGAAAATACATGTGGTCGCAACATAATCAACGGCATCCAAAAGATTGCTGAAACTTGGCATAGTTAGCAAAAACACCAATTCGATTCCGCTCTGAGACTTTGCGATTTCCTATATAAACCCCCCACGGCTCTAAATCCCTAGTTACAACTGAACAGGCGCCAACTGTTGCCCCTTCACCGATCGTCACGCCAGGCAGCACCACGCTATTAGCCCCAATTATACAAAAATTATTGATCTGTATTGATCCACTTCGTACATTTCGATACTCAAATGGAACTGTTGAATTACCAAACCCCCAGTCTTTAAAATCGTCACTTGCGGTCAGCAGTCTCACCCCATGAGATAATGCGACAAAATTACCTATCTTAATTTCTTTAACGCCTATCACCGACGTGAATGCAGCAAAATGAACATAATTACCTATTTGCATCGGAACTTTGGCATATATAAATACAAAATCATCAATAATTACAGGATCACCAAAGCCAATATGATCCCTCCCTATAATACGTGCAAGTGGATAAATCGTAGGCATAACACTACCCTCCCGATATTATTTCTATTTATTATACTAACGATTGATGACAGTCCTTAAAACACCCACACCGAAAATGACGAACAGTGTACCCTGCATAGCGATCATGATTCCAATGTGTCGAAAACGGGATTTCACGTTTGAATTTTGTATAAGGATGATTTGTATCTCGATACAAATCCCATGTCAAATGTATAAATCGGGATTTTTTAGTACGCCCCCAACGAAGGCCCACTTGCTCGTTGCAATAACTTGCAATAACGCCATCTCGAAATCGTAAATTGTGCTTTTTCAAATATTCAATCAACGACTGAAGTTGACTGCTACGAAACATTAAAAAATATGCACCCGTAAAAGCCTCCATATAATCACCATGATCAGCCTTGCTTAAAGGCATCCAATCATTTGCATCTGGAAAGGTATTCAAGGGCAGATTTCCCATATCCAAATCACCGCCGATACAAAATACTTCTGGATTTTTCCTTAAAATTTGACGCTCTTCATTCACCCAATCGTCATCCATTGGCAAGAGATCGCCATCTGTAACCAGCACATACTCGTATTTTGAATAATTTAATTCTTTTCGCAAAATAACTTCAAATGCATTATTGCTAATGTTTTCATCAAACAAAAAACATTTGCTTACCAAGCCCATCCGCATGTAATAGTCAAGTCGTTCACGAATCCTTATACTCTCGTCGCTTGGATTCTCAATGATAAACAGTTCAATTTGATCGCGAAAATTCATCATTGCTTCAATACTACGGCATATTATTTCATAATTTTGATACACAAGCATAAAGCAAGGGATGCGCTTTTTCGTCAGATTCCAGAATTTTTTAAACATCTACTTGAGCCTTTGCAAATTGATTTTGTTCTCCAGTTTGACGTATCCATGAATCTGCGTATCTCCATGCACCCGAAATTGACCTGCAACTGATACAAAGTCACAAATTGCAAGATCAGAACAGTTAACAACATCACTGACCGTGGTTACCGGTGACGAAACAACTACAGCCACGTTATAATGTCCATTTGTTAAAGGCAGGCTAAAACTCCATTGAATTTCATAAATGTCATCTGGAACCAAATTACGTAACTCCTTTTTTTCCAACAGGTTATCCGCGTATACAACATCGATCCCATTTCGGTCTCGTATATGATAACCGAATGCGAGATAATTTATTTCTGTATTTGCTTTTATTATCATGCGTAAAATCATTACATCGCCATGTGAAAATGCTTCACTTGGCCGCCATTCATTGTCTAAAACTTCAACATTCAAAAACTCAGCTTTGCGGTTACCCAATCTTTGTATAGCAGCCAGTTTTTTAAATTTCTCATCATTCCCGACACTAACTTTATTTGCCCCTACAGTATCAATATTTTTTTCATACACTGACTTTATGGGCAAATTTTGCACAGAAGAATGACCCTCGTTTATTAATCGCAAGTATTCATCTGCAACCGTTTCTGTTGATCCAAATGCTCGCATTCGACCATTTTCTAACAATACTGCTTTCTGACAAAGCGCTTTAACCGCTGCCAAATCGTGACTAACAAACAGCACAGTAACACCTACGTCCATTAGTCGTCGCATACGTGCCATGCATTTTGCCTGAAACGCAGCATCCCCAACAGCCAACGCCTCGTCAACCACCAGAATTTGTGGCTCCACATTGATCGCTACTGAAAACGCCAACCTTACAAACATGCCACTTGAGTATGTTTTTACCGGCTGATCAACAAATCCTCCAATATCAGCAAAAGCAAAAATATCTTCTAATCGCTCGTTAATTTCTGATTTATTTAAACCAAGGATTGCCGCATTTAAATAAACATTCTCTCTGCCTGTAAATTCTGGATTAAACCCAGCCCCTAATTCTAATAGAGCAGCTACTCGACCTTTCACATTGACATGCCCTACAGTAGGCGTCAGTATCCCACATATAATCTGCAACAGCGTAGACTTACCTGAACCATTTCTACCGATAATACCTATTGTCTCTCCATTTTTAACTTCAAAATTAATTCCTTGCAATGCCCAGAACTTCCTATAAAATTCACGCTTATTTCTCCATAAAATTTGCTTTAATCGATCAACAGGATGATTATATATATCATAGCTTTTTGCGACATCTTTTACTTGAATCACAATTTCAGATAACATCTGCAAACCCTTTGCGTGTCTTTTGAAACCAAGAATATCCCAATATACATATTATCCAGCAAACGACCAGCAAGAGACTCCATTCGATCATACTAGGAACTTGACCTTGAACCAGCACCATTCTTAATTGCTCTATAATTAATGTTAGCGGGTTAATATAGACCAACGGCCGATACGCTTCCGGCAGTGCAGAAACCGGGTAAAATACCGGACTCATAAACATTAATATGCTTGTAAACAATGTGGTCGTTTGAACTATATCACGCAGGTATACACCCAGTGATGCTAAAAACCAACTAATCCCCAGTATCAACATACACAGTGGAATCAAGATAAAAGGCACCAATCCGATTGTCCATGGCAAAACACCTTGATTTATTATCAGCGTAAACACCAGCAAAACTATAAAGCTTACCGCTCCATGATAAATTGCAGTCCCCATCCCCACCCACGGCAACAATTCCAACGGAAACACAACTCGCTTTACAAAATTCACGTTATCAAGAATCAACTTAGGAGAGCGATTTACGCATTCTGAAAACATTGAATGAACAATCATTCCTGCAAATAAATTTACCGCAAAAAACATTTTACCTTCACTAGCGTCACTCCATCGAGCCTTGAATATTACACTAAAGAAAAATGTGTAAATACCCAACATTAATATTGGCGTAACTAATGACCAAAACACTCCTCCCACAGACCCCTTGTAACGACCTTGGATATCCCGCTTAATCAAGTCCTGAAGTAACGAACGTTGTAGCCATGCGCATTTCAGAAATTCTAACGACTTCAATATCAATGGCATTAAATTAACCTGAACAAGTTGCCAAGACACCAGTCGACCGTCCGGACGATCCCGGTCTCGAAACTCTCGACCGGCGCCCAGTCGAGTTCCTCGCGCATGCGCGTCGCGTCGATCGCATAGCGCCAGTCATGGCC
>JAFDZW010000008.1:25553-25986 GCA_018266755.1 Bacteroidota bacterium
GTGCGGTGCGGCCTCGGGCCGGCGTTCGTCCAGCAGACTGCAGATCAGGCGCACGATATCGAGGTTCTTCCACTCGTTGCAGCCGCCGATGTTGTAGGTCTCGCCGAGGCGCCCGCGCCGGATCACGCGCTCGATGCCGCGGCAGTGATCTTCGACGTACAGCCAGTCGCGGATATTGCTGCCGTCGCCGTAGACCGGGATGTTCCTGCCCTCCAGGCAGCTGCGGATCACGGTCGGGATGAACTTCTCGGCGTGCTGCAGCGGGCCGTAGTTGTTCGAGCAGTTGGTGGTCGTCACCGGCAGACCGTAGGTGTGGAAGTAGGCGCGCACCAGGTGATCCGAGCCGGCCTTGCTCGCCGAGTACGGCGAATTCGGCGCATATGGCGTGCATTCGGTGAACGCCGGGTCGTCCCTGCCGAGCGTGCCGTAGACC
>JAFDZW010000009.1:0-4948 GCA_018266755.1 Bacteroidota bacterium
CACCAGTTTCCCGCTTTTCCAAGGATCGACTACGACCCAGGTTCGTGGTGGCAATTAAGGTTGGAGCCATTCATGGCGTCTACAGGAAATCAGAATTCAATGAAGCAGACTCCAGATGTGCATTATGCCGTCGGTGCAGTGGATGCTGGTGGCGACGATGTTGATCTTGGTGAATATCTTGCGGTGCTTTCAGAATCAAAGGGTCTGATTTTTACTGTTGCGCTGATGGTGGGGATGCTTGGTGTCGTATATGCGTTTATGGCTAGGCCGATCTACGCCGTCGATGCATTGATTCAGATCGAACAGAGTAAAAGCTCTGTAGATTCTGCGCTCGGCGATTTTGCCGAAATGCTCGGTACGCCGTCGCCGACAGAGGCCGAGATGCAGATCATTACATCGCGCTTGGTACTTGCGAAGACAATCGAAAATCTGCAACTCGATATTACAGTAGAGCCTGCTTATCTGCCGGTGATTGGTAGAAATTGGGCGCGTTATCTGGCTCCGGAAGAGGGGCTGGCATCGCCGCCAGTCGAGTTTCTTGCCAATTTTCCATGGGGCGGTGAGGTGCTGAAAATTCAGTCACTTAAGGTGCCGATTTCATATTATAACAACAAGCTTAAGCTTGTTGCTGGTGAGGATGGACATTACACACTTTTCGATCCTGATAAGAACCCGGTTCTTACGGGTGTGGTTGGTCAGCCTGCCGAGGTACGCATAGGGCGCGAAACATTGCGCATTTTCGTTGCCGATTTACAGGCACGCCCCAATGTAAGCTTCAAGATTGTCAAACAGGATGAACTCAGTGCATTGAAAGACCTCGAAGATGCCCTGAAGGTGGCTGAGCAGGGAAAACTCTCAGGCGTTGTTGGTGTTGCCTATAGTGGTTACGATCCGGAGCTTGCGACGCGGACAGTTAACGAGATTGCCGATCTGTATCTGCGTCAGAATGTCGAGCGTAAATCGGCTGAGGCTGAGCAGACGCTTGCATTTTTGAACAAGCAGTTGCCGATGCTGAAACAAAATATGGATAGCGCGATTGCAACACTGAATGCATATCGCATCAAAGCTGGCTCGGTCGACCTGCAGAAGGAAACGCTTGATGTGCTGGATCAATCGGTAACATTACAGTCCGATATCGTCAAGCTGCGCCAGAAGCGCGATGAACTCACGCAGCGTTTTACGGCTTCACATCCGCAGGTAGTCGCGATTGACGCTCAAATTTCACGCTTGAGCAATGTTCTGAAGGACATCGACCGCAAAGTGCAAGTGTTGCCAGATGCACAGAAGGAAATTTTGCAGCTTGAGCGTGATGCCAAGGTTGCGACTGATCTGTACATCACTCTGCTGAATAATGCGCAACAATTGCAGGTAGCCAAGGCAGGAACGGTTGGCAACGTCCGGATCATCGATCACGCTGTTGTGCCTATACAGCAGGATAAACCAAAAGTGCCGCTGGTCATCGCTGTTGCCGTGGTGCTCGGAATGTTCTTGGGTGTGGTTTCGGCTTTTGTCAGGCACGCACTGCGCGGTGGAGTAGAGGACCCTGATCTGATCGAGAAAGGACTTGGCCTTCCAGTCTACGCTACGATCCCACATAGCAAATTGCAGGACAAGCTCAGTCGTAAACTGCATAATAATTCCGGTCTCAACCTGATTCTGTTCAGTCAGGACAAGGATGATCTGGCAATCGAGAGTTTGCGCAGTCTGCGCACGACGCTGCATTTTGTGCTGATGGAAGCCAAGAACAACGTCATCATGGTGACCGGCCCCAGTCCGGGGCTTGGCAAATCTTTCGTCAGCATGAACCTCGGCGCGGTCCTGGCGAGTGCTGGACGCAGAACATTGATCATTGACGCCGATTTGCGCCGCGGCCATCTGCATGAATATACGGGATTGCCGCGCGGCCAGGGCGTGTCCGATCTCGTCAGTGGGCAGGTGGATGTCTATGGGGCGATCCGGCCGACGCTGGTCCAGAATCTTGACATCATGAGTACCGGTGCAGTCCCGCCAAATCCATCTGAACTGCTGCTGCACGAAAAGTTTGCCCAGATGATCGGCGAGGTTTCAAAACAGTATGATCACGTACTGATCGATTCACCGCCAGTGCTGGCCGTGACCGATGCAGCAGTCGTTGGTCGGCTGGCCGGTGCATCGCTGCTTGTTGTCAAGGCCGGAGCGAACCCGATGCGGGAAATTGAGGTCAGCGTCAAGCGTCTGCGGCAGGCCGGCATCAATCTTCGAGGGGTATTGTTCAATAATGTGACGAAGATCGGCAGTCGCTACGGAGCCGGTAAGTATGTATATCAGTACGCATATACCAAGAGTAAATAAGCGCCGGGCTGGGGAAGCACATTTTTAATGCGAAGCGGCTGCCGCGTGACGGGCTCCACAGGTAAAAATCGATCGTGATACAAAATGTATTTGACCGATGTGATCCGCTTTTTGGCGAAACCGGTCGTCAGTGTATTCGCGTGACCTTTTGCATGCCTGGCAGGTGGATTCACCTTGGTCGAGGTCGCTGATGTCACTGGTCCTGCTGACGGGCGGTGCCGGATACATCGGTTCGCATACGGCCGTCGAACTGCTCGCTCGCGGGTATGAAGTCCTGCTTGTTGACAACTTCTGCAACAGTTCGCCGCGTGTGCTCGAACGGCTTGCACGGATCACTGACCAGTCCGTGGCTTGCGAAAAAATCGATGTGCGTGATGCAAACGCGCTGGCAGATATCTTTGCACGCCATCCCGTCGATGTGGTCATACATTTCGCGGCTCTCAAGGCCGTTGGCGAATCGTGCACGCAGCCGCTGCGTTATTTCGATAATAATATCGGGGGCACGATCGGACTGCTGCAGTCGATGCAGGCTGCCGGGGTTTCCAGGCTGGTGTTCAGTTCATCGGCGACCGTCTATGGGCAACCCGAAGCCTGCCCGATCACCGAAAGTGCGTCGTTGCGGGTCACGAATCCCTATGGCCGAACCAAGCTGGTCATGGAGGAACTGATCGGTGATGTCTGTACGGCTCATCCGGACTTTCACGCCGCAATCCTGCGTTACTTCAATCCGGTTGGTGCTCACGAAAGCGGCCTGATCGGTGAGGATCCGACGGGTATTCCCAACAACCTGATGCCTTTTGTCTGTCAGGTGGCTGCGGGTCGCCGCGAGTTTCTGAGTGTGTTCGGCGGTGATTATCCGACCCGGGACGGCACGGGCGTACGCGATTTCATACACGTCGTCGATCTTGCGAAGGCCCATGTTGCAGCGGTCGATCGTTTGCTGCGTGTGCCCGAAAGCATGACGGTCAATCTCGGTACCGGTTGCGGTTACAGTGTACTGGAACTCGTGCAGGCCTTCGAGCGGGCAAGTAACCGGAGGATTTCTTATCGCATCGTCAACCGGCGTGCCGGCGATGTTGCCGAGTGCTATGCGGATCCACGGCAGGCACATGAAATTCTGGCCTGGCGGGCGGAATTCGGTATCGAACGAATGTGTACCGACGCATGGCGCTGGCAGTCGATGTTCCCCAGGGGCTACACCGACTGACGCTCCGGTTCTGTTCAGGCTATCGAGGGAGATTCCGGTTTGGCAGTACACGATTATGCGCTGGACTGGCAAGGCTGGCTGACGATCGCCGTGGTGCTCTGGACGCTGGTCATGCTGGCGGTCAGTCGCATCGGACCGGACATGATCCTGGCGGCAGCAATGACAGTGCTGCTGGTTTCGGGGGTGCTGAAACCGGGTGAAGCGCTCAGCGGTTTCGGCAATCCCGGCGTACTGACGGTGGCGGTGCTGTTCGTCACCGTGGCCGGATTGCGTGAGACAGGCGGCATCCAGTGGATTGCCGCGTTCGTGCTGGGTAAGCCCGGTGCTCTCGGTCGCGCGCAGTTTCGGCTGATTGGTACCAGCAGCGTGCTCAGTGCCTTCGTCAACAACACGCCGATCGTGGCGATGCTGACACCAGCGGTGCAGGAATGGAGTCGCCGTGCTGGACACGCCCCGTCGAAACTGCTGCTGCCGCTCGACTATGCGACGATTCTTGGTGGCATGTGCACGCTGATCGGCACGAGTACGAATCTCGTTGTCAATGGACTCATCGCGCGGCAAGGGCTTGCACCTCTGGGCATGTTCGATCCGATGTGGGTGGGGCTGCCATGTGTGCTGGTCGGCGGCCTTTATCTGATGACGATCGGCCGCTGGCTGCTGCCGGCCCGACGCTCGGCAGTCGAGCAGGTTGCCAATGCGCGTGAGTACACGCTCGAAATGATCGTCGAGGAGCAGGGACCGCTGGTCGGACTGAGCGTCGAAGAGGCCGGCCTGCGTGCGCTGCCACAACTCTATCTGATCGAGATCGTGCGTGAGGGCAGGGTGGTGCAGGCGATCGCCCCGCAGGAAATCCTGCGCGCGGATGACCGGCTGGTTTTCGTCGGCATCGTGGATTCGGTGCTTGATCTGCGCCGCATGCGTGGCTTGCGGCCGGCAACCGACCAGATATTCAAACTGGCCGTCCGGCACAACCAGCGCTGCCTGATCGAAGCTGTGGTCTCGCCGGTTTCTCCGTGTGTCGGACGCACGATCCGGGAATCCCGTTTTCGCAATCGCTACAACGGCGCGGTCATCGCGGTTTCACGACGCGGCGAACGCGTGCATCGCAAACTCGGCGACATCGTGCTGCAGGCCGGCGATACGCTGCTGATCGAGGCAAGTGCCCAGTTTGCGCGGCACCATCGCTATGCGCGCGACTTTCTGCTGGTCAGCGCTGTCGATGAATCGACCGCCACCGATCATTCACGTGCACCGATCGCACTCGGCATTCTCGCGGCTCTGGTGATCGGCACGACCGTATTTGACGTCGATACCCTCTATGGTGCCCTGCTGGCAGCCGCAGCGATGATCGCGACGCGTTGCGTCAACCAGGGCCAGGCGCGTCGCTCGATCGATTACCAGCTCATCGTC
>JAFDZW010000009.1:5071-5232 GCA_018266755.1 Bacteroidota bacterium
GCAACGATCCCTGGGGCACGCTCGTGGTGATCTACGTGCTGACGGTGCTGGCGACCGAGTTGTTGACCAACAATGCCGCGGCCGTGCTGATGTTCCCGATCGGCGTGGCTGCGGCACGCCAGCTCGGTGTCAGTGAGCTGCCGTTCGTCATGAGCGTGATG
>JAFDZW010000010.1 GCA_018266755.1 Bacteroidota bacterium
CTGCGAGAAGTCAACCGATGCGGGACTTACATGGAAGCAGGTGTACACCGGGATACCTGCCGATATTTGGTACTGCACAGCGTTGTCTGATCAATTAGTTTATGTTGCAGGTGCCGAAGGCTATATCGGAAGAACCACAGACGGAGGCACAACATGGGATACGGTTCATATACTTCCGAAACCATTACTCGGCCCCATCTCATTTCGTGATGCTGCTCACGGTGTAATTGTCGGATCGGGAGGTCGAGTGTTGCTAACATCTGATTCAGGCACGACATGGAAACAATTACCATTCCCTGTGTCAGCACAGCTAAATGGTGTCGCTATGCTCAACGATAGTGTTATGGTCATTTGCGTAGGTAGCAATATTTACCGCACGACCACCGGCGGTCTGCCATCGGGTGTGCCACAGCAACCTATGATTGATCTGAGTGTCCAGGTCTATCCAAACCCCACTCCGGGGGCTTCCACGATTCAGTATGTGCTGCCTTCGGCGACTACGGTCTCGTTCACCTTCACCGATGCGCGAGGGGTTATCGTCTCCAGTACCGCGCCACAACTCCAGGATGTCGGAACGCACACACAGCCGTTCGATGCTACGCTGCTTCCGAACGGAGTGTATTATTTCACCTTGTCCACCACGCAAGGTAGAGCTACCGGTTCGATCACGGTCCAACGATAAGGAGAACATACACATGAAAACGATTAACTGCGCACTGCGCCTAACGGTAGTATTGTCTGTAGTGCTACCACTCATTCTTGTTTCCGGATCGTCGGCCCAAATTGTCGTACCGAAGGGCTGGGAGAATAAACATGCCATTCGATTTGCGATGTTTCTCGCAGGCAGCGAAGTTTGGCAATCCTCGGATACGGCACAACTTCACCGACAGCTCGACTCACTCGGCGTCAACTGGGACGGAGAGTGGAGTACCCTTGTGGCCAACCCGGGATATAGCAATAGTATTGTGGGCTCCACAACGGCAGGTGTCGACCCGATTGCTCCCGCACCATGGGATGTCGCCCGGTTCAAGCAGCTCCCGTATTATGCGCTCCCGTATCGCATCCCCGACCGATTCCTCAATGGTCTGATGTGGAGGTATAACGATGCAAATGGGATCAACCCCGATGCGAGGTCATTCAATAACACCTACGACTCAAACGATATCTCACCCTTTAGTCTCTACCCTGCGAAGCATGCGTATGTTATCGATACATTTCATACGTATCGGTATGGCGGGGTGGATCAACGGGTCAACTATGGCGATGAAGGGAGAGTCATTCTGGGTATGTCCGATATTCGCAATGCCAATGGCCAGTTCATCGAGTCCAGCAATCGATATTTCTACCCGATCTCCGGTGGGTATCGGCGAGTGTTAGGGCCATACCATTACCCTGACACCAACACATTCTTCGACTACGCCCGAGGGTTCTCTGTTACGGCAGTGTTCAATGTTGCGAACGAAATCGACACTGCACTTGCAAATGGACGACCCACGGACAGCCTTCCTTTGGTTCGATTGCAAGTATTGTTCAAACACGGTGTTGTACCGTTAAGCTTTCCAACAGGTCAATCGGTGCTGCCAATGGTACCCTATAGAACTGCCGCGCAACCGAGTAATCCCGGATGGTATGCTCTGATTGATACAGTCATAACGAAGTCGATCTATAATTCGCTCGATGACGACTGGCGTGTTCAGGATACCCTTGCAAATGGGACAGCCGCTCGCTCGTGGAAATTTAAGCAGTTGCATCTCATTTTGAAGAATCTCCCAAGTGATTTGCTCTCACTCGCTGATGGCGTTCGACTGAATAACGACAATAACTTTCAAAAATTCGGAGATGGCTCTGGAAATGCATATTCGACGTACATTCATCCCGATTCGTTGGTTGACGACCCTCTTGATACTGCACTTCAGAGGCTTCCAATATTGGAGATCCGTCTCCTCTCGACATACCGAGACTCGGTCCGAGTTCGTTCACTTGCATTCGAGGATACGACAGCGGATAAATTCTATTACCGGAAGATGATCGGGGACACGTCGCATTCACGCGAGCCGAACGGCGCCGTCGGCGGATTCGACGACGTACTCGATTCTACCATGAGCCAGATTGCCGCCGCCGTTTCGCCCCGTCTTTGGGAGTGTTTCGGCTTCGATACGTGGCAACCGTTCCATGCATACTCGCAACCGGCATTCGCACTGATCGATTTTATCGGATCGAAGTACCACCTCTATAGCCATATCCACGAGCAGGACATGGGAAATTACATTCTTCATTACCGGCGAGACCGGTTGAGCTACGACGGCAGGGTACCGTCGATGTATGAGAACGAAGCGACCCCATGGTACAATATTGGTGTGTGCCCGGGCGATTATGTATACTACGGGCATACCAATACGATCGCTCCCGCGTTAGGGTGGCCGAATACGGCCGATACGACGATGGGCGTACTCTACACGCGTCGCACGAGCAGTGACCCCTATAAATCGTACCGGGCATTCGATACGCTCAATAACGGCTTGGACTTTCTCAGTTCCACGCTTCGACTCTCAACGCTGATCGCTCGCGCCCATCCGAAGGGGAAGCAATTTGCGGTCGAGTTCGGTATCCCTGCATGGGGAGAACTACACATTGCAGACGGCTCTGTGAAGACGCCTGCACTCTACTGGGACTCGGTGGCACATCACTGGGTCTTCTTGCCGAAGAATGTGGAGTGGCATCAACAGATCATGTTTCCCGAAGCCATCTCTGGCCTCACCTACGGAGCACTCGCCAATGGCATTACGGCGTTCAACGATGCGCAGGGGTTTGACGATGCCCGGATGCGAGTGAATGCACCGGGGCTGTTATGCCCCGAGAGTTGGTCGTCGACCCTCGGCGGCAAATACACCTTCCGATGGTCTCACGACTTCAATTTCGGACATGCAAGGGGTAGTAATAACAACGACAGTGGGCATGTGGTGTTCATCAACGACACGAACGATGTCAACGGCGGCTTCCCGGCATATTACCTCGGGTACTCGAACACGTTCCGCACGGTTGCGCGCATCATTAGCAGAATCAATTCCGCGTACGATACGCTTGCGCGTATGACATGGCTCGGAGCGTATACGCATTTCAAGACGGCACCCGGTCATTATACCTACTCTCCGTCTGACAGTGCGACCGAGGCGAGTGCGTTCCTGAAAGTGCTCTCCACGTCTTCGGTCAAACTCTGGCAACGAGGGCGAGGCAAAACGTTCGTCGACTCGGCCGCCATCGATTCGGCGAATCGTACCTTCGTCGAGGTCGGACTCTTCTTCGACTCCGTCACGACTGCCCGAAAGAACTATGCCGCGCTTCTGGTCAACACACGCGTCTACCCATCGATCCGCGACGATGACGACAGCCTGTTCTTTAACAAGGGCTTCGAGGCCAGTAACAAACAAAACCAACGAGCCCGCTCGATCTACGGGGATATCGACGTTCGGAAGGTCACGCTGAAGATCGACACGACTATGATGCCGACGTCGATGCGAAGCCATTACTACGTGGTGCATGACCTGTGGCGAAAAGACACCAACTGGCTCGTGACGCCCGACTCGTCGTTCTCGGTGTATATCAAACCGGGCGATGCGAAATTTCTCTACTTCGAGCCGGGTATCTCCATCCGGGCGTCGACGGGCGCGGCTACCTCCGGGATGGATTTCGCATATAACAACGGTCGTCGCGTCGCCGAACGCATGAAAGGAACACGTACAATCGAGGCATATACACGGGGCGGAAAGCTCTTTGTCAGCAACGCCTCGCGCGGACTCGCGAGTGCGTCGATCCAGATCGAGTCCGACGGCGACAACACCGCCACCGGCGGAGAGACGCTCATAGACGGCACGACGACGTGCGCGCGTCCGTCCGTCTGTGTCGCCCGTAACGATACGGCTGTCGCACTGGTGTATTGGAAGAACAACCAACTCTTCGCAGCCTATCAGAGCCATCCCGACAGTGCATGGATTACGAGCTTTGCGAACTTCACGTATAACGCGATCGATACCTCGTCGGGATTATGGGAGGTGACACCAGTACTGACTCCTGCATCCGATAACCTCTGGATGGTAGCGGCCGGCTTCAACGGAGATGCGGCGGCAGGGAAACTGCCCGGTATCGTGGGAGCCCGCTTCAAACTCGATACCGTCGGGGGGATTACGCAGGTCGTCTGGGTGAACGATCCGTTTACGTATCTCTTTCAGGACGGCGTGAAGGACACGACTGACTTCCTGAAATCGGAGTATCCGACCGTCTCCTCGCGTCCGATCCCAGACAGCCTGTGGCCCATTCGTCTGGCATGGCAGAAGGCCGGGAATATTCTCTACCGCAGAATTAAGTGGAGTATCGACTCGCTTCCCCCGGTACTCGACGGCATGACGATTATTTCACGGGGATTGCCGAGCTACTGCACGAACCAGCATCCAAGTATCGCAACCATCGGGTATGAGAACGATATACCGACCGCATGGAAGAACGGGGTGCCCACTCCGATACCGTCGAATACCTCGATCAACGACTACGTGACGTGGGAAGCACAGATCAATGCACCCCCGCGATACACGTCGAATACGAAGTCGTATCCCGTACTCAAAACGCGGACGCAGCCGATCAATACGATAACAGGCTCGTGGGCACGCAGTTTCCTGGTGTTCAAACCCGATACGACCTCGACCGGATACCGCTATCCGATTGTGACGGCCGAGAACCGGGCATTTGCACTCAGCGATGTGATGGTGGTCGGCAAACCGAGAGGGAGCATCATCTCCCCACGGAATAATCTCGATTATGTTCGAGTGATGTGGCAAAACTTCACCTCGCACCGCCTGGATCTCGCATCGTGGTTATGGGGCTGGACACGCGGCGGTCTTCGTGAACGCGGACTCGCTCCCTCGCTTGCGCTCTCGACCGACAGTATTTCCCACCGAACGCATACATCGAGCGTCCCGCGCTCGATCGTGTTTGTCGGCGAACAATCGTCGGGCTCCGATAAGCAACTTCGCATTACCAATGGATGGGTACCATACATCGATGTGACGGCTCCGATGGTATCGCGGTTGCAGTTCTCGCTTGACAGTACGGGAGTATCCTCGTGCACGTCGATCAAAAGCAGTATTGTCGGCGTCGTCCCGACGGTGACGGTGCAGAAGTCCGGCGGTCCGGCCCTTGCCCGTTCGTGGGCTCAGATCGATGTGACCGATCCGACGATTCTCGGCGAGAGTTGGCCGACGACAGCCCCGAATCCCATCGAGGTCTATTCCGATACCTTCTCCGTACAGAGCGGCGACTCAATCCTCGTACCGAGACGCTACGATCTCAACGACATCACGATCATTCGTAACTCGCTGGCAAGTGGGACGGATACGCTCTCGCTCGATCTGATACTGCGCAGTTTCCGTGACTCGTCGGTCATCGGGACGGTCGAGCATGCATGGATCACGAAGACGGCGATCAACTTCCCGGGGTACGGACTTGATACGAGTTCAACACGGTATATGTACACAGGCCCAGCAGATAGTGCATTTATTACGATGGAGGTGAAGCGGTCGCAGACGGATAGTTTGGTACAGGCGTATATCGAATATGAAGACAACGACTCGTTGCCGGTGACGTCATATAAACGCCCGACGACTCAGCCATCGGTTACTGCGACCGAACCACTCGGGGTGTCTATCGTCCCGAACCCACTCTCGCTCACGGCGGCGGTGAACATCTCACTTCCGGCTGAGGCGGTAACGACGGTCGAACTCTATGACATCGGCGGGAAACGGATGCAGGTACTGTACTCGGATGTTGCAAACGGTGAACTGCATCTGACGCTCGACGGAAGCACTCTTGCATGTGGGATGTATTTACTACGAGTACAAAGCGGTAGTACTGTTGTCACACGGAAGGTCGAACTGATGAAATAAGCAGTTCGACATCCGACTAACCGGAAAAGGAGGAGGCCGGGGCGGTGTTGATGCGTCCCGGTCTTTTCTGTTGGAACCCCAGGTAAGCGGGTACGATTATACACTCACACTTTCTACCTATTGAGGAAGTTCTCACCACCTGCCTTTGCATGTTTCGGCAGGTCAACAAAGCAACGCAAAAGCCAAGTCAGCAAGGGTGCTTTGACCCCGCTTTTGTACGCATATGCAGAAAAATCGAAAGCCATAGTCCTTAAAAAGTTCTTATTGTTGGCTATGTAATGCACCTCATCACTTGGGGTCGCGGTTGAGGTTGCTACATCAATAGTGCAAGCGAAGAACGAGTATCTCCATACCTTATTAAGGTCACGGGTAAATACTTCACGATCATTGTGCATGTATGAGTACTCTGCCTATTTCCGACACGAGCAGAACTTACCATACGCTATAGACAGCAGATTTGAAACCGGAGGCTTTTCTGTGCTCATTCATTACGAACCAGTCAATTCGGCAGGTAGATTGTGTTCCCACATACTTCCAGAACATTTCTGTGGGACATCTGAGTATGTACTATGAACTCCAAAACTATATCCCTATGCAACTGAAAGTACTACAAGCTATAGCTGACTGCCCCTACAAGGCATGGCAGTTATCACGTGGACCGTCACTACAGGAATCTGTACCACCAACTACACTCGGCGGTTTATCTGTCAACGAAAGAATCTCTCTTTCAGCATGGGTGATTGAGCACTCCGAGGCCTCGTTCTCACATAAAGATACCAAACTCTTAACCAAGTATATAACAAAGGCTCAGGAGTTGATTCGTACAACGTATGCCATAGTATCAAACGGAAGCCCACCACCGTTCTACAAGATCGCCCATTGTTCGGAGTGCCAGTATCGAAACAAGTGCCATACCCAACTGCAAGAGCGCGATTGCATCAGCCTCCTTCCCGGCATGACACCGACCGTACGAGAGAAGTACCACCGTAAAGGCATCACAACAATCACTCAACTTGCCCACCTGTTCCGTCCCCGCAGGCGAAGTCGTGCTCTGCATATCACTAATCGTTATCAGTGGGAGCTAAAGGCACTTGCTATTAGGGATAAGAAAACTTATGTCATCCAAGCGCCGGATATTCATTCGCAAGGAGTCTCGATCTTCATTGACTTCGAAGGCCTTCCAACAGAGCAGTCATACTATCTGCTCGGCTGTCTGGTCGTTTCTACGTCTCAAGAACCCAAATATTATCACTGGTGGGCCGATACCCCATCACAAGAACAAGAGTGTTTCATTCAGCTCCTTAGTCTTCTGCATCAGTATCCCGATGCACCGATCTACCACTACGGAAGCTACGAGTCCAAAGCACTGCGTTCGGTACTAAAAGCACTCGGAAAGTCATACCAACAGCAATGGGCTCTGCTCGAACCCCGATTGGTGAACCTGCTTGGCTATCTCAGAACTCACGTCTATCCGCCTACCTACGGAAACGGACTCAAAGAAGTGGCAGGGTTTCTCGGGTACACGTGGTCCGACTCGATAGCAGACGGCTATAGCAGTACCGAGTGGCGTAAGGCTTGGGAAGCGACAAACGAAGTATCGGTGCAAGAAGCCCTCATCCAGTATAACAGGGACGACTGTATGGCCTTGAGTCTCTTACACCACTGGTTCCGTCAACTGACGGAGGGAGCGATTACCGATAGCGTTCAGCAGGTGTCCGAGATGAAACGGCACTCTCCATTTCGGCTCCAGAGCAATCCGGAGTTTGGGGAAGATTACGACCGGATCAGTAAAGCCTCCTATTTCAACTATCAACGGGAAAAGATCTACTGGCGAGGACAGCCAAAGAAGAACACACCCAAAGAGAGCCCTTTAAGCCGAAGGCCTCAAAAGACGTCCAAAGGCCTGATGGTCTGGCAGCCAAAGCATGTCCATGAAATATCGGTAGCTCCGCCACTGAAACGATGCCCGAGCTGCGGCTCACGATCTCTGCGTCAAGGAGCCAAACTTTACAAGACCATTCAAACCGACCTTGCGTTTACCCGTACGGGAGTCCGTCAGCACGTCATTGAACATCGTACACGGTACTCGGATTGCCTCGAGTGCGACGGACGAACCAATAACCGTAGCCTGAGAATGATGCACTACGGGGATAACCTCTTTGCTCTGGCAGTCCATTATTACGTGAACTACCGACTCAGTAACGCCCTGATCAGCCAACTCATCCAAGAGCAGTTCGGCATCTGGATCAGTCCGCAATACCTCGTGATGAATAAATATACGTGGTGGAATAAGTCATGGAAACAGGAAGCGGAGTATATACAGCGGATCGTACTCAATAGTCCGTTCATCCATATCGACGAGACTCCGGTCAGACTTGCCCGTGAGAACGGATATGTTTGGGTCTGTGCTACTCCTGATTCGGTATTCTACCACTATTCGCCGACACGCTCTGCGGATGTGATTAAAGAGATACTCGGAGACTATAAAGGGATAGTGATCTCCGATTTCTTCCCGGCGTATGAAGCGATCAACGTTCAGAGACAAAAATGTCTGATTCATCTCATTAGAGATCTCAACGACGACCTGTTCAAGAGCCCGTTCGATACTGAGTTCGGTGAGATGGTATCGGAGTTTCGGACGCTCTTACGGCAGATCGTAGAGACAATCGAGAAGTACGGACTGAAGCAATCGCGTCTGAAAAAGCATGTATCCGATACCGATCGGTTCTATCGGAAGCAGGTCGATTGTGCTCATTCGAGCGAATTAGCCTCTAAATATGCAAAACGCTTCCAGAAACACTGGGACGAGCTCTGGACCTTTCTTCATCACGATAATATCCCTTGGAATAACAACAACGCCGAGGCGGCGATCAAGGCATTTGCACAGCACCGGCGTGGGTTCAAAGGGGTCATGCATCCTCGGGGACTGCGTACCTACTTAGAGATGCTCTCCCTCTCGCAAACCTGTCGGTATCGGAATATCCCATTTCTAGGGGTATTACGCCGTAAACGAGGGATATGGGAGCATGCACGGGAAAAGAGTCTCCCGCCCTTTCTGCCATTCGCTCAGGCGAGGCTCTATGTTCATAGACTTCACTTCGAGCGTAAGCGAGAATGGATGCAGTGGGTTCAATCGGGAAAACGACCGCCGTTCATTCCCTATAACCCACACCTGACCTATCGAGGTGAAGGATGGAAGGGTTGGCAGGATTGGATTGGGTTTGAGTTCTTACCGTTCGCGAAGGCTCGGGTCTATGTTCGGTCACGAAAGATCAAGACCATGCGGGAGTATGACAAATGGTCGAAGAGCGGAAAACGTCCGAGAAATATCCCGGCAGACCCTGCCCAGATATACAAGAATACGGGTTGGGTCGATATTAACGATTGGTTAGGGACGAAGTCGAGAAAGAAGATGCGACTCTCGTATGAAGAAGCAAAGAAATATATGCGCTCAACGAACGTACGGACGCAGCATCAGTTCTTCAAATGGCGGAAAACCGGTAAGCGACCGGATACCATTCCGTCCGATCCCGTTAAAACGTATCCTGAGTTTGAAGGCTGGGGAGCATTCCTCGGTACAGGACGAATCGCAAACCAACGAAAGCGATACTGGGACTACGATCTGGCCAAGTCGTTCTTTCGGATTCTCAACGTTGACTCAAGAAAACACTTTCATGCACTTTGTCTGGACGGGAGGATACCACCGGAAATCCCGAGAAATCCTGAGGCCTATTACCGGAAGAAAGGGACGTGGAAAGGGTATCGGGATTTCTTGCACTTGAAAGGCGCGCTTAAGTCTATTCAAAAAGAATACTGAAGGATTTGAAATGCAAAAGTCACCGTTAAGAATTATTGAGAGTAAATTCACTATTTGAACTGCTGTTACATAGTTTACTAAAGGTATGGAATATCTTGAATTTGAGGATAGGCCTCATCCGTATGATGATCAATATTACGAGTATTTTGACCAATTTGAGCGAGGTGAACTAATCCAACTGATGGATCTTCTCAAAGAGCTGGATAAGTTAGACCCTACGTACATGCATCCTATTTTGTCGATTGCAGATCTGTTATACGAGATAGGCAACGAAAAAGAAGGCGATGCTCACATTGCGGAGGCATACCGTCGTGTTGTTGAGATAGTTTGTGTGAATGGCAAGTGGCCAGATAGATTAATATGGGGGTGGTTAGAGAATCGACACCTACTGCGTGCAATCGAGGCGTACGGTGATATGTTATGGAGACGGGGCACTCCAAACGAAGCACTGGCAGTATATCGACAGATGTTGCAACTTAATCCGTACGATAATCAAGGCGTTCGGTTCAAAATGCTGGCAATACGGATGAACTTCACGTTTCTGGAGCACGAATCTCATAACGAATCGGATAACGATTCTGCTAATTTTTGGATGCGCCAGTTTGATACGTATGCGTCTGAATTCCCTAACGATTTTCAAGATTGGCTAGCAAAATATGGAGATTGAGTAACGATGTTAATAGGCATTAATTGGAGTTAGCGAACAAGTATTTATGCCGTTATATCATGTATTGATCTTTGAGTTACTGAATATTAAATGAGAATTAATTATCATTTGTCTATCCATGTATACAAAAAGTGACCGAAGAAAAACAACTTCGGCCACTCCTTCACTTTAAAATATCTATAAAATGGATATGACTATTTTTTTACCTCCAATTTGATTGTTTTTACAAAATTGCCCGATTGAGCCCTTAGGTAATAGTTGCCACTCGCAAAGTAACTCGCATCAAGTATAAACCTCAAGTTGGGATTATCGATGACATCGTTGAAGATGCCTTTAACTTCTCTGCCTAAGAGGTCATATATGCCAATAGTAAGGGGCATCCCCTTGGCGCCACTAACATCAACGGCTGAAAGCAACGTAAATGGATTTGGATACACACTGATCTCAAGAGGATTGGTAATGTATGAAACACTCGGTGTTGAAGGTTTCTTAAAACCGGTATCTGTTACAGGATATACATAGTTATCCTGGAATGTTCTATCGTGCTCCTGTATCTGGGACAAGTATAGAGTGCTGGATGTATCCTTATTAGAAATAATCGTTAGATAGCCTTTGCCAGAAGTAGGAATACGAGATGGATTATCTACTGGATGTGTAATTGAGACATGTGCGAGTTTTGCAATCGGGGGACAATCCACTGGTGGTGCAGGAACCGGAGGTGGGAATGGTACTTTAATAGAGGTGATCGTCGGAGTAGTCCCACCTTGTATAATGATTCCATCTAATGTGTCGACAACTTGATGTGAAACGGAATCCTTCAATACGAGCAACATCGAAAGAGTATCAATTTGAGAAGGGAAAGTCTCTGAAATCCACGCCGAATCATCAATTGCCAGTTCTCGTTCAAACCGAATTGAATCACCTAGCTGGACTGTGAACATATTTGTACGTATTGAATCCTCTGTCCTAGGCCAATATTTTGCAGGAGGAGGGTATACTTGAAACATTCCGACATGGGTAATGTCTGTTGTGTTGTATTTCCATTTATGATTGGTATCCGGCGGATTGGTTGTTGGGCAAGTCGAACACCCTCCTCCATCACCAATCGAATATGTCAACCCTTTATTACATGAGGATTGGCTACTCGACACAGAAATTGTTTGAGTGAGAGATGAACGAATTGAAGTCTCATCTCCGACATTCCTAGCGTTAATTCTGACGGCAAATAAGCCATCATCTTCAGAATTACTTGAATATGTTCGATCAATTCCCCGGAAAGCGAAAGTGCGAGCATTCCCCCCGTCCACCTTGTCGAACTGCAAAGACTGATTTGGGTAAAGCCCCTTATCCCGAAGTTGGTGATGTTGCCAAAGTGAGTTGTCACTCGGTGTTGATTCTGAAGAAATGCGTTCCATATGAATCTGTCGGGTGAACGTATCTTGGAATACAACAGCCTGATCATCGCTAGGATCAAGCGAAGAAGCACCGGTTGTCTTGACCCGAATTTGAGGCAATGGAAGATTATCCTTTTTTGGATAAAATGTTGTGAAGGACCCCCATGCAAACTGAACGGGGGGTAGTGCATCCCTCGATCTGAGTGCCACTACTACATTATTCGTTGCATTGCCAAATTCAAGTTTAGAATTGCATCGACTTTCAACCATTTCCCACGTAACAATGGGTTCGCCCGGTGCCGGCGCAATAACATACTCTTGTTGGCCACCAACTATGATCGGTTGCCACTTCCTACTATCAACGACGGCGACATTCGGGTGATGGTGTTCACAATAAGGAGCGTCTTTTGTAACACGCTCCGGCTGAGAGTATTGTGAAAGGAAAGCATTATTTACTGCATTATAGTCAAACCGTTGATAATAAATTTGAGAATTTGGTTTTGAACCATTTGGGTTGAATTGTTCTTCCCAAACCAAATACAACCGCTCAGGGTCGTTAGGGAAGTCAGCCCAATCTCTTCTGCTCGCGACACTCGGAAATAATGCACAGAGTGAATTAGGATCGGCATGTTGTGTATTTAGAGGGAAACTACTAATAGAATTGCCTCCCGAAGATGAGATTGTAACAACCATTGGACGAATATCGCTTGTGGAGGGATCAGACCAAGCAAGGAAGAAACCATCTTTGGTCGGGACGACCGAAGGTGTCGGGAATCGATCCGGATGATTACTATCATGGCAAGGATCGCCATTTGATGGTGTGAAAACGACCTTACTTCCTCGCCAGGTTACATCCACAGTAGAGGTGCCCGATGAGACTGGTCTGACCCCCCACTCAAAAAGCACCGCTTGCTGAGTGCCATTTTGTATACCATCACTGAATACAATCGCGACAGTATCATAGCATGTACCAGAAGTACATGTCGATTGATGCTTTACCGCTACAGATGGATTTCTTGCATCCGAGAAATTCCCAAATGAATTTGCATTTGCTTCTTCGGAATAGTTGTCTTCTGTAGATTGATGTGGATTATTGGTGATGTTATACTGAATATTCCCTTTACGTTCCCAAACAATAATCCGTTGATTGTTCTTAAAATCCGCAATACGATGGCCATTGTTATATGCCATCCCAAGAGGCGAACTCTTACCAACAGGAAAACTCGTTGCAGGAGATATACGTAATAGTGTCCCCTCTCCTGGCTCGAAATCTATCGAGTGTGATGGATGGTTGGAGTTGTCAGAAAATTTCTTTACTTCTTCAACTCCTGTACGAAGATTCGTTACTGAATAATAAGTATACAACTGAGATGGATCAAGCACATTCCGATATGGCTCGAATGTAAATCTTCTTGCATCTACAGCACCAAGCATATTTTGCCATAGGCTTGAGTTTGTGGCACTAGCAGACTTATCTAACATCACTACAGAACCGTCTGAAGCGTAATTGATAGGCCACATTCTCCTGTTGAGTACAAGTATGAAATGGGCTAAATCTTCAGTAGGGTCAGAGAATTGGGTTAATGTATAATAACTCTTAGACTGTACATCTTCTGCTCCACTTTCTGGTAACAAGGATTCGCTTCCTGTAGCGAGGGTTCTATTTTGGTAGTCGTCAGGCTCAAATTTAAGGCTATGTATACTCGTAATTGGAAAATCTGTCGGCAATGATGTTACTTGAGAGTAATTGACAACCTCCTGCCAACGAAGTTCAGAAAGCCGTTTGCCGACGGGAATGACATCCGAAACTGATTGCTTAGCTCCTATCCATCGTTCATGAAAGCCGTAGAAGGTTGGAATTGGAACTTTGAATTGTACGTGGGAATATGGGTAATAATTTGGCCAAGTGCCGTTAACTACCCGAGGGTCTGAGACGTCAAAAAAATAGGCTAGTTTTGCTCGGTCGGTGCTGCTTGTGTGATCCCCACATCCACCCCAATTTTTGTCCCAAAAATCTCCGAGTGTTGTTGGAGCCCATCCATCTATGCATGGAAGTTTTGATGGAGTTGGGTTCACATCACGCTGCGGATTGCCACTGACTTTGTTAATCACGTTTATATTATTGTTGTCTAAATAGTAGCCGAGAGTGTGCTGGGAGAGATCGAATGACACTGGAACCCATTGTTCATCCCATACTCCGTCATAGTCTGTGTTCCCAGTGCAAGAGGATGGAAATGTTTTGTGAATCAAATAGTGCGTGAATGAACTCTGCGGAATAAAAGGGTTGTTACAATCACCGGAGCCGTACCAAATTAGGCCCTTTTCAGTACTCGAACCCTGAATATTCCCGTCATAATCCGTATTAAATACATTATCACTTATTCCAATCTGTTCACCGCCATCACTTCCAACATTATTGAAAAACAACCCTGTTGCTCCCCACGCTAGGGCATCCCAAGTTTCTGCCCTTATCTCACTTTTCGACGGACCCCGTGAAGAAACCAGCATATCACAACCACTACCCCAATACTGCAGGCCAAGGTGATCCGTCTTCCATATCCATGAGTAATCGATGTGGTGGTTCTGTTCCAAATAATCAGTAATATTTCCTGACTTAGCACCTTCGATTATTCGATCAAGTAGAGTTTTGCCCCCACCAATATCGGTAGAACGAATCGTCGACATTGGATATGTTGGGCTTGTACTTCCATTGCAATCTTTCGAATCACCCGAATTCCTAAAATTTAGAATAGTTGAAAGTAACGTGTACCATTTAGTTGCTGGTGCTTTCTTGAACGCGGCATCTGCTGCTGTTCCAAAAAGTTCATCAAACTTACTCAAATATCCCTGCATGTTTGATGTATAATCCAAATAGCCTTGAAATCTATCCGTTCCGGAACCAACAACCCCCTGCTTGATCGGGAAGCCTAAATCTATAAAGTTAGATCCTGACTGGCGATACGCAAAAGGGATGGCGTCGGAAGCTACAAATGGAGGATCGTCACTCGATTGTCCCTTTTGAAACATTTCGAAATTTTCTTGCATAATTGTGGTGGGCGGTTTATCTGTTTGATCTTCATATATTGCTCTATACCACGGGTAATTATTATGAGTGATATTTGTGCTCAGAAAAGAGTAGTCAAATTCCCTTATTTGTTTTGCTACAATTTGATCGACATATGCAAGTGTTCTAAAACCCTCATAAGTCATTTCTCCTCCAAGAGCAATCCCCCGTGTATGATCCCATGCAGAACTAGACACGGATTTTACAGCAGTTTTGATAGCGGAAGCATCCTTTCTGATTTGATAATCCCACCCGCCTGTTAATATCTTATCAGCTACTTTTGATCTGATTCTAAATCCCCTTACATATATCCCAGGTGATTGACTTGTAAGTATTGTAAGAACGAGGTGGTTTGCCTGCGTTATATCTATTTTCATCCTGGCTATTGCATAATTATATGGTTGAGATGCAATCCCAGCTTTGGGGGCAGGAAACTTTGTCAGATACGGACTTTCTTTGGGCGCATAGCTTCCGGAATTGATTTGATCAAGGTACTTTTGGTACGTAATGATTATCTGCCTGTCTGATGTCGTCGGTAGGCTCGCATCATAATTAACTGCAAAAAGCGGGTCATTCGGCCTGGTGCTAATTGCATTGCTAGACGGCTGTGAACCATCTAATCGGTAAATAAAATCAACATAGGCATATTTGGGCCCGTGATCAGCCACAAAATTTCCATTGTCGTCGGTTTCAATAATGTCGTGATCGTGAGTATACCGATAATCATAGTCACCACCATAATAAAACAGGTCTTGCTGTGGCCCGTGGTATTGATCTGATTTTGAAAGATCTAGATCAAGCAATGTGCCACTTGTACTCCGATCGATAAGCCACTCGCTCCCTACCGCAGACCCTTTTACGGTAGTCCAATACGAAAAATGTCCACTCTGCAAAAATTCATTGAGCCAATTTCTTTCAACATCAAACTCATTGTCGTTTTCATATGAAGCTAAGAAATCGCGAATCTCAGCGCCTGGAATCCCGAACCTGTTGCCAATGTACTTATACTCAAATTCAGAATAGGTTGCCCCTAGGTAGATATTCATCCCCTTAGGAAAGTAAGTAGCATCCTGCGTTTGCCAATTAGTCCATCCTCCTGGTCGGTTTCCCGAATAGAAGAGATTGAATCCAGCTTCATTCATCTTTTGAAAAAGAATCGTTGGGTGATTGTCTGCGCTATAATCAACAGATCCCCAATTTAGAGTTGAAAGTTCGAATGGTCCGATAGGAAATTCATCGGAAGATAGGGGCGGAGGGTCAACTTGTGGTTGCGCATATAATTGATCTGAAAACAACCAGAATAATATTGCAATACAAAGGACAGGTAGTGTTTGTGTTAGTCTCATTGTAGTAGTTCTATGTGTTTGTGGAAGAAAGGAGAATTACCAGTTAAAAATTCTTGATTGTGGAATGTTGTTACGAGTCAAGACGCAGACATAGGTACCTTTCGGCAGATTTAAAAATGGGATCTCAATAGAAGACATGTTTGATTCTTGACTATTGATTGACTGGCTATATATACATCTCCCCAATAAATCAAACACTCTGACGACGGACGAGGAGAGGATCGGTTTATCGACCTCAATTAAGAGTGCCGAACGAGACCTCAAAGGTACAACATTGAAATTGTCATCCAGAATGGTTGTATTTAACGGCACGCCATATTTGGGGTTGGGTCGGGATGGAATTAAATGCGATCCGAAAATGACGCGTATAGAACCAATCTGTTCGCGAAGTGAACTCATGTCAGAATATGAAGGAAACCCCAAAAGCACATCGTCAAGGGTGTCATCATTTGCGCGGACGAATACCGGCGAGGCTTCATCGTTAATGAAGTTCGGGTCATAAAAAAGGTCTGCCTTACTATCGCTGGAACTTCCAAGTACATATAAATAGTAATAGTGCTCAGAACTAGTTTTCATAGCGTGCACTAGCAAAGTCGGATTATCCGAACCATTGACATCTCCTCCTGCGTACAAATCATGCCCGTTGAATGAAGGTGAACCATCCCCATTTGCCAATTCATCAGCGGATTCGAGAACTAAATCCATATGTTCTAATTTTAATCTTTGGTCGCCAAAGTCAGCGCCACCCTGCTTGATTGCAATTCGATAATAGCCAGTATTGCTTTTGTATTGGAAAACTAAATCCTGTGAAATATCCTTAGAAAGTTTAGGAAGACAAGTTACAGCTAAAGCCCCATCCAGCCTTATTCTGGATAAGTTTTGACTGCTATAAGTGCCCAGTTCAGGATTTTCCCATCCAGCTAGAAGTGTGTCATGTATAATCGATTCAGCTAAATTCGAAAGTGAAAACTTGTATGTGTTCCTAAAGAAGAATAGATTAGCAGGCTTGTCAGCAATAATAATGTCTTTCATACCACTACCGCGCCAATCTCCAACTGCAGTTGTCCAACTTAAGTAACTTTCGGAAGGTTTTTCAGCTAGGAAATAAACTGAATCCGGGAACAGTATTGCCCTGTCAATAATAGTAGTTTGACCTCCGCGATAAAACATAAGAAAAACTGAATCAGGCTTATTACCCGGATAAGGTCCTATGTCAGCCCCAAGGACAATGTCATCTAGTCCATCACCATCAAGATCACAAATAATTGGGTTCTGGAGTGCGGTAAGATCATAACTTACTCCTGAAGTATGAAAACTAAGAGTGCAGTATCGTGCTGTGTCAACATTCCCAAATTCATCTGACAGGTAGACCTGTTTTGTATCGTTCCGAAAGAAGTCAACCACAGTTGTTGAATGAAAGTGACAAGGGATAAGCCTGTCATAATATGGAGGTTTGAGATACGTCTCTTTGGGTAAGTGTTCATACTGAACAGTAGGGACTAATGAATGTATATTTAATGGTGATGTATTCTTGATAGCAGAATAATTACTATTGAGTGGTAACATGCCAGTTGTGAATAAATAAGGGAAGTTACTGGTCATGCCTAAATTAAGATTAACAATATGCAAATTTTCTCCCAATAATTGATTTTGCACGTCACCACAAACAGAGTCTATCTCTGAAGGATAAACGAGGGATGGGAAATAGCAGTTAGAATCATATACTGATTCACCAACTTGACAACTACAACGCCCAGGGAATATGCCTATACAGATAATAGAGAAAATTGTCCCCAAAACCAAGGTAATGGGTAGGGCAATTTTTGTAACATGATGAGTCCCGCTCATAATATCTTAGGAAAGTTAGGACGCCTATAATAACGAAAACAGATTGCCTATAATGCCCTCTCAAGAACCAATCGATGACTTAACAAAGGCACTGTATATAGCTGATCATAGTGAATTCCAATCATCAATAGATTTCTCTAAGAGACACCTGTTCTTGAAAAAAGTTGCATTTTCTTATAGAACAGGTGGTCACTTTTTTATCTCCACAAGTTATTCTACAGAGAACGATTCGAATGCATGAAAGTTACTGCCATTCTAAAGGGACATCTATGCATACACTTGATGACCACAATGACGTGTGTAGACAACAGCCAAAGTCATGTGCTTCCTCATCTTTCACATCACAAACTCCGGCTACTTGATGTGTATTTTTCGTGCTGCAACCGTGATACTTCAAGTTTTGTTTGTAGTCATTCGCCCTTGAGCTTTTGCAATGAGACTAGGTGTTCTTCTCTTAACTGACTCAAGGTATTCCCATATTATATGGTGAATGCCGAGGTCGTCTTGAAGCGATTGGAACCAATGTCTCAATGCACTTAAACTGAGATAGTCAAGACAACGAATTCGGTCAGAGTCCTCACCCCAAAAGCAGCACAGATATTCCGATTCAATTTGTGGCTAACACTGCCATTACAGTAGGGGTATTTGACAGCGAACTCAATCAACTTAGGTTCAATCACAATCCTCGAATACTCAACCATCTACCACTTTTTCGTATTCCGAGTGAAAAATCGAGGCAATTCATTGAGCGGTAGGTTGAGGACCTACTTCGAGAGATTTTCTTCTTGACCATGTAGGTCTTTCTCAATTAAAACTATTTCTAAGCACATAGACAACCATGCCGTTTGGCAAGCTATTAACTGTTATTAAGTTATAGGTTGAATGATATTGTAATTTCATTAAACTCAGTAAATTACTGGGCGCAACTCTTGATATTTATTCATAATCAATCACAATGACTTAAGCCTTTTACACTTTGAATCGCGCAAAATAAAGGACTTAGTCGCGCACTTTTACACAAATAAGAGAGCCCCTCCTTTACAAGGAGGGGGTGGGGTGGTTCTTTCGCACACCACTCAATCAATCATTGGCATTATCCGAACGTAGAGACGCGCGCATGCGCGTCTCCTCCTTCATCCGGTCACTGCGTGGGGATGGTCTCTGCTGTCGGGCCCCTCTGTGCGACTCTGTGTGCCCTCTGTGTACCTCTGTGGTTAAAGAATCTGTCTAACCACAGAGGTACACAGAGGTATGCACAGAGGTTCACAGAGGAAATCGAGGCTTACCGCTCGATCACCAGACTCCCGCCACAGGCACGCTCGCCGCTACGGACTCGTAGGTAATACACCCCATTCGCAAGCCCGCCCAGATCGAGCCGGATCATCGCATCGCCATTCGGAATATTCTGCTGTTCCTGCCAGACAACCTCGCCGAGCGTGTTGACCACCTCAATCTCGCTCGCTCCGCCGCGAGATTGGTGCATCGTGAGCACGACGCTGCCCGCCATCGCCGGGTTTGGGCTAATCAGCAGCGACTCCTCGTCGGATCCCTGCCCCTGTGCTACTCCGTACAACGGATTCAGATGCACTGGGATCTTCGACGAGCCGTGCAATAGTGCGAGTCCTGTCCAACTTGGCCACAACGAATCACCAGCCAGTGTTTGATAACTATATATCACATCCCCAAAACGGTCGCCATCTGCATCTACAGGAACCACATCCGCATCTGCGTACCCGTCGCCGCGTTGGTGTATGATATCGATCTTGTCGTCGAGTGCTTTACCAAGAACATAATACAGTTCGTATTCGCCAACCACCGTCTGAGTAAATGCCACAAATTTCACTACCGGATTTCTCGTGCCGGTCATATCCCCACAGAATCCTATGCCGCCAAACGTCATGGAAGAACTAAATCCGCCATAGTGGTATGGAGGATATAATCGAAAGAAGGCGCTGTCAAAAAACAATCGCTTCGTTCCGAACTCAGGCCCGCCTTTATAGAACTCATACGCATCCTTGCGATCATCCGGAGCTCCGCTGCGAAGGATTAGATCGACAGAATGATCCCAGTCTTCTTTCGGTAGAACTCGCATCGCATACTGAGCATCAAAGCGCGAAGTACTCATCTGCGGATTCTCCCACCGAGTCATCAGGGTATCGTAGTACACACTCTTGGCAAATGCCGCCAGCGAGAACGGTGCGGTATTGGGGTAGAATAACCAATTACCATACATATCACCTGCGATCAGGCTTTGCCGGCCAGAATTGCGGAAGTCACCCGTCACAACCACGTCACGACGATCCGAATAGGAAGAACTGTCGATCGGGTCGATTCGCAATGCAATCCCACAATCGTATGAGGAATCATTGATCAAATATGGTGACTGACTCGCCGCGGAATACAACCCATCACCACGAAAGAGTTCGATAACATTCCTTCCGCTATCTCGCTGCATCTGAAGAGGCTGCCATTTAGTGAGTCCGAAGAGAAGAATATCGTCCAGCGAATCACTCACCAATTTTGCAATGTAGGGTCGACCTAAGACAAACCCGAAAAAAAATCCTCCCCCCGTCTCGGTTGTTCCTTCATTCCCATTTACCGAAGACCGGAGATAGGTATAGCGGCTGGAGTCATAATTCCCATCTTCGTCGGCCCAGTAAATTCTCAACTGATACGATTGTACCACCAAAGCATCCAGCAATTTAGGTGAGTGAAAGTGGCCAAAGTAGGTGGGCAAGTTAGTAAGACTAATGTTCCATCGTTTTGTAACTTGCAAGTGGTGGAGATCGACAAGTGGGCCAGAGCTAAGAACGGTATTTGTCAACCGACTTCCCGGTACGCCTCCGCAGATCACACGTTGGTCACCTGTCTGAGGATTCGGCCCAAGGTCGATAAGATTGTATCCAAAGAACGAGGAATCCGTATGCTCGTCGTAGATGGTATCGATCCCGTTGCCGATCGTCGGATAGTAACAGTTAGGGTCGAGCGCACCCTGGGCCATAGCGGAGCGGCCCGACAAGGCGAGGGCTACCAAGAGGATGCACAGCGAGCTGACCGAGATACGCATGATGCGATACACTATCGTACTGAGTAGACACCCGAACGCCGCGAACGATATGAGGGTGCCGAAGATGTGACCTTGGGTAGGGTAGGGTAGGGTTGTGCCAGGGGTATGTCAATTGCACTTCGTAGTTATGATGATCATCCCCAACCGACCTGTTTCCAACGCAGCCACATTTCGTCGCGGTATTTTTGTCCCATAAGCAGGATACAGCAAATTATGAGCGACACCACCAAACAAACCCACATCGAATCGCAACTGAGCGAGAAGCGGACGTTTAAGCCGTCGAAGGCATTTAGCGACGAGGCGCGCATCGGCTCGCTCGCGGCGTACGAGCGGATGTATAAAGCGTCGGTCAAAGACCCCGAAGCGTTTTTCGCGAAGCAGGCCGAGGAGTTGCATTGGCATAAGCCGTGGCGCAAGACGCTCGAGTGGAAAGCCCCGTTCGCGAAGTGGTTCGTCGGCGGGAAGATCAACGCAAGCTATAATTGTCTCGATCGTCATCTCGACTCGTGGAAGCGCAACAAAGCTGCCATCATCTTCGAAGGTGAGTATGGCGACGAGCGCACGCTGACGTATCAGCAACTACATCGCGAGGTCTGCAAAGCGGCGAACATGCTGCTCTCACTCGGTATTAAGTCGGGCGACCGTGTCGCGATCTATATGGGCATGACGCCCGAGCTTGTCATTGCCGTGCAGGCGTGTGCGCGCATCGGCGCGACGCATTCGGTGATCTTCGGCGGCTTTTCGTCGGAGGCGATCCGCGACCGCGTCAACGACGCCGAAGCGAAAGCGATCATCACCGCCGACGGCACCTTTCGTCGCGGTGCGGTCATCGAGCTCAAGAACAAAGTGGACGAGGCGCTGCACGCAAGCGACTCGAAAGGCGCGACCGGGTGTCCGTGTGTCGAGCATGTCATCGTCTTGAAGCGCACGGGTACGGACGTGAACATGACCCCGGGCCGCGACCATTGGTGGAGCGACCTGATGAAGGATGCAAGCGGCGAGCACGAAGCGAAAGGATTTGACAGCGAGCATCCGCTCTATATCTTATATACCAGCGGCACCACGGGTAAACCGAAGGGCATCGTGCATTCGACAGGCGGCTATATGCTCGGCGCATACATGACGACGAAGTACATCTTCGACGTGAAGGACGACGATATCTTCTGGTGCACCGCCGACGTGGGTTGGGTGACGGGACACAGTTACGTCATTTACGGTCCGCTCTCGAACGGCGCGACGATCGTGATGTACGAAGGCGCGCCGAACTTCCCGGCGTTCGATCGTTTCTGGGATATCATCGAGCGCCGGAAGGTCTCGATATTCTATACGGCGCCGACGGCGATCCGCGCATTCATACGCGCAGGTGACGAGCATCCGAAACGGCACGACCTGTCGTCGCTGCGTTTGCTCGGGACGGTCGGCGAGCCGATCAATCCGGAGGCGTGGATGTGGTATCACAAGGTCATCGGCGGCGGCAAGTGCCCGATCGTCGATACGTGGTGGCAGACGGAGACGGGCGCGATCATGATCTCGCCGATCCCGGGAGCCATCGCCACCAAGCCCGGCAGCGCAACGCGGCCGTTCTTCGGCATCGAGCCGCAGGTTGTGAGTAAAGAAGGCAAGCCCGTCGGAAAGAACGAGGGCGGGTATCTCATCGTCAAACGTCCGTGGCCGTGGATGCTGCGCGGCATCTATAAAGATCCCGAGCGTTTTCAGAAGCAGTACTTCTCGGAGTACCCAGGTATCTACTTCACGGGCGACGGCGCTCGACAAGATAAAGACGGATACTTTTGGATCATGGGTCGCGTCGATGATGTGATCAACGTCGCAGGTCATCGCATCGGGACGATGGAAGTCGAGAGTGCTCTCGTCGGCTTCAAGACCGTTGCGGAAGCGGCGGTCGTTGGTCGTCCGGACGAGATCAAAGGCTCGGCGCTTGTTGCGTTCGTGACGCTCAAGGGCGGTATCGTTGGTACCGATGAGATGAAGGAAGAGCTGCAAAGGCATGTCTCGCACGAGATCGGCTCCTTCGCGAAGCCCGATGATATCCACTTCACCGACGCGTTGCCGAAGACGCGCTCGGGCAAGATCATGCGCCGACTCCTCCGCGAGCTCGCCGCCACAGGCAGCGTGAAAGGGGACACCACAACGCTTGAGGACTTCGGAGTGTTAGAGAAGTTGCGGGTGGCGGAGGAAGAGGAATAGAAATGTTGGTGGCCGAACAGGTGTCATTGCGAGCCGCCGCCAGAGCGAACTCTCGTCAACCACAAATATTTTGGGACGCGCGAAGCAATCTAAGAACTTCCGCGCTCCTGAAGCTTTTTAGATTGCCACGGACTGCGCGGGAAGATTGTTGTGTAGTCAAGCGTAGAGCGGCGCAGTCCTCGCAATGACACTGCCGAGGCACTCGCAGACTAGGTATCACCCGTCATACACAAGTCGATACATCATGCTACATCCCGAAAAACTCTCCCTGCTGAAACGTACGCACAACGCGGTGCAGGAATTTGCGCAGTCGATCCCCGAGAACCTCCGGACTGTCAAGCCCGATGCAGTTGCATTCAGCGCAAACGAGATTATCCATCACTTGCGTGACGTCGAGAAGCTTTGGCACGAACGCTTCGAAGAGATGCGTAAGAAGAAGGACGTAATCTTCGAGCCCATGGACCCAGACCGCACCGCACACGACGGGCAGTATAATACAAAGCACATGCACGATGCGCTGCAGCAGTGGGGCGAACTGCGCGAACGAACGCTCGATGTCGTCGAGTCGATGGAGGATGAAGAACTCGACATCGAAGCCGAGCATCCGCGCTATGGCAAGATGGATGTGCGCCGCATTCTCGACGTCATGGCCAATCACGACATGCAGCATCTCGAACAATTGAAGCGCACGGTCGATACCGTTTCGAACAAGAAGAAATGATCCTTGCGCTCATCGTCGGGTTCGTCACTGGGTGGGCTATCTCAATGCCGATCGGCCCGGTCAATGCGACGGCCATCTCCAAGACGCTGCAGTATGGCTTCCGTTACGGCTTGTTCGTCGGCATTGGTGCGGCGATCATGGACCTCATCTATTGTGCCGGTGCCGCGCAGATCCACCAATTCCTTTCGCATTCACCCATCATCAATCTTTGCTTTCAGCTCGTCGGTTTCGTGCTGCTCGTCTGGCTCGGCATTCGCACGCTTCGCACGAAGAACGACACGAAGCCGCTGGTGAGCGATGCTCAGATACACCATAAAGAAGAAGTCGCCGAGCATCGGTTGCAGCAGCTACATGTGAAGGAATCGAGCCTTATCGGTTCGTTGCTTATCGGTATCGTGCTCTATGCATCGAACGTGGCGGGTGTGCCGGAATGGATATTCATCTCCGGTTTCTGGCGCGAGCGGGGGATTCTCGGCGAAGGGTTCGACTACAATGTGGTCTTCGCCAGCGGTGCGGCGCTCGGCACGGCGGGGTGGTTCACGACGCTCGTGCGGTTCTTCTCAAAGCGTCGGCAGGGGTTCAAACCCAAGACGATCCAACTGATCAACCGCATCTCAGCGTATGCGATGCTTGCCTTCGGTGTGTACTTCGGGTATCAGATCCTCTTCGGCACCGATTGGGCGCGCGTGAATACGAGGATGAAAGAAGGTATGCGCGACACTGTCGGCGAGGTCCGCTAACTTACCAGTTCGAGATCACCCCGAGCAACAGGTCATCCGAGAGCTTATCCTCGGCTTGCTTAATCGCATTGTTGAGCGCGTCGAGTCCGCCGGAGATGGGGTAGTCGGCCGATTGCGAGAAGCCGCGCTGCCAGATGGTCTTCTGTTTCTTTTGATCTTGATAAATGGCATCGACCGAGATCGTTACGCGCTTGTTCGTGAGCTGGTCGCCGGCGCGAACAGCAACAGCCTGGTCGGTGATCGTGGTAACGGTCACTTCGAGCAGCGCATCGGCGACAGCGCGGTCGCGCACTTGCAGCGAACCGTCGCGCGTGAACTTCGTGACGAGCTGGTTCGTGAGGTCCTGACGGATCTGCGATTGACCGTAGCCGGAGTTGTCCTGCACGAGCGGAATGCCGATGGTATGCAGATGCGCAGGGATGCTGCTTCCGGTGAAACTGTAGCACCCGGCGAAGGCCAACGCGATGATGACAAAGAGTGCTTTCATTGTCCGTCTCCCATCTCTTTGATCTTCCGATAGAGTGTTCGTTCGCTGATGCCAAGCGCCGCAGCGGCTTTCGCGCGGTCGCCGCCGAAGCGAGCGAGTGCATCGGTAATGAGCCGCCGTTCGTGCGTCTCGATGTTCAGGTCGTCTGCAGAACTTGTCGACGCAGGCAGCGCGATCACGGATTGCGGCGATGCGACCGTCGCACCGAAGAGGTGTGACTTAATATCCGCAAGATCCGCACGAAGCTCAAGCAGTGCGCGATACACAAGCGCCAGTTCACTTGCGGGCTGCGTTTCTCGTGCGGATGCGACGAGCGGTAACTGCGAACCGATGGGTGCACCTTCGATATTCCACTCGTATTGCTCTTGGATGGCGATTACGGCATCGACATCGTCGCCCGTGATCGCGCCGCGCTCCTTCGTCGCACCGGGTGCGAAGGCCATGACGGCGAGTTGTTCGAGTGTGTTGCGCAACTCGCGGATGTTGCCGCGCCATTCGGCGTTCGTCAGGCGCTCGATGGCGTCGCTCGTGATGTGTGGTTTGTGTGGCAGCGAATGTCTTGTCGTCATGTCCGCGAGCATGCGGTCGGCGAGCATCGGGATATCTTCGCGACGGTTGCGAAGCGGTGGCAGGCGAAGCATCACGGCTCGCAGGCGGTAGTAGAGATCTGCGCGGAAGCGTCCGGCCCGTACTTCGAGTTCAAGATCGCGATTCGTAGCGGCAACCACTCGTGCATCGGTCGTGCGCTCGTTGCTCGAACCGACGCGGGTAAACTTGCCCGTCTCGAGCACGCGCAGGAGTTTCACCTGTGCGGCGAGCGGCATTTCGCCGATCTCGTCGAGGAAGATCGTCCCACCTCGGGCGGCCTCGAAGAAACCCTTGCGTTCGGCCGAGGCTCCGGTGAAGGCGCCTTTCTCGTGGCCGAAAAGCTCGCTTTCGATCAGTCCTTCGGGGATGGCGCCGCAGTTGACGGTGACGAACGCACCATCGGAGCGCTGGCTCCAGTCATGGATCAGGCGGGCAAAGACCTCTTTCCCGGTGCCGGATTCGCCGGTCAGGAGCACGGTGATCTGCGTCGGGGCAACAGCCCGGACGACACCGACAAGCTCGCGCATTTCATCGCTCGAAGCGACGATCCCACGCGGCAGCTCTGACAAGGAGTGCATACTCACAGCCACCGTAGAACTTCTTTTTGGAGGAATTGGGTTCAACTTCTGACATTTTGTCAGTTCCTACGGAGATGGGTATGAAGTTGTTGCAAAAGATAATTGTGCTCGTTGTGATCCTCGCGACTGTCCCGGTCCGTGCACAGGACAAAGGCTACGATGTGACGCAGTATGACGCAACACTTACGATTGAGCGTGCGCGTAACTTTCTGGCAGGTCACGTAACGATGAAGGCCGTGGCAACGACCGATAGTCTCAGCGCCATCCTCCAGCATTTGAAGGGGCTGACGATCGATAGCATCTTCGTCGGTTCGCTAAAGGCCGGCCTCACGCAGAGGGATTCAACGGATGGTTCTTACTTCGTAACGGGCTTCACACCGATTGCACTACACAGTGCATTCGAACTAACAACCTATTATCACGGTAATCCCGGAAACGAAGGCGGCACGAATCCATGGGGTGGCGTCACAAATGACGGCAAGATGATGTTCGCAATGGGCGTTGGCTTCAGCGCACCGTTCGTATCGACAACACGATTCTGGCTTCCATGCTACGATGAGCCTGACGACAAGGCGGACACCGTTACGCTTCGGTTCACGGTTCCCGATTCCGATGTTGTGGCTTCGAACGGTGTCATCGAGTCCCACCTGGATGCGATTGCGCGTACCCGAATCTCGGTATGTCGAGTGACGCATCCCATCGCGAGCTACTTACTAACGTTTGCCGTCGGACCGTTTTCGTTGGTTGTTGACAAGGGACCGTCGTCTCTCCCGATCATCGGGTATTGCTATTCTTCTGATTCCCTTAGGCTTCGCACTCTGTTCGACCGTCGCATCGTCCGGACGATCGCACTCTACGACTCGCTCTTCGGTCCGTATCCGTTCGAGAAGGTCGGCTATGTCGTCGCGCCGATCGGTTCGATGGAGCATCAGACGATGATCACGCTCATCAATCAGGCGATCGATACTAACTCGACAACGCCACAGCACGAACTGGCGCACATGTGGTGGGGCGATTGGGTGACGTGCAAAGATTTCAACGACCCATGGCTTAACGAAGGGTTCGCGACCTTTTGCGAATCGCTCGTGCTCGAACATGATGTCAGTACGGCGCGCTACTGGCAGAAGCAGAAGGCGAACATCACGGGTGCTTTGACTTCCCGAGGCGCGTCGATCGCAATGTACGGTGCACCATTTCACACCACACCACGAGACAACTACCCGTACGAGGTGATATACCAAAAAGGAGCGGCGGTACTCGGGATGCTCCGCTACATGCTTGGCGATTCGATCTTCTTCCCCGCATTGCGTGCATACGGCAATGCTCATCGCTATGGTAATGCAACGAGCTACGACCTGCAACACGATCTCGAACAATTCACCGGGCAGGATTTGCATTGGTTTTTCAAGCAGTGGGTCTTCGGGACGTGGTATCCACAGATCAAAGTGAGCTATAGCCGTGCCGGTGCGTCCTACACGCTCAATTTGCAGCAAGTACAAGATCCGGCGAAGTACCAATACTTTCGTGTGCCGTTCGTCGTCGAAGCGCGAACGAAGGGTGGGCTCACTGACCGTACGGTCGTTTGGATGGATTCGGTCGCATTTACGACCGTGAACGTGTTCTGCGCCTTCGCGCCGGACACGATCGTCGTAGATCCCGACGGTGCGGTCATCAAAAAGATTACGAGCGTGACGACACTCGATGTTCCGCCGACGCAGCCGGTGTCGATGGATATCCGTTATTCGGTTCAGTTCATGCCGAACCCTTCGAAGAGCACGACGCCGAAGCTCGTCGTGAGTGCATTGCCATTTGTTCATACTGACTTGTTCGACGAAACGACGTACCAGCTTCAGCGTCTGAACGAATTGACCGGTGAATCGGCCGAGTTGTTGCTCTTCGACTCGAACGGCCACAAGGTGGTCGGCGGGCCTCTTTCGCGGCCCGAATCGGTCTCTCGTCGTGGCAATGACGTTTCCTACGTGTTCGGACTGCCGTTTGCACCACTTTCGAGTGGGACATATTTCGCCAAGGTCGTGTTAAATAATACCGTCGTCGGCGAAGCCCAGCTCGTCGTGACGAAATAGGCTGGTATATTTGTAGAAATTCTGGAGATCATGTCGCTTCACATTTCGAAACCGGAAGATAACGAACTTGCCGAGAAGGCGTATGCTTCGGTGAAGGCGGTCCCGACCGTCGAACCGAACGACCGTAACCGCTTGGGCTATCACGTGTGGCTCTACCTGCGCGGCGAACTGCCGACGCTCGAAGAGGCTGTGCGTGTTGCGCGTTCGCGCTTTTCGCCGAAGACACTCCCGATCGAGGATGTAGTCGCTCATATTCAGGAGCAACTCGACCTGCTCTCGAAAGGATTGGTCTCGATTGACACCGAAGGAAAGCTTGCCTAACCCTGCCCACCGATGACCGGCGAAGAATTACTGGATGAATTGAAAGCACTGGCCTCCGAGATGGGGCTGAAAGTCCGCAGCGAAACCGGAAATTTCGAAGGTGGGTACTGCCTGCTTCGCGAGCAGCGAATGCTCGTGATCAATCGTCGCACGAGCGTCCCGCGCAAGATCCGAACCCTGGCCCTCGGTTTACACGAGTTCGGGCTTGACAGCGTATATGTTGCGCCTGCGCTTCGCGAAGCGATCGAAGACGAGGTCAGCAAATCGTTTGCCGAAAAGCGCGCCGCATAAGCGGTACCTCTGATCCATGCGTATAACCCTGCTCGGCACCGGAACGTCTACTGGCGTCCCGATGATCGGGTGTCAGTGCCGTATCTGTACGTCGAGCGATCCGCGCGACAAACGATTGCGCGTGAGCGCACTGATCGAAACCCCGGAGACCACGATCCTCATCGACACGACACCGGACTTCCGCCAACAGATGCTCAACCGCGGCATCCGCAAACTCGATGCGATCCTCTATACACACCGCCACTTCGATCACATCGCCGGTTTCGACGATCTTCGTGCATTCCAATTTCTGCGCCTTGGCGTGCCGATGTGCTATGCCAATCAGGATACCTACGATGGTATTCGCCAGACCTTTCCCTATGCGTTCGACCTTGTAAAGAATACAGGCGGCGGCGGGGTGCCGCAGGTGCCGTTTACGGTGATCGAACAAACGCCATTCGCCGTTGGCGATCTGCTCATCGAACCCGTCCGCATCGATCACGGCATGATGGATATTCTCGGTTTTCGCATCGGGGGCTTTGCATATCTGACCGATTGCAAGCGTATCCCAGTGGATTCAAAAGAGAAGCTGAAGAGCCTGGATGTGATGGTGCTCGATGGATTGCGTCACACGCCCCACCCGACGCATCTGGCTATCGACGAATCGATTGCGTACGCAAAAGAGCTCAGGCCGAAGATGACCTACCTCACGCACATGAACCACGATGTGCTGCACGCCGAAACCGAGTCACGGTTGCCGCCGAACATTCGGCTTGCCTACGATGGTTTGGCGATCGAGTTATAGCAGCATCGCCATCATGATATCGCTGAGGTACTCGGCGTCCTGGTAGAGAGACTTTCTGCGGGTACCCTTCATCGACAAAGCCCACTGCTTCAGAGAGATTGAGTCCTATGTGTCAACCTGTCGGATGATGACGTTCATCTGTTCATTACAAATTATTCAGCGAAAGATCGTGGGATATCAATGTTCTCTGACACCGCAATTTCCCCCAAAAGTTACGACCCGTAACAACTCTACTGCTATGAAGACCAACTCGATATTTCGTTGCCTTTCGCTGCTCGCATTTGTCGGTGCAATCCTCTCTGGTTGTGGCTCACCCAATCAGGCAAGTTGGTACACCACCCAGCCACTGACGATCAACGGACAAGATGACGATTGGGACGGCCGGCTTGAGTATCACGAGAAAGAGAAGATCGGAGTGGGGATAGCGAATGATGGGGACAATCTCTATATCGTGTTGAAAACGATTGATCGTCCGACAATGCTCAAACTTGTACGAACCGGCACCACCATCTGGTTCGATTCGACCGGTGGTACAAAAAAAATCTTCGGGATTCGTTTTCCGCTGGGTGTCGAAGATATAGGCATAACACGTGGCAGGCGTCCCGATATTAGCGCGATGGAGGATGACGGCGCCGAAATACAAAGCATCCGTGAGCGTTTTCGTGAAACTCTGAGAGAGGTCGAGGTGATCGGTCCGAATCCTCTCGATCGTAAGAGGCTGCCGGTTGTCTCATCGTTTAACACGAACGGTATCAAAGTAGGACTGAGCGATTCGTTGGGGACGCTTGTCTATGAACTTGTCGTGCCCTTGCACCCATCCGCTTCTGCGCCGCTTGCGATCGGTACCGCCGTAGGAAAAGAGATCGGCGTCGGGATCGAGACGACAGATATGCGAGAGCAAATGCGACAGCGACGACCGGAGAACGACGGGGGCGAAATGCCTCGTGGTGGCGGGATGGGCGGTGGAATGGGTGGTGGTATTGGCGGGATGGGTGGAGGCATGCGAGGCGCTTGAGGTCGCGGCGGGTTCAGCCAACAAAATCAAGAGTCGATGGAACCGCTCAAGCTGTGGCTTGATGTGAAGTTGGCTAACCGGTAGCTGCATACCGGTCTTTGCCGGAAGAAATCCGAGTGCAGAAGTGTTCTTCCCTCTATGCAGTCAACGATCCATTACAGTTTGAACGATCATCCGACCGTCGACGAGGTCATTGAGTTGTACGATGATTCCGGTCTGCGGCGTCCGACATACGATCGGGGAAGGATCGCCGAGATGCTGCGGCACGCCAACCTCACCGTGAGTGCACGCCTCGACGGCAAGCTGGTTGGGCTTGCGCGGTCGCTCACCGACTTTTCCTACTGTTGTTATCTATCCGATCTGGCTGTCTCCAAAGCGTTGCAGCATCAGGGCATTGGCACGGAGCTCGTCCGATTGACGAAGCGCGAGATCGGCGATCGTGCGATGCTTCTGCTGTTGTCGGCTCCCGATGCAATGGAGTATTACCCAAAGATCGGGATGGAGCGTGTGGAGAACGGATTTATCATCAAGCGGACCATCTAGAGAGTGCGAAAGCACGGACGCCTCGTATCTTTGTGAGACATACCTAACTTCATGATCAAAGCAATCGTATTCGATCTCGACAACACGCTCGTTGACTTCATGACGATGAAGCGACGCGCCATCGATGCGGCCATCGACGCCATGCTCGATGCCGGTCTGGATTTGCAGCGCGAAGAGGTCGCTTCCCGCATCGATGCCATCTACAAAGAGCGCGGTATCGAGTACCAGAATATTTTCGACGACCTGCTGTTCAGCTTGCTCAATAAAGTCGATCATCGCATTCTTGCTTCGGGCATCGTAGCCTACCGCCGTGCGCGTGAGGCAGCGCTTAAACCTTATCCGCATGTGACGGCGACGCTCATGGAGCTCATTCGGCGTGGGACGAAGCTTGCCGTCTTGAGCGATGCGCCCAGCCGCGAAGCATGGCTGCGTCTGTGCTTTATCGGCTTTCATCATATCTTTACGACGGCCGTGACCTTCGACGATACCGGCGAGCGCAAACCGTCGGAAAAACCATTTCGAAAAGTGTTGGAGTTACTCGAGGTGAAGCCGGAGGAGGCGCTCATGGTCGGTGATTGGCCCGAACGCGATATCGTCGGCGCCAAGAAGGTCGGGATGAAGACTGCCTTCGCACGCTACGGCGACACGTTCGGTACGACGACGCACGATGCGGATTTCGAGCTTAACGATATTTCCGAACTTTTGAAGATCGTCGTGTGAGAGCAACAGAATACATAGAGGAGAAGACATTTGAGGCGAATGATTTGCCGGATGGCAAACTCGGGCTTGCCAATTACGAGCGATGCGAATTTCGTGGGATCGATTTTTCCGACAAGCATCTCGGCGGTCGGGTGTTCAGCGAATGCACGTTCCGCTCGTGCAATCTGAGCAACGCCGTGGTGGCGAATGCAAGCTTCCGCGAAACGGCGTTCATCGACTCGAAGCTGACCGGCGTTGATTTCAGATCGTGCAATGAGATGCTCCTATCGTTCTCGTTTAGCGGCTGCATTCTTGATTATGCAGTCTTCTCCGGCCTGACACTCAAGCAGACGATCTTTCGCAAGTGCTCGATGATCCGTACTTTGTTCGAGGATACGGACCTCAGCGGTTCTACGTTCGACGAATGCGAGATCGCAAGCGCCGTGTTTATCGGTACGAACCTGCAGAAGGCAGACCTCTCGACCTGCAACGAGATTACGCTCGACCCCGAGCGCAACAAGATAAAGAAAGCGAAGTTCTCACTCGCCGGAGCGTTGGGGCTCCTTGGCAAATACGATATTATCATCGAATGAAACAGTACGTCATTCTGAGCGAAGCGAAGAATCCCTTCGGGTACAAATGCACCGTTGAACTGCACCCGAAGAGATTCTTCACCTTGCAATGGTTCGTTCAACATGACAGACAATCCATGAACGCGCAGCAGAGACTGGATTCATGATCTTCGGCATCGGCATCGATACCATCGAAGTGCGTCGCATTCAAGAAGCGATCGAACACTATGGCGCACAATTTACCGACCGCATCTACAGCGAGGTCGAGTTTGCCTACTGTATGAGCCGCGCGAAGAAGTACGAGCATTTTGCGGCGCGCTTTGCAGCGAAGGAAGCATTTGCAAAAGCGTTGGGGACCGGAGTGCGCCGTGGGTTTCGGTGGAAAGAGGTTTCGGTGCGAAACCAGATGTCCGGTCGCCCGCAGATCGAGCTGACCGGCTACATGACCGACCGGGCGAAGAATGTGATCGGCTCGCACTTTCGGGTGCACACGTCACTGACACACACTGCCGAGATCGCCGAGGCGATCGTGACGATCGAGTTGCTATAGATCGTCGAGCGTAGATCTGAATACCAAGCGTCGTATCTCACTGAGTATCGCCGAGGAATGCGGAATCTTCCATCCGCTTCTGTCATTTGTAGCTGTAGAAGAGATGCGTTGAACCAAACCCCCTCAGACGACTGTGCAAGGTGAATTCTTCGATGTTGGCGACCCGAAGCCGGGTGACGAACTACCCGAACCGGTAATGGCGGCCGAACGGACACGCCGCGGACTCAAGGATTTCACGATCCCGAAGCTCTATCACTCGATCTCCGAGGTGAGCGCGATGACCGGGATCGAGCAGTATGTATTGCGCTATTGGGAAACTGAGTTCGAGGAGTTGCGTCCGCATAAGAATCGCGCCGGCAACCGCATCTACGCAGAGAAGGATATCAAGCTCATCTTCCGCATCAAAGAGCTGCTGCGCAACGAGCGCTATACGATCGAAGGAGCAAAACAAGTACTCAAGGAAGAGCGTGAAGAAGAGCGCCGCATGGCGACAGTCCCGCCGCCGAAGCGTATAGAAGTGGACGAAGCCCAGCTTGCCATCATCCCGCCTCCGCCGCCGAAAGAGCTGGCCATCAAACGCGAATCGCTCACGGACCTGCGTAAAGAACTGGTCGAACTCCGAGAGTTATTGGCAAAGCAGTCGTAAAACCATTTAGACCGCCACGATTCGGGGCGATTGAATCAGCAAACGAGGTGTATAGCACTGCGTCGGACTCACAGTCCGATCCAGTCCTCTTCGAGCGTAGAACCTGAAATAGAGTCGCCGTTTAGCGCGAGCGGACGGGCTCGATCTTGACGACTTTGATCTCTTTCTTGAGCTTGTCGATGACCTCGCTGCGCTTGAGGCCGACTTTCGCCTGGAAGAGCGTCACTTTATACAGTGGGCGAATGCTCGTGTTCGTCATGTGCGAATGGAGATGATCGGAATGCTTCCAGCCGGTGTCGCGGAGCATTTCCTGAATCGACGAAACCTGAAGGCGCGAAAGGGGGGTCGCAATCTTAATAGACGGTTCCTCAGAGCCGGGGGTTAGCTCTTTTTCCTTCGGTACCATTCTCATTATTCTGTGTCTCCTTCTCTGTTTTGTGACGCAAGGCAATGAGCGTCCTTGCAAATTCCGGTTTTCAACAGTGTCCGGCGTCCGAAAAGTGCCGTATTTTCGTCCGGTGAAAATGCTCCGACTATGCCGGGTGGTGGCTAACCTATTATTTTTCAGTTGTTTAATGACTGAGGCTCTATTTGCCCAGCCAGCAGGATCCGTCGGCATCCTGCCAAAGAAGATCACAATCCTCACCGGCAACCTCGACTCTCTTGTTCGCTCATACACTAAAAAGGGATTTTCTGTACAGATCGGTAAACGTGAACCATCGGGTATCTTTAGCGATAATATATACTTAGAGAGTGGGTTCGAGATCGAACTCGCTGCTGCATCCCCAGCGAATCCGGGTGGCTGGCAACGAGCGGCGGTTGCTCGGTACGGGGCGCATATGTCCGCGCTTACGTTCGAGGTAAATGATCCGGACTCTCTGTATAAGCTATTGCGTAATAATGGGATAGCATGCAGGATACTCGGCAGGTCTTCTGCCGACACGAATGCTGCGGTCATGAGCTTTGCGCTGGACTCTTGTCACCCTCTCGATATCGTCTTTGAGCCAACTCACCGTCTCTCTCGTCGTGACGAGGCAACGAGGCATAAAAACGGTGTCTACCGGCTTGATTGGATTCTACTGTCATGTGGGGAGCGGATGAAACAGGTCATGGAGCGGATTCTCACGCTTACAGAGGCAAACAAGGCGCATCAGGGATGCTGCGATTACTGGCACATGGGCAGTGGCAACGACTTCACACTCACGCGGTTCGAGCCGATTCCGCTAAAGGTCGGCAACGACCCGTACTGGTTCTCGGTCGAAGTAGATAATTTCTATTGGGCGTATTGATTGTTCACATGTCTTGAAGTACTGGGGGTACTACCCTGAGGTCGGGTTGTAGTTATTTCCAGGTACCCTTCTCTTTGTCGAAGTTCTTGAACATCATCGATTCTACAGGCTTGACGGTGCGAGCGTTGTACTTGGCGCTCGACTTCGAATCGTATGGATTGATACACTCGCCCTGCACGACGAAATAGATCAACTGGCCGATCGGCATGCCGGCATAGATACGTACCGGCTGTTTCACCGAAATTTCAAGCGTCCAGGTATTGCAGAACCCGACGTCGCCTTTTCCGGCAGTCGCATGAATATCAATGCCAAGACGGCCGACGCTCGACTTGCCTTCGAGAAACGGGACATGCGCGTGCGTCTCGGTGTACTCTTCAGTTACTCCGAGATAGAGCGTGTCCGGCCGCAACACGTACCCCTCGGGTGGGATGGTAAAGTGTTCGATCTCGTTATGCTCGCGAGCATCAAGGACCGCCGTTTTGTACGTTGCGAGTGCTGCACCGAGATGGACGTCATAGCTGTTCGAACCGAGGTTATCACGGTTGTAGGGCTGTATCACAATGGTGCCGCGTTCGATCTCGCGGAGAATTTCGGCGTCAGTCAGAATCATAGATGTGGCTGCAAAAATACTTCGATTTAAACACACCAACAGCGAAACGAACGTATATGTCACCGAAGGAATGAGCACAGTGGCACAGACGATCGTTATCGGCAGCGGGATCGGCGGGTTGGCAACCGCGGCATTGCTGCAACACCGCAGACCGGACGAGCATGTCCTCGTTCTCGAAGCGCATACCGTTAGTGGCGGTTGCGCGTCGGCGTACGATAGGTATATACGAATCGATAAGAGCGAACAGAAGCTCCGCGTTCGGCTCGATGTCGGTGCAACTACGTTGAGCGGTCTCGGTGGTACTCGCCCCGTCCAACGACTCCTTGATGAACTCGGTCTTGCACTCGATGCAGTTCCGATGGATCCAGGCATTAGTATTATGCTTCAAAACGGTACGATTGTCCGCCGTCACGCCGATCCTGCCCGATGGTACGACGAATCCTCTCGTGTGTTCGGCGAGCGCAGCATCGGGTTCTGGAAGGAGATCGATGCGATTGCAGCACGGGCGTGGGAGGTGTCCTCACGGTATCCACGCTTTCCGTTTGCTTCCGCTACGGATATTATCGCGTCGGGCCTGCGATTTCGTCTCTCGGACCTACGACTCCTTCATTTCGCTCGTACGCCACTGGTGACGATACTCCGCAACCACGGCCTGGCAGAGGACGCGCGTTTTCGGGAATTCGTCGATCAGTTATTGATGATCTCCGTTCAATGCACAAGTAGCGAAGCAAGCACCCTCGTGGCCGCGCTCGGCCTCGAATACCCGGCGCATACATTCTATGTAAACGGCGGGTTATATGCATTCGCCGAACTGCTCGAACGATCGCTTGTCGATCGAGGAGGAGCAATCCAACATAAAACCAGAATAACGGCGATTGACTACGATCGATCTCGGAAGAGGTTCATAGTAACCGATTCGAAAGAGCGAAGGTATGAGTGCGATCGTCTTATCAGTAATGCAACGATCTGGAACACTGCTGAGCTACTTCGCACCGTGCCGCAATCGTTGAAGCAGCAGTTGCAGCGAGCCATATCCAAGCCCTACGGCGAGCACTGGGGGGCGATGATGATGACCGGGGTCATTGGGGATAGTATCGACGACGGCGGGTCGCTCTATCATCAGTATCATACATCGTTCGGCTCGCTCTTCATCTCGCTTTCGCACCGAGGCGATACGCTTCGCGCACCGCTCGGGTATCGTACCATCAGTGTTTCGTCGCACGAACCGAATGCCTCGCGCTGGCAAATGATGGATAACCAAACGTATGCACGCACACAACAAGAGGTGCTTAAACGATTTGATAGAGTGCTTCGTGAACGGTTACCCGGATACGCGGATGCAGAAAAACTACTGCTTGAAATGGGTACTCCAAAAACGTTTGAATTTTATACGCACCGCAAGCATGGCTGGGTTGGCGGGATCGCACACTCTGTGAAGAATTGGATGCCACGGTGGCAGCCGAATGTCACGGCGCTGGATGGGTTTTATCTTGTCGGTGATACCGTATTCCCGGGTCAAGGGACTCCGGCCGTTGTACAGAGTGCGATGAACCTCTGCGATCGCATTGCCTCGAGAAATTAATGTCCTACCAGGATCAATTTCTGAGTCGCACGGTACTCCAACGATTCGAGAACATAGTAATACTCGCCATTCGGCAGATCATTGAGTGATGCGCTCAGCGTATGCTTGCCGATCCCACGGTCCGCATCCAACAATGTTCGTATGTGTCGACCGAGTTGATCGTAGAGTTCTATACGCACTCTGGCCGCAAGCCCGAGTTCATACGGAATCGTTACGACTCTGCCGGCGGGGTTTGGAGTTGGTGTCGAGAGCGAATACGGTCCGACGAACACGATGCCGCCTCGGTAATTGCCGCAATCGGTCACGATGAACGAACCGGCAGATTCCGCGAGTGTCGCTGCATTGCGCGGGTTACTTGCCGTGACGACAAGCCCGGTGGAGTCGTGCGGTCCGAGCAGCGCTTCGGCGCGTACACGAAAGAGAGGGAGCGTAAGGTCGAGTGTATCGACGATTTTCGGTCCGCGGCCCGTGATCCGGATTGTATCCGTTGCTCGGCGCTCGAACGAAAGCGTCCAACCTACTGTGAGGTCCGTCGTATGAAGCGAGTCGCGGAAGTAAACCACTGTCGGGTCGTAGTTGATATCGACGGTGAATGTATCGATCGTTACCAGATCCAGATCAGTACCGCCAAGCGATACCGGCACATCGACGACGTCGCCGACACGTGCTCCGAGATGCGGGAGCGAGTAGGTAATCATCGGATACCCGAACGGAGCGAACACACCATTACCACGAAGGACGATGCGTGCTTGGCGCTCCGGCGCATCGGCAACGATTGTGAGTGTGTCGGTATAGGCGATATCGGTGCGAGGTTTGAAGCTCACAACGATCGATGTGTCGCTGTGCGGCTCAATAGGTCCGATCCGCAGCGAATCGGTCGTTGCGCCGAAGACGGGAAGAACATGCGTGCTGTTTGCGATCGTCAACGGGTATCCGCCGGTATTTGCAATTCGCAGTAAGCGCGTTGCAGGCGTTGACCGCAGTGCAACATCCCCGAAGTCGATCAGCGAATCGCTCACCGAAAGATGTGCTTCAACCCCGTCGCCGCTTACGCCGAGCGTGACATCATTCGATGTCGTCGTCGAAAGAACGATTGTCGTGCTATCGTGCGTCTCCGTTAACGGAGTATAGGTGATTGTGTAGTGAATCGTATCGAGCGAATCTCGGATCGTTCGAGAACCCGTGGGGTAGATGCTGAACACGCTCTGGGCACCTGCAAGGCTTACATTGGTAATATTCGTCGGTTTGTCGGCAGTGACATCGATCCCCAACGTTCGTTGGGTATGGACGCGTACCGGTCCAAAATCAATATCCGAAACAGAGAAAAGTGGCCCCGGACCGACGCCTCTTCCGCGCAAGGAGATCGTATCGTCGATATTATCATAGTGGATCGGTACGAGCACAGACTGCAAACCGAATGTGGTCGGGGTAAACTTCGTGGAGTCTGTCAGGATCAACGAAGCGGATGGAACATCGAGAACGCGAGGTTGTATATCGAAGGGCCCGATCGGTGGGGTAAACGATATGGTCGTACTTGTATCACCAATATTCTGCACCGCGAAAACCCGAGTGTGCGGTGAGCCGAGTGGGACGGACCCAAAATCGACGACATGGGCATATTGGAGCTTCGGGGCTCTTGCCTTGCCATGCAGACCGAGAATGACCCCATATCCCGCACTTCGGATGGTGTCGAAATATTCGGATGTCCCATTAGCCGTCGGCGAGAATGCGATGCACATTTCAAGCGGATGAGCACTGTCGATCGCTGTCGCCAACGAGATCGACGCATACGAGAACGGTGCGGGCAGCGGAGGGAACATCCCCGGCATTACAGGGATCGGTATGCAACTCGGATTGGTCAATGTGAGGCATAGTGTATCCGGGTATCCGACTTTGACTGTTCCGAAATCAAGCATAGAAGGAGTAGCAATGATCGTCGGTTTTGGTCCACCGCTTCCATGCAACGTATAATAGGCGGTATCGTTACACGGTCCGAAGATCACTTCGAGTATGCCTGCATACTCTAGTGTATCGTTCGGCAGAAAAGCAAGGGGGATATCACGCGACTCGCCACGCGCGAATGAAGTCGTGGGTATCGACACTACCCTGAATTGTGAGTCGCCGATCACCGCTGCACCGACGATCTGCACCGAACCATAACCGTGGTTGGTCAACGTAACGGAGGCATACGACGTGTCCGACGGGCATGTGCGACCGAACTCAATGAAGTTGCTGTCAGCGACGACAGTTGCATGTTCGCGAACCGCCTTTGCAACCAATGTTTTCACATAGCATCCATCCTCACTCAAGGTAATCTCGCCACGTTCTGCACTCAGTGTTGTCGGTGCGTAGCGGATCGTTAATGTCTTTTCTTCACCACTGGTCATTACAAATGGTAATGTCGGATCGACGAGCGTGAACGAACCCGAATGAGCGATTGTGGTATCGTTCACGAGTATGGTTCTGCCGGCAAGATTCCGAAGTCGGATGGTTCGGGTCTGCGGAACGAGATCGCATCCGCTGCCGAAGTCGATGACGCTGTCGGATACCGACATCTTGCCGACACCATAGATCGCACGGAAATTCAGCACCCGGTCACCACACGGATCAAGTCGCAGACGAGCAGTAAAGTCGTACTCTCCGGGCTTATTTGGCGCAAAGTGAAAGCGGAGACTTACTGAGTCGCCATCGACGAGGGTACGGGGCAACGGCGTTGACGCGGAAAGAAAAAGGACGCTGTCGAGAGAAAACGCAGGCGGATAGATCGTGACGGTACGGCCGCTTCGGTTATGCAGAACGATGGTCGTATCGCGGTCATAACAGCCCGCACCAAGATCGAATGAATCAGATACCGTTGCGAGATCCGGTTCCAGTACTGTCGCACCAATCGAAATGGATGTATCGAGCGGGCAATTCCTGCTATCTTGTAAATGAAGTGTCAGAGTGGCTTGATAGGAGCCACACTCAATCACATGGAACTGGATGACGATTCGCAGTATCGAATCGGGCCGGACCACAGCGAGCCCGTTTGTCGGTGTGATCAGCCGAAATCCGGACGCACCGAATAACTGCATTGCGGGACTAAAGATCAGATCTGTTGTACCCGTATTGTGCAACTGGATCGTGTCATAAAGGAAATACGGCGTCGGGGGATCGTGAACAATTGGGAAGAGAATGTTCGTCGGGAAGGTAAAACTCTGTGATACTCGTTCGCCGATGAATTGCATTGTCGTTTGTACCGGACACTCTTGGACAACTGCTCGCAGCGTTGCATTGATCATTGCCGGTGGTCCGGGATTGACACGAAACTTGATCTCTTGAGACGATCCACTATCGATCGTGAACGGCACGGACGGAGAAATGATCGTGATCGGTCCGCTGCCCGTAGTAAAACTCAGAGCGGTGATCGTGACTTTTTTCGTGCCTCGATTCTCCAAACGCGTTTGGCGCTCGATGGGCAGATTGCAATTGAGAAGTTTGTAGGGTTTATTCAGGTAGAAGATACTATCCTGAAAGCCGACAGCAATGACGTCTTTACGCAGCGATACAGGAATACGCACTTCACCGCCGCAGACAGTCGAGCTGACTACAACCAGCGTATCGACATAGAGGCCCGGTTTCGAGACGTTGGCTTGAATGATGATCAACGCGGTTTTTGTCGAATCGCCAGCCGGCAGTGGGAAGCCGGTCGTCGATGCAACGCTGAATACCTTGCCACTGAGAAATCCGATCAACCCGATCTCGATGCTCTCGTCTCCGCGGTTGTACACGCGTACGGTATCAGTTGTCGTCTCGCCACAGGCAAGCGTCGGAAATGTGAGCGACGACGTCCGCGAAGCGATCATATAGCCGTTCGGCGCAGAGCCTTGTATCGGTGCGGTACTGGTAGTCAGGAATGCACTTCCTGTATACGTTGCATTGTTGTCGTTGCCGCTAAAGTCGTGTATGTGTATTGCGCCAGGATCGTCGTCGAACTTAAAGTAGGTGACGAGTCCTGTCTCTGACCCACTGAGCGGTTGGGCCATCGATGCAGAGATCTGTCCGGCGGTGCGCGCCGTGTTCCAGATCCGCAGTTCGTCGATATCGCCGACAAAGCTCACCCCTCCGGCTGGGCTTCGTCCGATAAAGAGCGTATTGTACGAACCAGCGAGCGATGTGCCGCTTACCGGCGTGCCTGCGATCAAATTGCCATCGACATAGAGACAGATACTGTCGCCAGGAATGAACGTCACTGCATAATGATGCCATGAACCCGGGCTTGCAATGCTCGGGCCAAGCAACGTCACAATCCCATTGTTCAGCCGAAGCGTCGTGACGATGCGATTATTATCGCCGAAACGCAGACTAAATGCGCCGGTATCCGGTGCGTCGCCATATTCAATCAATCCGGAGCCGCTTGTCACTGCGCCAGTTGCAAACGCCCAGCATTCGAGCGTGAGCGCACCGGTCGGCATTCGCTTCGGAAGATCGACCGAGACATAGGAGTCGGCATCCGGGATCACAAGCATATTCTTGTGACACGGTTCTGCACACGCAGCGATGCTCATCAGCACGAATGCAACGACCAGAGCAGAGCGATATTTCAGTCGCGTTCGGATCACTTCAAGTTGCGTTCGATCGAGACTCGTACCGTGCGCGAGAGCATGCGACCTTCGGCGACGCTGTTATCGAAGAGCAGGTCCTTCGAGCCTCGTGCTTCCAGTTGGAGCGAAGGGATACTGCGGCCCATTGCGCGAAGTTTGCTGCCAAGCAAAAGCGCCGCGCGAGACGCGCGCTGATACGAAAGCTTTTCGTTGAATGCCGCATCTCCGGTGATATCGGTATGACCGGTGATGGTAATCTCCGCATCCGGCGTGACGGAGGCGGCAAGCCGGTTCAATACCGATTCGCTATTTTGCCCGAGTTCCGAACTCGAGGAGTAATCGAACAGCAGCAGATGGAACCGTTCGAGCGACTTGTCGGCATCACTGGTATCGATTGCGTGCGTTGTCGTCGTGTGCTCCTGTGGTTTGATGCGTATGATGCCCGAGACTTCGGCTGTTTCACCGATGGAGTCGGTAACCACCATTGTCCAGGAAACCGAATCGCTGCTCTTGAGCGCGTCGCCGTCGGTAATATTCCACAACCATTCCGACCGGGTATCGCCGCTGAGTTGATCTCGTGTTTGCAAGACGCGGTCGCCTTGACGGATAATAATCTTGTTGGAGGCGATTCCATGCGAGGTGTAGATATCCTGGTGGAACATGATGCGAGGCGGAGTCGCCGTTTGCTCGAATTTCCGCGTCTCGACAGGTTCGAGAATCTCACGCGAGTTCGATGTGATCTCGACTCGCCGGTTTTCTGCCTGTCCCGATTCGTTGTTATCGTCCGAACTGAGCTCGGGCAACGCGCGCGATCTGGTGCGAATACGTTGTGGGGCGATCTGCCAAACCGATTGCAGGTATTCTGCCACCCGCTGTGCTCTGGCGAACGCGATCGTATCGCTCGTTGCGGAATCCAGTGGAGAATGGATGCTGCGCGTTCCGGTCAGTGTGATGGTTGCTTTCGGGTGATCCTGTAATCGTTTCCCGATGATATTCAGCAACTCATGGTTGATTCCTTCGGCATTGAGCGAATAAAATTGTTTCGTAGAGAAGCTGCTTGTCGATGACGCACGTTCGTAGCAGTGGTAACGGTGCGGGATGTTCGACGAGCCATCGTCGAAAAACACGTAGCCGAGCATGGGCGATACGTCGGTGACGAGTACGTTCTCGATGGCGACGACCGGCTGCGATACTTCTTCGTCATGGTCGGTCAACCCGACGGCCCGCACTTCGAGTCGCAATGGCTTCGGTCTCGGAGCAGGCGTTGCAGTGGCAACCGGTGGCGTTGCTTTCGGCTCTGGCGCTGGTGGTGGAATAATGATCGGTTCTACGGGGCGTTCGACATTCTCTGACGGGAACGTATAGACAAGCGCTACCCCGCCATTCACGCTGTATGCCCGATACGGTGCGCCCGCGACATTTGCAAGTGAGGTCAGGCCGATGACGCCTTCGGCATACGCTCGGGCCGCCATCCTCGATGAGACAGGCAAATCGTACCCTGCTTGTAGCTCGAGAGCGCTCGCTATATGATTCGTCGGCAGCAAACCGTTTGCTACGGGTCGCGTCGAAAGCAGATTATCGGTGTATACAACTCCACCGGTGATGAGGTGCTCGCTCTGCACATAGGATGCATTGGGCACCGCATAGAGCGCCATCGATGCACCGAGCGAGACCCTCGATAACGGATGCCAACTTGCGCCGATGCTCGGACCGATTGCATTCATCGAGACATCGTAGATACGCTCACGATTGATGGTGACCGGCGAACCGGTCGTCGGATACAGAGCTCGTTCGTTGTTGAACGGTGCTGTCGTGTATCGGCTCGAAAGATTTCGGAAGGAAAGACCGACAAGCAATCCGAATGCGCTCCCAAACGGCGACTCGTACTGGGCCCGCAGACTGAAATGGCCGCCATTGCCGCTGGTGAACACTCCGCACAGGATATCCCCGCTGTAGGCGTCTATCGAAGTACGGGTAAAGTTAGAACTATACGTCCCTCCCAGTAGCAGCGACGGGCGGATAGCTTCATCGTTCGACGCAGTCGGTTGATGCAATTGTGCGACTGCAGTGGCGCTGACAAGATACAATACAATACTCGCCGCGTACAGTGCGCGGAGCTGCCGGACCACAAGGCCTCGGGTCTGTGTGTTGCGTGTACCCCCGTTCGTCGTACAGGACTTCATTCCAGACGATAACTATCCGTTAACTACAACTCCCTCAAATCCTGCAAGGTTCGTGTAGTTGCTCGTTGTCCGAAGGCCCCAAACAGAAGCGGCCCGCCGTAGTGGCGGGCCGCTTCAATCTTACTGAAGGAAGTATCGCTTATTCTTACTTGGAGGAATCGTCTCCGCTATGCACGTTCGTGTGCACTTGGATCGGTGCGCTGTTCGTCTTTGTGACGATCGGCAGCGCATCCTTCTGCGGCTTCGTCGTCTTCGATACAACGCGCTGATGCGGAGCCGAGAACGTCGCAGCCGGGGCCGTAGTGTTCGGCGTTTCGACGGCGTGGGTTTCCTGTTGTGGCGTCGGCGCCGGAATTTCGATCGTCGCAGGTGCGCTGATCACGGGCTTCGACGCATTGTGGTTCTGTGTGGTTGTGCCGTTCGGTACGATCGAGTACACGATGGCAGCACCGGCCAAGAGGCCGGCAACGAGCATTGCCGCCGGACGCCGGACGAATGACCATAGCCGGGAGCCATTCGAGACCGGCATCGCAGCGGACTGAGCAACTTCTTGTTCTTTTTCTTTGAGCGCATTCGGTAGCAGCGAAGCGCCGAGGCCGAGCGCGGAAAGCGTATGCGAACGAACCAACGCGGCGGTAACCATCGTGGCATCCTTATCGGCACGCAACGCTTTGAGGAGTTCGAGCTGGGAGCGGAAGGCCAGGCGCATATCGTCGCGCGCGGCAATGTCGATGAGGAAATTCTGTTCCTCGCCGGCACTCATCTTGTGCTCAAAATAGCGTTGCAGTTGTTCTTCGTCGCGAAGGTTCATGGCAGTATCCTTTGTATCAACTTATAGTGGGCGTTTCAGAAGGGATGACGGGAGGTGCGGATGCTCGTCGTGTTCGCCGAGCCCAAGCCAACTGGCAACGAGTTGGCGAAGGCGAACGCGCGAGCGAAACGCGGTGGTTTTGACGTTTGTCAATGTCCGGCCCAGCATGGTCGCGATCTCATCGTAGGTGAAATTGCAGTACTCATGCAGGACGAACACTTCGCGCCACTCGACGGGGAGTTTGCCCAGCGCGCGCGATAGCAATGCACGGAGTTCTTCGTCTTCATGCAGGTGCTCGGGCGGTGCACCGATCTCGACACTGTCGGCATTGACGGTGTCGCGTTTACGGACACGCTCGCCTCGCAGCGCATTCAAGCAGATGTTCCGGGCAATGCGGAACAACAGCGGCTGGAAGCGGGTGACCGTCCCTTGTTTGGACCGCAATTCGAAGATCTTCGTCCAGGCTTCCTGGAACGCGTCTTCGGCTACCCGGTGGTCCGGGCACATCTTCATGCAGTAGTGGAGCAGGGGCGCTTCGTATCTGGCGTAGAGATCGAGGAACGCACGATCGTCGCCCGCAATGAACGCCGAAATGCGCTCGAGATCTCGGCGCTCTTCTTCGCTCTGCTCCGCCGAGATCGCATCGGGTGCGTCCGGTAATGCTGCAGGGATGGTCTGTACGTGCTTTGACATAGAGTTTCGTCTACTTAGAAGACACCTGACCCTTCAATTGGTTACAAAATATTTGTGTGAAAGTTGTGGGTAATCCCCAGTCCCTAAGTCCGAATCCGCGAAGATGTACCGTTAACCCATTACATATCAACGTCCTAATTGTGCACTCCCGCACCGTCTCCCCCATACACAAGAGCCGGCAAACGCCGGCTCTTGGTAACGATTCATCTCTCCAGTGTGTCATTCCGACCAACGGGAGGAATCCGTGACGATACCGCTCTTTCAGTCGCGTGGATGCCCGTAAGTCGGCCCCAACCCCAGATTCCCCGCTCCGCTCGGAATGACAAGTGGAATGGAGTACAAATATACGGAATTATGTCCTTTTTAGCAACATGCTAACTCCTTATTTTTGGAAATTTAACATTACGGGCACCTATCTCCTAAAAATAAGTGTGAATCACCTATTGCATACTATGAAAAATCTTTATATATTTGCAAACCCTACGATATTGTCCGACATTTGCCGATGCCGCTACTCTATCTGGTCAGGAAAGCTGGTTTCTATCAACGCATTTCCATTAGAGAAACTGATACTATGAAAACAACGAACCCGAACCATCGTGTGGGGCGCCCACAAGACACACACACAACTTAAGCCGAGCGATGTTCTTGCATCTCATTGGCGCACTCTTTGCGATGTCCCTGCGGCCGGCACCTTCGGCTGCACAGCCGTGGTCGTACACGTCAACACCAACCGAGTACCAGAATACCGTGCAGTACGAGGTTGATGACGATGCGGCGTTCAATCCGTCTACCGATCCACGAGTCAATTTGACGATGAACTGTCTCGCAGCCAATGGCTACGGACAATGGACAATGACGACGAATGTTGGCAGTAATGCGAACATCTCCGGGCACGATTGGAATGCAAGCCCCGCGGGAAGCTTCACGAATGGTCAAAGCGGATGGTTCTTACTCGGCAATACGCTGGCAAAACCTGCATGGAATGCCTCCAGCGGCGCTCCCGATTGCCAGCCACCCGGAGTCGTGAGTGGCGGTTCGTTCTCGGGTACTTTGGGAAGTCCGAAGGCAACGGCGAACCTTAACGGTGCGGTTCGGTATGTCTGGCCAGCAAGCGATAATTTGAGCTTCATCGTGCAGGGTCTCAGCGATATACGCTCGGCCGGAGGTGGACACTCTCCCGAACTTGATATCAAGGTCGATTCCTTGCCTGTCCCGGCAATTGAGCTCCAGATTGTCAAGAATGGTATCTATTCCTATCCAAATGCAACTGTTCAAGATCATGCCGTTCCTACACCGCTAAACCATACAATTGACAACACGGAGGCAGACACACGCGACGAGTTCGATATTGCATGCGACGTCTATCGTCTCTATATCGTGTGGTCGTCCAAGACGAATACGGCGATCGGCGTAACCGAGGAGGTTTGGGCTACTGTGATCGACATGGTCGACGGTACCCAAGTGAGCGGTTTCCCGATCAAAGTCTCGACAACGGGTTCCTCGGGAATGCGCCCCACGGTGGCATGTGATGTTCGAAATTCCGGTATCACACCGAAATTTGACGTTGCGTATATCGACAAAAGCTCGAACGCCGTCGTCTTGCAGGAGTTTTCCGGTACGACCGTTGTGACCGGGCACTCG
>JAFDZW010000011.1 GCA_018266755.1 Bacteroidota bacterium
CTGCGAGAAGTCAACCGATGCGGGGCTTACATGGAATCAGGTGTACACCGGAATACCACATCAACTAACCGCCTGTTTTTGTCCATCTCGAGGTCTAATTGTCGTCGGTACTTCAGAAGGGTTAGCCGCCCGATCAAGTGATTATGGGGAGCACTGGGATACGACAATCATTGGTGTTGCAAGCAGTGTGTTAGACCATATCTCATTCTCAGATTCTTTACACGGTGTAATAGCTGGTGGTTTGAGCACCTTGCGAGAGCTTTTCGCCGTAACCAATGATGGGGGGATGAGTTGGACACGGTACGACTTTGTGGCACCGCCATTGACAGGGATTGCGATGCTTAACGATAGCGTAGTGTTGGCCTGCGCGGATGGGAACATCTACCGAACGACCACCGGCGGTCTCCCATCGGGTGTGCCACCGCAACCAATGATCGATCTGAGTGTCCAGGTCTATCCAAACCCCACTCCGGGGGCTTCCACGATTCAGTATGTGCTGCCTTCGGCGACTACGGTCTCGTGTACCTTCACCGATGCGCGAGGCGTTATCGTCTCCAGCACCGCTCCACAAATTCAGGATGCCGGAACGCACACACAGCCGTTCGACGGGACGTTGCTTCCGAATGGAGTGTATTATTTCACCTTGTCCACCACGCAAGGTAGAGCTACCGGTTCGATCACGGTCCAACGATAAGGCGAGATCAGAACAACATCGCTCCGGCCGGAGCGTAGTGATTACAAGACAACAGGTGCATGTCGCATTGTTCGCTGCGCATCTCAATTGTTTAAAGAGATGAGAGAATCACGGAGGGGATGCAGGATACCGTGAGGGTTGTGAAGCTCCGCCGAAGGGATTCTTCCCCTTCGCGTTGCTCAGGGTCAGAATGACAGGTGGTTGAATGTAGAGACGCGCATATGCGCGTCTCATCGTTCGGAAAGTACCAATGATTGATTGAGTGGTGCACCAAAGAACCACCCCACCCCCTCCTCGCAGAGGAGGGGCTCTCTTATTGTCTTTGCTGACGCTGAATTCAAGGTACTGCCAATAATTTCAAATCGGCGCAAGCAAGGAAGAACAGTTGCCCCTCCTCTACGAGGAGGGGTGGGGTGGTTGTCCCGGGCGGTGCGGATCTTCCAGAAAGCAAGAACAGGCCGACAGCGGAGACGCGCATATGCGCGTCTCTACAATCAGCCCAGGTGCTCGGAATATTAACTTTTTCATGGGCACCTTGACGGAGCCATTCTTATCATGTATCTTGTCTTTGAAATGACGGGCACCAGGCGTCACAGATTCAAAATATCCATTGAAATGCAGATCCACATATACTCAGACCGCAAGCTCCCAATTCTTCCGCTCAGGTACTCAGTTGCCCGGGTGTGTGCACAATTATGTTGTTGATGATATGTGCACTTACAGACCTAATCCCGCACATTGGCACCTCGCTGGTGACGGGAACAGAATGGGAACGAAAACACCCACTTTTTGACATAATAATATTGCTGTATCATTCCTCTTGCAAGTGCGAAAATTTTTTCGTACATTTCATGTAAGCAGTTTTGCGCTCGGTGATTGAGTTTGTATTCGCGGGCTTTTAGGAGGGATCAGTATGGAACACACAGTAGGATCAGGGAATATCAATGCCACTCAATATGCTGGATTTGTCACCGGGCGCGCAACTTCCCTTCGACACGAACCGCCGACGAGTTCGACCGGCGGAGTAACGTTCACCGAACGTCCGCTTGTCGCGATCTCGGATACCGAAGTCCGTGCTCGGGTACAGTGGGGCAACCTCCCGTCGCGCCATTTCAACGTGTATTACGATCGGATCTGCTATCACGAAAAAGAAGCCGCGACGCTTGCCGTGATGCTCGACGATGCGTATCGTGCGGTCTTTGCAATGACGCACGAAGGATTCTTCGACCGGGTGCCGGTGTACTTGTGCGATCTGCGCAGCCCGTCGTTGCTTGGGCGAAAAGCCGCGACACACTTCAATGTCGGCGAGCGGTCGGTGTATATCGTCCGTTCGATGACGCTCTCGGCGGAAGCAGAGCTGATCCCGATGGTGGTGCATGCAACGAGGTTTCATCGCTACCTCAAGCACTACGGCATCACGCCGGGTTGGGCAATGCTCGAAGATGCCTACGCCACGTTCGTCGCCGAGCGCATCGCACATCATCGCCTGACGCATCCGTTCTTCGGAGCCGAGCCGGATGTCATCGCACATCACGTGATCGCACGGTCGTTTCTGCCGTCACTCAGCTATGCATGGCAAAGTGTCCGGTTCTCTTCGGATCTGGAGCGTCGAGTCCTCGCCGGAGCATTTTTGGTCTATCTCGGCGATACGGCGTCGGACGATCGGGTCACGACATTCTCGAAATGCGACGACGATGTGACCAGCACGACCTTCAGAGCATACTTTGGAAAATCGCTCGAACAATTGGAAGCAGCCTGGCACGAGCATTTACCGAAAGCGTTGATGTCGTATACCGACGACGAGCGTAACGATATGCTCGGTCATTGGAACAGCATCATGTCGAGATTGCAAGGATAAGATTCAGGCCCGTCGCAGACGAGCCACGAAAAATCCGTCTGCCCCTTCGATATCCGGACGAACACGGCGTTCTTCTTCCAGCGTAAACTCGGGATGGAGTTCGGTGAACCAGCGAACTTGATCTTCACTTTCGCTTCTCAGCAGCGAACACGTTGAATATAGCAGTACGCCGCGCGATTTGACGTACGGTGCATTTCGTTCGAGAATACTACGTTGCTTGGCGATCAGTTCGTCATGCATCTCATCGCTCAGACGCCACTTGATGCTCGGGTTGCGGCGGATGGTCCCGGTACCGCTACACGGTACGTCGAGCAGAACGACATCGAACGTCCCGAACACCTTCGGGCCGAGCATCGCATCTTGTTTGTCGGGTTTGACAATGCGGATATTCTGCGCATTACTTCGCACGACTCGTTTCCGCATCTCGTCGAGCTTACGGGAATCGACATCGGTCGAAAATATCTCACCGTGACTCTTAAGCAAACTGGCAAAGTGCAGCGACTTCCCCCCCGCCCCGGCACATGCATCGAGGACGCGAATACGATTCGAGGTGATCTTCGCAAACGGCGCGACAAGCTGGCTGCCTTCGTCCTGCACTTCGAGATGTCCTTGCTTGAACGGCTTGAGGTCCCAGACATTGAGACGTTTGGAGAGGATCAACGCATCCTCGGCAATAGCTGACGTCGTTGTTTGGATACCGAGATCATCGAGCTCCTTCTTGAGTTCGTCGCGGCCAACGAAGATGCGATTGGCTCGTAAGACGGTCGGCGCCTCTTCGTTGAGCGATCGCAGGATCGGCTCGACCTGATCGGGGCCGTAATCCTTCTCGAGCACTTCAGCAAACCAGATCGGGAAGGAATAGTAGAGTGCGAGCCGTTCGGCAGGTTTGAGTTGCTTCAGGCGTCGCTCTTCGCGTTTACGGTCTGCCATCTTCTCGAAGACATCGAGCGGATAGGTACGAGCGAAACTGTTGCCGAGCGTCTCGATAATTTTCTGCAACTCCGGCGGCCGTTCGTTTTTGAAGGCCAGCAGATATGCGGAAACGACAAGCTGTGGATGATTGAACTTCGTCTTCAGTGCATCCTGGGCCACTGCTTCGAGCCGCAGATAATGTTTGATCGTTCCGAAATAGACTTCACCGATAAAACGGCGATCCGTCGAGCCGAGATATTTTCGGTCGCGAAAAAAATCGCGAATGATAATATCCGACGGCAGCGTCGGTCGTTCGGTAAACTTCGCAAATACCTCGATGGTATGTCCGATGAGACTCGCCTTGATCATCCGGGTAATGTAGCTCGGGCTTGCGCGGTTAGTGAGAGTGGGGCACGCTCGCCGGCGGCAAGTTTTAACGCGCCGAGCATCGCTATCATTGCCGCATTATCGGTCGAGAGTAATGGCCGTGTGGTAAGGAAGCGTCGATTGCACTTCTCTACCGCTTTCTGTAACTCCGAGCGTAGCAAGCTGTTCGCACTGACGCCCCCGACGCAGACAATATCGCGCAGGCCAAATTCCTTCGCCGCTCGTAACGTCTTGGCAACCAGCACATCGACGACCGCCCGCTGAAACGATGCAGCAATATCGTGAAGATGCGCTGCAATAACATCAGGATTGTCCCGAAGATAATACAAGACCGACGTCTTGATGCCGCTAAAACTAAAATCATACGAGTCATCATGCATCATTGGCCTCGGAAACGAGACGAAGGAGTCGTCGCCTTCGTTTGAAAGGTTGTCGATCACCGGGCCTGCTGGATATCCGAGGCCCAGCATCTTGCCGACTTTATCGAATGCTTCGCCCGCCGCATCGTCAAGTGTTTTGCCGATAATACGGTACGTGCCGATATTCTCGACCACGACAAGCAGCGTATGACCTCCGCTCACGACAAGCGCAAGAAATGGCAGTTCGGGTCGTTCGTGTTCAAGCAACGCACTAAAGATATGCGCTTCGATATGATGCACGCCGACAAGCGGGACACCGAGCGACATCGAAAGTCCCTTCGCAAAATTTGTCCCCACGAGCAGCGCACCGAGAAGCCCCGGGGCATTCGTCACAGCAATGGCAGTCAGATCCGACGTATGCAGCGAGGCCTTCGCAAGCGCTTCTTCGACGATCGGTACGATTGTCTTCAAATGCGCGCGCGATGCAAGCTCGGGAATAACACCGCCATACTGTGAATGAAATAGCTGCGACGATATCACAACCGATGCCAGTTCGCCGCCGCGCAGCACGGCCGCACTCGTTTCATCGCACGAGCTCTCGATGCCGAGAACGATGCCCTCAGTTGGAATCGTGATCGCTGTGGGCACGTGCGATAGCCTCCTGTTCTTTGAAATATTGAATAATCTGTTTGGTGGCCTTCAAGCCGACAGCGCTCACCAGCTCGGGCTCGGAGGTATGCCGTACGCCATCAACCGAACCGAAGACTTCTAATAATTTCATCGCCGTCTTCTTCCCGATGCCAGGGATCTGCATGAGTTCGGTACGGATCGTACGCTTTTCGCGCAGAACACGATGATACGTGATTGCAAAATTGTGCGCCTCGTCGCGAATATGCTGTAATAACTTCAAGCTGCTCGACGTACGTGGCAACAGAATTGATTCGCTCGAACCGACGGTGAATACTTCTTCGAGCCGTTTTGCAAGACCGATAACCGGAATATCCTTCAGCCCCAGGCCGCTCAATACTTCGTATGCACTGGACAATTGGCCTTTGCCGCCGTCGATAATGATGAGATCCGGAAGTTCTGCATTCTCATCGAGCAGACGGCCGTACCGGCGCATGACCACTTCGCGCATCGCGGCGAAGTCATCATTCCCTTCGATCGTACGAAGTTTGTACTTCCGGTACTCATTCTTCTTCGGTTTGCCGTTCTCGAAGTAGACCATTGAGCTGACGTACTCGGTGCCCTGCAAATGAGAATTATCGAAGCACTCGATATGCTTCGGCAGCTTTGACAGATGCAGATCGCGTTGCAACGCCTTCACGGCATGCGGAGTAAAGTCGCTTTGCTTGAGCTTTTGGATCTTGATCTCGCCAAGCAGGAATTTCGCGTTCGTTGCTGCCATCGCGACAAGTTTTACCTTATCGCCGATCTTCGGCACAATGAGTTTCGGAGGCTTCATCGCGCCGGCGTCTTCGTCGTTCGAGAGTTCGCGCGAACGACGTGCAAGCCACTTCTCGACCGTTTCGGTATCCTCAAGTTCTACCGGAAGGAATATTTCTTCAGGGATGTAATCGGTAGTAGAATAAAACCGCTCGAGCAGTGCCTCGAGAATTTCCTGTTCGTTTTTGCCTTCGGTACCGGTAAAAAAGAATTGCTGCTTACCGACAAGTTTGCCGTCGCGGACTTTGAAGACGACACCACATGCATCATCGTCATCCGCGCTTGTGGCAAAGATGTCGCGGTCGGTGTGTTCCTCGCTGAGTACTTTCTGCTTGTTCGAATACTCGGCAAGAATCGTGATCTGGTCTCGGACCTTCGCTGCTTCTTCGAAGCGCATCTCCTCCGCATGCCGATGCATTTCTTCGCGAAGTGCTTTTTCAAGATCGCGTGTGCGGCCGGCAAGGAATTGCCTGACCTTCTTGATCATTGCAGCATACGATTCCTGGCTTACCAGTCCTTCGCACGGACCTTCGCAGCGTTTGATGTGATATTCAAGACAGACGCGCGCCCTTTTTCGGGCGATGAAATCGGCATCGATCGCATACTCGCACGTACGCAACGGAAAGATGTCGCGCAATGTGCGAAGCACATAGTGCAACATCGTCCCGTCGGTATACGGACCGAAATATTTAGAACCGTCATGACGTTTGCGGCGGGTCGGAAATACTTTGGGATACGGCTCGTTCGTGATGCACACCCACGGATAGGTTTTGTCATCACGAAGATTGACGTTATACCGAGGCTTCAGCTTTTTGATCAGCGTATTCTCAAGAATGAGGGCCTCGACATCGCTATCGGTCAGAATCAGCTCGACATCGGCGATCTTCTCGACGAGTGCTCTGAGCTTCGCATCGCCTGCGCCGCGACGATAGTTTTGAAAATAGGAACGGACGCGATTCTTCAGATTCTTTGCCTTGCCGACATAGATGACTTTGCCAGCGGCGTTCTTGTACTGGTACACACCGGGGTTCTTCGGCAGCCCTTCGAGCTTTTCCTCAAGGCGGATGTCGTCAATCGTCACCGCCAGACGAAATTGCTCGGCACCCTCGGCGATGTCGAGGGCGTCCTCTTCCTGTTCGAACTCATCGTCGAACCCGGCAACGTCATCGTCGTCGCCGTTATAGATCGGAAGTGGGTGGTAGTCAGTCACGGTAATCGATTATCACGGGAGAGCCAAGACTCGCTGAGGGTTATTTCGTATGCTGGCACAATTCTACGAGCACACCGTTCGTCGACTTCGGATGCAAAAATGCAATCTGCATTTCATGCGCACCGGGTCGCGGAGCCTCGTCGATCAATTGCACCCCCTCGGCCTTCAAACGGGTAAGTTCGGCGGCAACATCATCCACTTCGAGCGCCATGTGATGGATGCCCTCGCCACGTTTCTCAAGGAATTTCGAGATCGGGGACGACTCCGAGAGTGGCGCCGTCAACTCGATGACGCTTTCGCCCACTTTGAACGAGGCGATGCGAACCTGCTGGTCTTCGACGATCTCGTGGTGAATCTCGCCGGAGCCCAACAGCTTCGCGAACAACGATTCAGCCGCTGCAAGATCTTTGACAGCAATGCCAAGATGGGATATGCGTGTTGCCATGTGTGGTCTCGGCAGGACTTGAACCTGCGACACCCAGTTTAGGAAACTGGTGTTCTATCCATCTGAACTACGAGACCAGTCCTCGTATCGGTTTGAAAACAGTATGAGTGCGGGTCTGGTGTCCTTGCAATGTCGTTGCGGAATGTGAAGAGAATAAAAAAGGGCAGGCTCATCGCCTACCCTTTCAAGATCATGTTCTACACAACTTAGAACCACTTCCCAACCACATCGAAACCGATGACGGTCAAGACAAGCAACATGATCACCGTAAACACTCCAAAGAGTGAGATATTACGGACAAAGTTGCGCATCAAGTGGCCGTAGTCACGAGCCGGCTTCGTGCTGACTTTTACCGGTCCTGTGACTTCGCACTGACAAGCGAGGCGGTATTTCGGATTATCACGGATCAGATGGACCTTCTCCATCGCTGTCGGCTGGCTGATCCCGTCTGCCGGATCGACCGACACGCGACACGACGTGCAGAGCCCCAGGCCTCGGCAATTCAAAAGGGTCATCACGTCCGAGTATAGCGGAACACTATTCTCAAGACAGACCTGCCGAAGATTCGAGCCTTTCTCGGCGATCACGACAATATCGTCTTCGACGAATGTGATCGGGACATAGCCTTCCGGAATATTGATCTGCGAAAGATCAGCGCTGACCGTACGCTCGCGACGGATTTTCTGGTACTCGGAATCCGTACTCTCCGGAGCATCCTTGAAAAAGCCCTTAAACTCCTCGCTAACGTGCGGGGCGTCATGGTGGGCATGCTTTGCGGCAGTCGGGGTCGGGACGACCGTGCCGCCGCCTGCACCGAAGAGCCAGCGGGAGAACCCGCCGACGCGCATTTCCTCGTTATGACGCTCTAAACTCGATTTTCCGGAATGATCGTGTGACACCGTTTGGTCTCCTTTTACTCTAAGCTACAAATATACGAAACCGAGGGGGTCAGCCGGGGCGAAAACACCCGACGCGGCAGTACATTGCTGAAGCTATATTCAACGGCGAGGAGGATGCGCAGCATCGCCTGTGCGCAGCGACCAGACATAGTTCGAGAGGTCCCACCGCTCATGGGGGCTGAGTTTGCGAGCATCGAGTTCGGAGGAGAAAATGCGGTACAGGTCACGGACATCCGTCGAGAACCGGTAGTCGGATCGGTTCGTCAGGTCGCTCTTGACCATCACCTTGCCCAAGGTATTCGGTACTCCAACGGCTGGGCTGTCTCCCTTCCCTTCCGGCCCATGGCACGATCCGCACTTCGCCTGAATATATACTGCTTTCCCACGGGTAATACTTTCTGCATCCATTGGGACTTGATCGTCGAAATCGACCGGGATGATGGGGTACCAAAACGTATCACGAAATTTCGGAGCAATGCTGCGAATGAATTCGAGTATTGCCAGACGATCTTCCGGCGAAAGCGACGAGAACGACGGCATTGCCGTATTGTGAATTCCACTCGTTACCGTATGGTAAATATCGTAGTCGAGCGGCAACTCACCGCAGATCGTCGAACGATTCGCAAAGACACCTTTTGTCAGATCCGTTGGAACACGTACCATGTTCGCTGCCATCGGTCCGTCGCCTTTTCCTCCTGTCCCATGACAGGGTGCGCAGGAGAGTCGAAAGACCGTACGCCCCCGGTCAATGATTTTGATATCGGCCAAGGGGCGCATCTTCAGATGCTCCGGCGGATCTGTCACCGACGCAAAACCGACTCCCCTCACCGAAGCAAGCACCATTGCGACAGATACCAGTGACGTGACGATCCACATTACTGAATCCCTCCGATCGCCGGATATTGTTCATGGTTTTGCAGTGCCCACACGTAATTCGCCAGATGCCAGCGTTCGTCATCGCTGAGCGAATTAGTGTACGACGGCATCGGCACACCGTTGAGCCCGGTCGAGAATATGCGATAGACATCGCTCACATTCGATGCAAATTTGTACGCCGAGCGATTGGTCAGGTCGGTACTAACCACATAATGTCCGGCATCATCATGCTGCGTCGGGGCCGCCGGTCCGTCACCTCTGCCAAAGTTGCCGTGACAATCGTAGCATTTCATTGCAACGTATATCTTGCGTCCCTGGGCAAGCCCTGCGGGAGTTACCGGCAGCGGTTTTGAGAGCTTGACGGTATCGAGTGGATATTCTTCCGAATCCGAAAACCGTGTCGATAAAGTTTTGACATACGCGACCAGCATCCACCGCACCTTCGGATCGAGTTGTGCGAACGGCGGCATGCTCGATGTGTGCACACCTGCGGTGATCGTGCGATAAATATCGTAATCGGTCGGGAGTTGACCGCTGGCGGTCGAACGGTTTTTATACACCCCGAGTGTCAGATCGCGCGGAAGATTGCGCAAGTTTGCCGCAATCGGACCGTCGCCTTTACCTCCTACCCCATGACATGGCGAGCATGACCATTCAAAGTACACCTTGCCTCTGGCTGCACGGTCGGCCTCGTTCTCGACAACCTGTACCGGGTTCTTCGGACGTGTCGTTCCTCCCAGCGCGAAGGCACCGGCAAGCAGAAGCGCGACTACACGTATAGTAAGCGGTATCATGTCGTATCAGAATCCGAAGAGCACTCCAAGAACCGCACTCGTCGTCGAACGATCGAGCAGCCCGATGCGTCGTTCATCCAATTGCGTCGCCCCTGCCGAGAGCACAACATTCGGCAGGACGTGATATCGAATTCCAAGATCGAATTGCCGATTGAGGATGCCGAGCTCCTTGGCCTCGGCATAGTCGAGGCGGGCAAAGGCATAGAAGCGCTCGGGCAAGATGATAATGTTCGTCCCGATCAATGCGATAGTACTATTGGCCGTATGGCCGCTGCTATCGGCTTTCGCGTCGAAGCCCCTCACAAATTCGCCGCAAAGCTGGAAGCGCTTGAGCCATGGGTCGGTCAGCTCGATGTTCACGGCGACTCGGTTTGTCGCATTATCCCAGTGTACTGTAGGGGTAAGGGCATCGGCGATCGTTTGTGTGCCACCGAAATAACTCAGACCAAACCGCAGCGGTGTATTGTCGAGGTAGATCGTTTGATCGAGTCCGACGAAGACGGCCCTGTTCTTTCCAAGGTCGATCTCGCTGAGATTGCCGCCGTATAATCCGACTTCCCATCTCAATCCCTCGAAGACTTGCGGAAGCAGCCCGAATGCCGATAGCCCGAACATCGGGTCGGTAAGGATGAACGTATTGACCTCCGAGTCGACCATCGAGAACGGTGCATACGATGTGACGAACGGATCGGCATTCGAGAGGATCACATTTGCCGGATACGCGACGAGCGGCGACATCTTGCCGAAGCGTAGATTCAGATTCCCGAGCCCGTCGCCGAGAATATCGGACCATATCACTTCGGCAGTAAGCACATCGATACCGACGTCACTTCCTGCGATCGCCACGGGTGTCTCGGCAAAATATGAAAAATGCGGCCCGAGCTGACCGGTGCTAAACAGAGCAAGTTCGATGCCGGAGAATATTGTCTTTCGTACTGCACTCGAATCGCTCAGATTGTTTTTCGTGCTTGTCGTGACAATCTTCGGATGTGCGACCAGAGCGAGCGGGAACGGTCCCTGATCGACCTGCGCGGTTGGATCAGCGCTGGCACCGGGCAATTGAAAACCGGATGCCTGGAATCGGCGGCCAAAATCGTTGAGGAGCGGCGGTGTGGTATGGCATGTAAAACATGTCGTGCCGTACTTCCTGGCAAACAGTGGGATCGCCCGAACATCGACGGTGATAAGCATTATTACAAGCGCACACGCCAACACAACGCCGGGATGAAATCTTCGGAATGGGTGGAGGGTATTCATATGCGTGTCGACCGTTAGCGGAGATCGAAGTTACATTGAGCACTGGCGCCGTCGCCGACCACAACTTCACGCTCTTGCACGACGGGATCACTAAAGATCGGCCGACCGTCTACGCCCGACTCTTTCTGCTCCCACCCCTCGTGCCACATAACAACGGTATACGTGCCGGCCGGAAGCCCGTCCAGCGAGAACGAGCCGCGTTCGTCGGTCACTACGGCATACGGATTCGCCGTCACCCAGATCCACGCGGACATCCAGGTATGCCCCGCATCGCATTCTACGTTGATCATCCCCTGCTTGCGCAGTTCTTGCATCGAGCGTTGCCCTTCATTTGGCTGCGCAATATTAAATGCGGTCGAGCGCTCGGCTCGGTTGCCTGCATAGCTATAAAAATATCCATGGCAGTTATGCAGCACGGGATCTTCGTTCTTGAACTCGATGCTCGATCCGCGCGCTGCAACGACCAGATGCGGCCAGAAACGGCAGCTCGTCTGGGTAATCGAGGCTTGCTTCATCGATGTCGTCGAAGCAGCCGGCGGATTCTTGATGAATATCAGCGTTGATTGCACACCGTTCCCCGCACCGAGCAGCAGCCGGTCGAGCGGATGTTCTTTCCCACATGCCGCGTCGCCGACGGCTGTCATTGTTAGCTTCTTTGGGATTTTGCCACTAAACGTTACTGTCCCACGAATCGACCCCGAGGACGGCGCCGGTCGTTTCAAGGATTTCGATGTATGAAGTGCGCTCTGTGTTGTCGGAATGCCAATGGTGGAGAACATGAAGCAGACCATCACAATTTGCCACGCAAACGCAGCAATCTTTCTGTTCATCGTATGCTCTTTCTGCTATTGCATACGGCAAAAATACAGGACCAGCCCCCCTCTCAACAAGGACTAAAGTTGTCGTATATCGATAATCGGATTATCTCGTGAGAGTTACACAGGGCGGGCATTACGTTCGCTTGATGAGTTTGACGATACATTTACCATCGCGATAGTCAAAGGTGATATCGTCGACGAGATGATGCATGAGGAAGATACCGAGTCCGCCCGGCGTCTTGGATTCGACACGTTTTGAGATTGTTTCTTTATCCGGTGCGGTCGGATTGAACGGCTTGTCATCTTCCCAGGTGATCTCGTAGATCACTTCGTGGTGTTCGCGGTCGCGTTCGCAGGCACAACCGATCGAACATGGATGATGGCTTGCGACGTGACGGATTACGTTCGTTGCGGCTTCATCGACGGCAAGGGCAAGCTGGCGCAGCGCTTCGTCGGCAAGACCGAGCATCTCGCCCGTCTGAAGCACAAACCGGCGAAGCTCCGCCAGCACCGAAGTATCCGGCGGGAATACGCGTGATTGGATGATCTCTTCAGTCATTACGATGCAAATGAGCGTGCTGCTTCTTCGACGGTCGGTGCGATCGTAAAGACGACCGGAAATCCGAGCAGGTCGAGTACGTGATAGATCTTCTCGGGTACCGCACCGAACTTCATGTCACCGCCGTCGGAGCGGACCTCCTCGATAAAGCCCATGAGTACACCGAGCCCGGCACTGGAAATATATTCGAGCGACGAGAAGTCGAGCACGATCTTATGTTCGTGTCCGTGGCGTACGAGTTGTTCGAGAAATCGCTCGAACTCCGGCGCAGTATGTGCATCCAGTTGGCCCGAAAGCGCCACGACCGCAACGCCGCTTGTGGGCGACGAAGCCTGGGTGACAGAAAATTGTGACGGTGTTGTCGCCATACGGTCCTCTTATATTTTTCGAATGATCACAAATGTGGCATCGTCGGTGAACTGCGCATTGCCTGCGAAGAGCAGGACATCGCGCAAGATTCGGTCGGTCATTTTCGCAACGGTCGTTTCGAATCGCGCACCGCGGACGATCTCGGCGAATCGGACGTATCCGAGTTCTTCGCCATCGGCATTTCGTACTTCGGTGATGCCATCGCTGAAGAGAATCAGCGTTTCGCCGGGGTCGAGCGCGATTTGCTTTTGCTCGAGCACTGTATCGAAGATGTTCTTTCCAACAAACCCTACACCCATGCCTTTCGGCTGGAGATATTGGTATTCGCCGTTCGCCTCGAAGATCAGAAGTGGCGTGTGGCCCGCACGCGAATACGTCAGGAGATTATCCTTGAATGCGATCGCCGCGAGCGTCACAAACGCGCGGCGGAACCCCTGTTCGGTGATATTACGCATTAATGCGTCGTTCGTTCCAACGAACAACTCCCGAAGATTCATCATCATCGGCGCCAGCGCCTGCACAATGCCTTTAATCTCGGCCATAAAGATGGATGCCGAAATTCCCTTGCCCGAAACGTCACCAATGACAACCATCGGCGAACCGTCCCATAACGCGGTAAAATCGTAGTAATCGCCACCAACTTCGTATGCCGGAATGCTGATCGCGCTGATCTCGAATCCGGGTACATCGGGTACGCGACTCGGTAGGAGGCTCTGTTGCATCGAACGGGCGGCTCGCAATTCGCCATCGAATTTTTGCTTTTCGATCGAATCGGCAAGCAACCTTGCGGTATCGAGCGCCAGCGATGCGATGTCGCTGAATGCCGTCAGAACGGTCACATCCTCATCGTCGTATCCGTATTCATGTGTTTTTGCAACGTAGATTGCTCCTCGCGATTCATCGCGGTGCAGCAACGGAATTGCAATCAACGAGGAGAGCGTCTCGAGTGTAAACTCCGGATCCGACGGCGAAGCGGAGAGTAAGTCGCCGGTTGTAATGAGCACCGGTTTGTTCGTCGTTGCAAGCTCGTCCTGCAATGATTTCGGTACACCGCTCGAGCGAAGCTGCGGATGTGGTGTACGGACCACATAGTCCGTAATGTCCTGCGTGATGTTATTGAAGGAGCGATAGACTCGCGTATCGCCGGTTGCCGCACCGAACGCGGGTTTGAAGTTCAGCACCAGCCAGGCACAATCCGATTTTGTCGCCTCACGCGCAAGCGCCGTGATCTGGTCGGCAAGGCGCGGAATATCGAGCAGAAGTTCGCTCGTGAGAACGTCCGAGCTGAAGCGAGTTAGTTTCGCAAGCGATTGTACTTCGGCAGCGCGACGTTCGACAAGTTCGGTCGAAGAGAGCGAAAAGAGCGCGGTGAAGAAGATCAGGGCAAAGTACGCTGCCATACCGAGCATCGATACGAGTATGATGCTGTGCAAGAGGATCGCGTATCGCTCGATGAGGTGCCCGGTAAGACCAGTCGCATAACTGATGAAGACACTGGTGGACAATAATACTGCCAGTGCACTGAAGATGAGCAAGCGGTTCTTGTCTTTGCGAGAGACGTGGGGAATCCAGTCAATGCGAAACCACAGGAACAATGTGGAAAAGATCACCAGGAATCGAAGACCATAGAGTGCGATGTCGCTGCTCATATCTCCGGCCAGGATCGAACGATCGCGCAAATATTCGGCGATGCCAAACAATCCGATCGGGATCAGCCAGGCGACAAATTTTCGCCGTACCTCCACGGTTTTTTGCCACAGAAACAGCAGTTTCGCAAACCCCACCATGATTGCGGCAAACCCCGTGAGCCACACGATCCCCATGATATTGATACTCACGACCGTGTTCGGGACCATCGCCTCGTACTCGGTATTGAGCTTCAGGACGAACAAATCAGGAAGAAACGAAAACAACTCACCGACTGCCAGCGCAACAACGAACCACCGGAGTGCCCGCACCGGGATCGTGCTTGCCTCCGGTTTCCCTACTCGGCGAGAGAGATCGCGGTAGCGGAAAATAAGCGGATCGAGAGCGCGAGAGAAAAAGAACAGCGTGAGAAGTTGCAGTGCCGTACGCACCACGTCCAGCGTCAGCCCCTGCATCGTCCGCAGCGAATACGAGACGAGATTCAGAACAAGGATAATGACAAAGGTTAGCCCTCCGATCAGGGCGTAGAAGGCCGAACGGGTAGCAGCGCCCTTGGCGATCGCCTTGTAGCGCTGTCGAACCATCGACGTAACCGATATCTCCTTTGTATCCTCGTTCATTCCAGAAGCTTATCTATACGCTTTTGCGCATCGGAGAGTTCAGGAAGACCCCGAAAGCTACCCACAACCTCACTGCACAACAACTATCCGGCTCCCCAAGACCTCGGAGCCTGGCTGACGATCGCAACCGTCTTATCGCATCTTCAACCTGACGGTATTCGAATGCACGCCGGAAATCATGAGGGTATCGTGCACTACTGGAATACGAATCGTATTCGGTTCATCGTCCCACGCAAGCGTAATATTGATCGTGAAATTATCATACCCGTTCGGGTCTTTCTTCTCGTCAGCTGACCACAGCTCGAGCTCGTTCTTCTTGTGGTAGTTATCACGGTCACGTGCCGCGCGTGGGGTAAAGGAAATACTATCGAACCATATTTCGGTCGACGCGGTAGAATCGCCGCCGTGTGCATCCTCGATCACTACTTGTTGCCGCCGCATCGTGGTTGGGTCAATATAGGTCAATAGCCCGAAGTATGCCTTGTCCGAATCAAAATCCGGCTGTGGCAGTGCGGCTTGGCGGCTGAGGATACCGATATAGCGCTTCGTTCGTTGATTGGGGATACTGACCGTTGCAAGCTCGGAACTGAGGTTCATCAGTTTCTTGCCATCGCTGTATCGGTAGAGCATGTACCCGTGTTCGGCACCACAACATCCGTACTGAACCGCCTGCAAGTAATCACTGCCGTAATCTATGTGATTCGCCTCTATCGACTTCTTCCAGATCGGCTGCTTGAAGTTATCATCACTCGAGGATGCCACCAGTTCGATACTCCCCTGTTCCCCCTCCATTGTCGTTGCCGAACGTTGCGTGCTGACTTCCTTGATCAGATAAGTCTGTATTCTTTGTACTTCATCACCAGACCACTCGTGAATCGTGTGATATGATACCGTCTTCGTGATCTGCTCTTCCCGGTCGTACCCGCCGTCGGTATCGCGGACGATCTTGACAGTTGAGAAAGCGCTATCGTGAAATACCTGCCGATAGCGTGCCGATGCCGGTTGCGCATGAACGGTAGCGAGACCGGACAATAACAGGAGGCACGACACAGCTATCGTACAAATTCCAATTCGTCGGTACAGATGCATCTACAGTAACTGAAAACTGAAGCGCACAAATCTACGGCTTAGTTGTCGATATCGGGAGAGATACCTCGTGCGTAATCGAGCGAATCTTTGAATTGTACGAGTGTGTCGATAAAGCCTTTCAGGGCAACATTCTCAACGACATTCGCTTGTATTTCAGCGAGTTCTCCGCGCGTGAAATGACTCAGATACAGCATGACACTATCGTGTTCTGCCGGTGTTCGTGCCGAGGTATGTTGTTGCATACAATACGGTTTCGGGCCCATCCGGATCTCATGCCGGAGGCTGTCGATCGTTCGCTTGTAACTCCACTCGGAACGACTGACGTCTCGTTCGTCGATATACGCCCACACAGCGAACCAGACCGAAAGTAGTGTGAGACTGCTGAGAGTTATGAGAGTACGCATGGCATGTCCTCCGTAATAGTCGCTACGGGGGACACACACAATTACTATACCACGTTTGCAGGCATTAATACATCCCTATGCGGCGCGAGCGAGCAAGCGTTCGACGCGAGAGACATTTCGGCGATGGACGAGCAATTTCAAGAGCACCGACCGGTCGGTATAGCGACGTTCCTTTACTTCCGCAAGCTCATGCAACCGCGATGCGATCTCGTAATGATCCATCGGCACCTCGACTTCCATTTCGCTTGACGCTTCGTTGAGGAGCACGGAGATTTCATGGCGGAGCGTCGGAATGCCGTACCCTCGCTCTGCGCTTACAAACACATGATGCGGGAATCGGGCGGCAATCTCGTTCAGGCGTTCTCGGTCTTCTTTATCGACCAAATCGGTCTTATTGAACACTAAGATCACGGGCTTGTCGCTTGCACCAAGCTCTTGGATCGTTTCGTTCACGACAGCAATATGCTCTTCAAGATCAAGCGAGCTCGCATCGACCACATGCAAGAGAATGTCGGCCCCGACAACTTCGCTGAGTGTAGTACGGAAGGAGGCAACGAGTTTCGCGGGTAGTTTGCGAATAAAACCCACCGTATCGGTCAGCAGAATTTTACGATCTTCCGGCACATCTACCGACCGTGTCGTTGCGTCGAGCGTAGCGAAGAGACGATCTTCGACGAACACACCTGCACTCGAGAGCGTATTCAGGAGTGACGACTTCCCGGCGTTAGTATAGCCAACGAGTGCAACACGCGCAAGCTCATCGCTGCGGCCTTCGCGCCGAGTCTCGTGTTGACGAGCGATCTGAACCAGTTTCTCTTTCAGCTTCGAGATGCGCGTTTTGATAAGCCGACGATCGGTTTCGATCTGCGTTTCGCCAGGACCTTTCGTGCCGATTCCGCCATATTGTTTGGACAAGTGCGTCCATTGACGTGTCAGTCTCGGCAGATAATACTCCAACTGCGCCAGCTCGATCTGTGTCTTTGCTTCGCGTGTACGAGCGCGTGAGGCGAAGATATCGAGAATAAGGCCCGTGCGATCCAGCACCTTCACTTTCAATTCCTGCTCCAGGTTTCGCACCTGCACCGGCGAAAGATCGTCATCGAAGAGCACGAGTTGCAGTTCAAGCATCTCGACATGTTTCCGAAGTTCTTCGACCTTGCCTTTGCCGAGATATAACGCAACATCCGGCAATGGGCGCTCCTGCGTCAGGCGCACGAGCACATCGGCACCGGCGGTGTCGGCAAGTCGCTCCAGTTCGTCGAGGTGATCTTCTGTTTCGGGTCGGGACTGTGGAGAGCGCACGAGCGTAATGATAGCAGCTCGTTCACGCGGCTTGTTCGTTTGGAAATACTCGAATGTTTCTTTCAAATCGGTTGAGGTCTCCTTATACTATTGCAAACTCCGCGACTGCCAGCTCTGTTCCGCATCCAGGAATACCCGAATATTATCAGCATTATACGAGCAGCCGATTTCGAAGAAATGCCATCGAAAGTGCCCACGCTTCTGTTGCGGCGCGTGGGTTATACGCCGCCCGCTCGTCGCAGTGAAATCCGTGCTCGGCATGCGAGAATTCCGCACTCACGAACTCCTTTCCTGCCCCTTTCATCGCCGCTGCGACCGCTTCGACGTGTTCGTGGGTAATACTTTTGTCCAGACCGCCCCATACGAAGAGATGAGGCGCATGAACTTCGCTTGCGCGCGGTAAGAGCGGCATCATCCCACCTGCGTAGAACGATACTCCTGCTACGATCGGCAGCGTGACGTTCGCAAGGAACGAGACACGACCACCCATGCAAAAACCGATCGAGCCGATCGGGAACGGCTCGTTACTCATGCTCCGCAGATGATGGAATGTCGCAGCGAGGTCTGCTGCAATCGTTTCCTGGGTCAGCGCCATCACATGCGGTCGGGCAGATTCGAAGTCGGTATATGTCCACACAGACCCCGGCCCGGTTGTGCGGTGTAAGAATTCGGGTGCAATCGCGACATATCCCTCACCGGCAAGTCGGTCGCAAATATTTTTAATGTGTGAATTTACTCCGTATGCCTCCTGGCCGACGATGAGCCCCGCGCGCATTGGCCCGCCAGCTGGCTGCGCGCAGTATGCTTGCATGGCTGTCCCATCGGTAACCTCGAGCATGATCAGATCCGATCTCGTCACCATATTATTCGAGCGTTTTATATTGTGAGCGAAAGGTAGAGAGAGGGACAACGACATTTTCGCGGCCCATGGGATCGAAGAAGATCAACACCAGAAAATCATATTTCAACAGGTCCGCATAGAGATCCGCACTCGCGACGCTAATGCGTCCGCTGCTATACGCATCCTTGAATTGAATGGTACAGAACTCCGGATTGCAGTCTTGATAAGTCACATGCGTGCGAGTATTTGTGTCGATCACCATTCCATGCGAGCCGTCAGGATGCGTGGTCCGGGTTGCGAATGCAAGAAATGCGTCTTTCGATCGCTCGACCGGCGCAGGGATCATGATGCTGACGACTGCCGGTCGCTCGACGGTGCGGTCTTTCGAGACCGTTAGTGTGAGTACGGTTACAGAATCGTGCCGGATATAGGGGACATCGAGGTACATGATGTTCCCACGAGGCGAGGGCTGGATATCCCACTTTGCTGCCGCGATGGCAGAATCGGAGAGAAGCTTCGGGTCGGCCTTCGCCTCTTGCGCACGTGTGCTTCTGGCGTTGCCGAACAGCAACGCCCCAAGCATGAAGATGTGAATATGGGAGAAGGACAGTCTGTGCATCAACGATAGCCTTCGCGATCGTTACTTGCGAACAAAGATCATTTTGTTCGTCAACCGTGCACCGCTTGCCGTTTCGAGCGTATAGAAATATGCTCCACTTTCGACGCTCGTACCGGCATCGTCGGTGCCGTCCCAGAAGGCGTCCTGTTCGCCACCGGCTTGGGTGAGATGATTGACCAGTGTCCGAACAACCGCGCCCGTCGCAGCATAGATGTTCAGCGTCACAACGTCCTCATCGGCAAGCTGGTAACGGATGCGCGTACTTCCGGCTGCCGTCGCACTGGCGATAAATGGATTGGGAAAATTCTGATCGAGTCGCACCTGTGCACTCGCCCCATAGCTGACATCCACCATATTCGATAGATGCAGCGTCCCGTCGAGATCGACTTGCTGCAACTGGTACGTGTAGTGTCCGGGAGCAAACATCGAATCGAGGAATGCATAATCACGCTGGGTGTTCGAGTTGCCCGCTCCTTCGACAAAGCCGATACGCTCGAATGGGGCATAATTATAACTGCGCGTGATATAGAACCCGGAATTCGAGATCTCGCTGTCGGTCCGCCACGAGAGCTGCGTACCCTTCGAGGTCTTTGTCGCGGTAAGTCCGGTAAGTTCGACCGGAAGGATATTCGTATTCGCTTCCCAAATACTGCGGCCGTGCGTTCCTACACGGATCGTCTTTCCGTTGGCATGAACCTGCACATCGTAACAAGCTGCAAGACCGAGCCCCGAACCCGCGATGGTCCACTTCGCACCGGCGTTCGTGGTATAGTAGATGCCATTGAACGTGGCCGCATACCATACGCTCGACGGGTTCGTGGAGTCGATCGCAACACAATTGACCGGCACGCCCGGCAACCGACCGGCTGAGGTACCGCTGACATCCGTCCACGAGGTGCCGCCGTTTGTCGTCAGCATTACCCGTGCACTACCTTGTGAGTACGACGCAAGGGAAATGATGGCAAAATCGGAATTTGTCGGATGACAGACGATCGAGAGAATCGAATTTTTCGGCACCCCGGTAGAGGCGTCGTTCCAATTCGCACCACCGTCCGTCGTTACTTTCACCCCTCCGCCTGAGGTACCAAGCCACCACACGTTGGCATCCGACGGCGAAAGGCCGATCGAGCTAACATACCCTCCGAATGCAGGAGAAACTGCCGTCCAACTTGTACCCGAATTATTCGACCACCACAGCTTCGTCCGACCGGTAAAGAGCGTTTGCGAGTTCTTCGGAGCCATCCGGAACGGCGCATCCCATGGGGCATTTGCTTCAAAGTTCGAGCCAGTAATATCCGTCGGAGTTGTGCCGTTAACACGGATAAGGTCGCCTTGCGGACCTTCGACATACCAAATGTTCGAGTTCGTCGGATCGACGATCGGTTGAAAACCGTCGCCACCCCATACTTGCGACGGCGATTGCCCGGTGACCGTCTTCCAATATCCCTGATCCTGAAAACCGGCCAGCGTCTTCTTGAAATCACCGGCATCGAGTGCAATGTGATACACACGCATCGTCATCATGCCGTTCGAGGAGTATGACCATGAGGAACCGGAATTGCCGGACTTATATACTCCGCCATCTGTACCGATAAATACCGTGCGTGAATTGTTCGGGTCAATCCCGATCGACTGATTATCCACATGGACATAGGAATGCGAACCGTAATCGCTGTATGCGGTCCACGAAGAACCCCCATTGTATGAACGGTACGCTTCGACACCGCCGATATAGAGCGTATCGTGGCTCGCTGCGCTCGGTGCAACACCGAGATACAGATCATACCAACCCTGCGCACCCGCACCAACATTGAAGAGTGTCGAAGGTACTGTTATATTGGAGAACGTAGTCCCTCCATCGGATGAAAAGTAGAGCCCAGCTCCGTTGAGATCGCCGTTCGGGTTTGCCATTAAACAGTACACCCGCGTTTTGTCATATTTCGTAACGCCAAGGGCAGCCTTGCCAATCGAACTGCCGCCGGGAAGCCCGCCGCTCGTTATCTTCGCCCACGTCGATCCGCCGTTTACCGACTTATACACTCCACACTCCGCCGACGATCCACCGGGATTATTTCCTTCGACGAAGTACATGATCAGATTATTGCCGACCGTCTGCGCGCTAATCACATCCCAAATGATGCCGCCTGCATTGCCGCTGCTTGGGAACACCTTGCTAAACGTTGCGCCACCGTCGGTCGAACGATACAACCCGCGACTCGAAGCGTCATAACTTGTGGCGAAGACGATACTCGAATTCGACGGATGCACGAATACTTTGTTCACCGTCCCTTTGAACGTCGAGGCGGCGATGCGCGACCACGTCGCACCACCGTCGGTAGTCTTATAGAGCCCGCTGCCGCCGAGTGCATCGATCGCGACCGCAGGGTCGCCGGTACCGACATAGACCGTCTTGGTATTCGAAGGATCGACCGCGATAGAGCTGATCGCAAGGTCGGGTATGATGTTATCCGTCAGTGGCAGCCACGACGAACCGCCGTCCGTCGATTTCCATACTCCACCGGCTGCTCCGCCCGCATAGATGATCTTCGAGTTCGACGGATCGAACGCCAACGCTTTGGTACAACCGGCCGCAATATTCCCATTGCTGGTCGGGCCGATGTTCGACCATGCATCGGCAAAGATCGGAAGTTTGCTGCCTACGGATTTCATCGATACACCGGCCGAGCGGTACATATCCTGCTTCGCCTGCTCGAATGCGGAGAGGCGCGCCTCCGTTGTTGAAGCTCCTTCGGGTGTTGCCGTGCGAGAAAATTCATCGAGCAGACGTGCGAATGGCTTCGTACGGCGAACGCTTTCCGGGATCGAATTTAATGTGCCAAACACACCACTGTTCGTCGGGGCGCTGACCGGCTCGCGTAGCAACTCCTCCTCTTCCAGAGCCGATTGTGCCCGTACACCCGGGGCCAACACGACAAACGAAAAACAAACAGCCATCAATAAGAATGGTAATTGCGTACGCTTCATAATAAGTATCTATATCCTCTCTCAGTAATTGCCCAGCGGCGCTGGGCATCAACACGTCCCAACAACTGCGCCGATGGATGGGTAGCTAAGTTTAAAAACCATTAGGTTGCCTTTTGTTTCAGGATTATAAGCACCGAAAATGGTAATATCGCTGTAACTCCAACTATCAATATCCTTACACCGTTGTGGGTATTTAGGCCCGAACGTCCCGAATCAATCAACCCCTTGAACTCGTTCGTACTTCTAATACGTACGATAGTCACGAGCACCTCTATGGCGAAGAAACAACCGTACCCCGACTCACAGCCGATGCTTGGCGGCGAACTCGACCCGCCGGCCGACCGCTTCGCGCCGCTTGCCGAGCGAATGCGGCCTCGGACGATCGACGATATCGTCGGGCAAACCCATTTGCTCGGTCCGGGGAAGCCGCTGCGACTGATGTCGGAATCGGGTGCGATCCACTCGATGATTCTCTGGGGCCCGCCGGGTACAGGCAAAACGACGATCGCGCGTTCGCTGGCGTCACGGACCGGTGCGGCCTTCTTCGCGCTCTCTGCGGTGGCTTCCGGCGTCAAGGAATTGCGCGAGACGATTGACGAAGCTCGTCGGGCAAATGCTCGCAACAAGAAACGCTCGATTCTCTTCATCGACGAAATTCACCGGTTCTCAAAATCGCAGCAGGATGCATTGCTCGGAGCCGTCGAAGACGGAACTGTGACCCTCATCGGCGCAACCACGGAGAACCCATCGTTCGAGGTAATTTCGCCTCTGCTCTCGAGAGCACGGGTGTACGTGCTTGAACCACTCGGGGCGGACGCGCTCCGTGAGGTTATTTCCCATGCGTTGAAGAACGACACCGAGCTGAACCGACTGTCGATCTCGTTCGCAGACGCGGCAATGAGTTCGTTGCTTGCACTTAGTGGCGGCGACGCACGAAAGCTGCTCTCTGCACTGGAGCTTTCGGTCTCGCTTGCACCTCGAACGGAGGATGGTGGTGCCGTTCTGACTCAAGAGATCGTCGAGAATGCATTCGGGCGCAAGGCATCGCGCTATGACAAAGGCGGGGAGATGCACTACGATATCATCAGCGCCTTTATCAAATCAATGCGGGGTTCGGACCCGAACGCATCGCTCTACTGGCTTGCCCGCATGATCGAAGCAGGCGAAGACCCGGAGTTCATCGCGCGACGCATGATTATTCTAGCCTCGGAAGACATCGGCAATGCCGATCCGTTTGCACTTTCGCTAGCGACTAGCTGCTGGCAGGCGACGCATGCCGTCGGCTGGCCGGAGTCACGCATTATCTTCGCACAATGCGTTGTGTACCTGGCGATGGCTCCGAAGTCGAATGCATCGTACATGGCGATTGACGCTGCGATGGCCGACGCCGCGGCCGACCCGAATCTGCCCGTTCCGATGCATCTGCGAAACGCGCCGACCAAGCTCATGAAAGAACTCGGGTATCACGAAGGATACAAATATGCTCATAGCTACGAAGGCGGCTTCACCGATGAGATTGCCTACCTACCCGAAAGCTACGAGGATAAGGTCTATTACGATCCGAAAGGCTATGGCCGCGAAAAGCAGATTCGAGAGCGGTTGGAGACATTGATGCCGAAGAAATACAAGAAGTAGCGCCGACTTCCGTCGGCGCCCCAGGATTCTTTGTGTTGTTCACGACAGTTACAAATCCGAACGACCTTCGTAGATCCAAGTAATGATTCGCTCGATCTGCATCGCACTACTCATTGCGGCATTACCGCTCGCTGCCGTTGCGCAAGAGCCGGGATCGCAGGAGTTTCTCCAGAAGCTGCAGCTTGCATCTATTTTCGATGCACGCGGCGACTATCAGAATTCGTCGAGACTCTACGAAGAACTGTACCACCTTCAGCCGGATAATCCCGATATTCTCTTCGGCTATGTGCGCGTGCTCACAGCACTCAAGCGATTTACAACTGCTGATTCGGTACTAACCGATGCGCTTTCACATCCGACGAATCAGGCATACGACCTCTACCTCCTTCTCGGTAAAACACGTTCGATGCTCGGCCGAAAGGCCGACGCACTCGATGCATTTCACAAGGCGATCGATGCGGGCTCGGGGCAAAATCCATATAGCCTTACGTATGCAGTTTCACAAGCCATGTCGGATGTCGGATATACCGACGAGGCGCTCAAGCTATTGCAGGATCATCGCAAGAACGAACAAGATGGACAATTCTATACGCCGCTGATCGGCGATCTGCTCTTTCGCATGGGCAAGTACGATCTCGGGACGCGCGAGTTCTTATCCCTGCTGCGCTCGAACGATAAAAGTGCATCGATCGGTAATATTCTTGCAAGCATCGAAGGGCGCATCTCGCGCTTCACGGCCGACACCGCAAGCAACCGGACGATTATACGTACTGTCATCGCACAAATTAATACCGAGACCGATAACATCGCAGAGCTGGAGTTGCTGGAGTGGTGCTACGGCGAACTTCGCAATTACGACGGAGGACTCGACGTCGCCTTGCGCATCGACGGACTTCGCGATCAAAAAGACAATGGGTTCGCGCTGATGCAATTTGCCGATAAAGCAATCTCCGAAGGCGCATTCGATGCTGCATCACGGGCATACGCTGCAGCCGCACAACGCGCCGAAGAGCATACCACGCCCGACACTCGTACCGAGCTATATTACGATGCAAAGCTCGGTGTTCTGCGCGCAAAACTGGCCGCGCTCGAACGCCGCGTTCCTCGTGACGACAATGCGATCCGCGCCGTTGTAACTGAATATGCATCGCTCGGTACGTCACCTGTCACCCCCACAGAGATTGCACTCGAAGCGCTCGATCTCGCTGGAGACGCCGCACTCAATACGCTGCATGACCCTGCACTTGCAAAGCCATACTATGAAGCAATTGTCAAACGTTCGACATCGATGCCGAGCGTGACACGCGATGCATACTTCGCACTCGAATCGATCGCTCTCGCACAAAACCAAATCGACGTCGCACGCAACGAACTTGAAGCACTTAGCACGTTGCTCGATCGACGTCGACGTTCGGAGGACATCGAGATCCGGCGACACATCCAGTTTGAAAAGGCTCGCATCTTCTACTTCGAAGGCCGCTTCGACACGGCCCTCGCAACACTCACCCCTATTGTTGCTGCATCGTCGAGCGAATTTGCGAACGATGCGATCGCGATGCAATCGCTCATCAGCGAGAACCGAGAAGGTCCGAGAGACGCGGCATTAACGGTATTTTCAAAAGCCGAGCTTCTTTCGCTCGGTGCCGATCTGCCGACCGCACTTGCGGGGTACCAGTCGATTGCCCAAACCAATCCGAAGCCTGCAATCGCGGACGAAGCGATACTGCGCGCTGCAGACCTTCTCGTGCGCCTCGGCAAACCAAGCGATGCCGTTTTGTTACTCGAGAACATGCAAGACACGATGACGGATAGCCCCCTTCTCGATCGCGCTGCCATGCGTCAAGCCGAAATTACCGAACACGAACTGCATTCAAAAGACAAGGCCCTCACACTCTATCAGGATTTTCTCGCGCGATATCCGAAATCGCCACTCTGTACCGAAGTCCGTCAGCGAGCTCGGCGGCTACGAGGTGATATATTTTGATCGAAACAGGTCAGAGACGCAGGATGACGCTGGCTTTCGGCTCGATGATGGTCTGGCGTGTGACGTGATCGGTCTCGGGGTCTCGCGTCCAACTCCAGCGGGCAATGAGTGTGAGCGTAATGAATTTCAATGGCTGAACGCTCAAACGGGCTGAGGCCTGTGTGTTGTCGTCGAACACAATATAATCTGCCGGGCCGTCGATGAAGCGCCGCTGATAATCGAAGGCGCCGTAGAACGTCCACCAGATATGCGGGAAGGTGAAGCTCATGGTCAACAGATCACTGTGGCGCAGGTTATCGAGGTGATGATATGTGATCCCGAGCTGTATCTTGTTGTCGAAGTCGAAGAATGTCCCCGCCTTCCAGCCATTTCCATTGCCGGCGACGGTATCGGCGAGTTTGGTGGTCTTCGTCAGAAAATCGTCGGGGGCGACGTCATCATTGAAGCGTTCGCGCTCGTAGAACGAGTTGTAGTAGCTCGGAATGAAATAGTTACGATAGAACTCGCGTTCGAATCGAAGGTCGAGAAAATACACCGAGTCGAAGAGAAAACTCGTGCGAAAGCCGGCGACAAGACCATCGTTAAAATTCGCGATCTTGACGTAATCGCCGTACACGAATCCTTCGGCACGCCGCGTCTGGTAGATCATCAACCCTGCATCGAGGCCATAGATGGCAAGCGGTGTCGGAATATGAGCCGAATCGCGCATTACGGCAAGCGAATCGCTGAGTCGATCGCCGTTGAGAACTTTGAAGTCGCGCACAAACGGTTCATGGTTCGGGATGATGCGTGTGGCGTTCGAGTCGAAGTCGAACGATGCCGTCGCACCGAATTGGATATTCCGAAAGAACCACGAGTTCGCCAGTACCGGGAAAATATGAAAGGGCCGCGTGAAGCCTCGGGCTGCGATGAGACTTTTATTCACAAGGACATCGCTCGAAAGTCCCTCGACGCCGACGACTCCGATATCGGCGCGACCGACGAGACCAACGCGACGGTTATCGTACGACGAATTATTCGAATAATTATCGACAATCGTGCCGTGACCGAGTGTCACGTTGGTCAGGCCGCCAGCTCGAACATAGAGGTCTTCGCCAGGATGTCCAAAGCGAATGTAGTTGATCCACCGAACGATACTATAGACGTCGTGAAAATCTTCTTTGCGGAATTTGCCGTCGTTATTGAGTCGCAGGTTGCCGTCGATACCGATGCCAAGTGTACCCCAGAACTCGTACTGCGGGCGGACTGCGATCAACAGATACGGTTTGCCGTTGAAGATGCTCGCGCCGAGTCCGCCGCCGATGCCATTATATTTCTGCGAAGGATCGGGAGTCGGCGTGGCTCTGTCGCCGAGATTTTGCGAATATGCGGAAGCAGCCGTTATCAGCAGTAACAGAACGAGGAGCAGACAGCAGCTCTGAGCATGGGTACGCATGATCTGCGGGCTTCTTACTGGAACATGATCCGAACAAGGATCACGCTCACTATGACACTCACTATGTCCGCAAAGATTCCCGCAAGCGGTGCATGACGGGCTTTCTTCACGCCGACAGCACCGAAATACACGGCCAGCACGTAAAATGTCGTCTCATGCGATCCCATCATGACGGCAGAAAGACGGCCGATGAACGAGTCGGTGCCGTGGGTTTTCATGAGATCCGTCATCAGCCCGAGCGAGCCGCTGCCGGAAAGATTACGAATAACGGCAAGTGGAAATACTTCCGCCGGAAGGCCGATCGCATTTGTCAGCGGCGAGATCGCATTCGTGAGAATATCCATCGCGCCGCTTGCGCGGAACATGCCGATCGCCGCAAGCATTGCGACGAGATACGGAATGATCTTCACTGCCGTCGTGAACCCGTCCTTCGCACCCTCTACAAATTCTTCGTAGACCTTTACTTTTTTGACAGCACCGACGATTACGATCGTCGCGATCACAACCGGCACGGCAAGCGTCGAGAGTATCTTCAAAAGTTCGATCATGCCTTGGTCACCGGGAAGAATCGTTGAATGAACCGGTTGAAGATCACGCCGCAGGTGAGCGCAACGATCGTAGCAAGAAACGTCGGAATAATAATATCGCTCGGATTGTGTGAACCAAGCGACACCCGAATGGCGATCACTGTTGCCGGGATAATCGTGATGGCACTGGTATTGATCGTCAGAAACATACACATCGCATTGGTAGCTACACCGGCATGTTCGTTGAGCTTGTTGAGCTCCTCCATTGCTTTCAAGCCAAGTGGGGTAGCCGCATTTGAAAGCCCGAGCATATTTGCTGCCATGTTCGAGAGCATCGCGCCCATGGCCGGATGCTCGGGTGGCACATCGGGGAAGAGCCTCACCATCAGCGGTTTCGCCATCTTCGCAAGCAGTGTTACCAGCCCCGCCGCTTCGGCGATGCGCATGATCCCAAGCCAGAGCGCCATGACGCCGATCAGACCAAGCGCAATAGTCACGGCCGTATCGGCCATCTTGAGCAATCCCTCATTCACTACTTTAGAAAGGATACGATATCGAACCGGTTCGGCGATAAACATCACGTGATCGCCTTGTATCGCGAGAGTCCCGCTGATTTGTTTTTCGTCGCCCTGGGCAGATGCCATATCTTGCCATACAAGCGGCGATTGTGCAGGCAGGGCGAACGTGCATGTGCCGGACTCCTTGTACTCAAGATGAACGTTGACCGAATCCGCCTTCACCGAGCGGGTATCATCCGCTTCGTAGAATGAACGAAGCGACGCGGAGGGAATATAGGCGTCGACCGTATGATGCTCCCGGTCGATCGACTGGGCCGAGACAATCGAGAACGGGATTGCCTTCCCGTTTCGGAAGCGGTCGCTCGAAAGCTCACTGACGTCGCGGCCGGTTGCGACGGCGAGTGCGATGACAACAAGCCCCAGCCATATCCAATTGAGCATGAACGAATTTACGGAAGATTGTAGCGCCGGATGCTATTCTTTTCCACCCCGGCAATATTCTTTGTGGTCCGTACGGGGCACCCTCAGTTAACTGATTGATAAGTCAACCGCATTTCCGCTGGCATGGAAATTGTGTCTGGTAGATGTTATCACAAACGATTTGGGAGGAAATTATGAACTTATACTCCTCTATGGCAAGGATATCCCTTTCCCTCGTCATTATCAGCATACTCGCTACGACACTCCGTGCGCAGACGATCACCTCGAAATCGACAGGCGGAAATTGGGAAGATGCATCCACGTGGGTTGGAAATACCGTTCCGACAGCGACAAACGATGTCGTCATCGCCGGGACGGTATCGGTTACGAGTTCTGCATCGACATGTCGCAATCTCACCGTCAATTCCGGAAGCTTCTTACAGAACGGAGGCGGGCTCGGGTGGGTAACATTCGTCGTACGCGGCAATATTGTCAATAACGGCACCATCCGCAATAACCCAGTCAACTATGTCCTTGTGCTTGACCTCCGTGGCGACGTTACGAACAACGGTGTGTGGCAACCGTCCAATACGTATTTCGCTACAAAACAGGATCAGCATATTTCGCAATCGGCCGGCAAACGTTTTGAGGGCAATTTCGGACTCCGCGACGGGAACGGTTATACCGATACAAACGGACATGCTATCGCTGCAAGTGACCTTACGTTCACCGGGGAGTTCGACCTGAAATGGCTGATCTTCGACTTCGCATCACATGCGTTGACGATGGAGAAAGAAGGACATCTTTCGTGGGGCACGATCGCAAATGCGTCCGACATCTACTTCCGTGACAGCGCATTTTTCTATAACACGATCGTTACAGGGAACACGGCTCAGTTGCACGGCGTGGTTCGCATTGACGGAGCGGTCTCGTTCTATGCGAATATCGTTAATAGCGATACGATGCAACACCGTGGCGGTCTTGGCTGGGTGACGCCCGTCTTTTACGGCGACTTCACGAATAACGGTCTCATCCGTAATAATCCGGTCACAGGGTACGCAATCGCGTTGGATCTGCGCGGCGATGTACACAATAATGGTATCTGGAGAGCAGGCTCGACATACTTCGCGGCGAAGAAGCTTCAACACGTCTCGCAAACACAGGGGAAAGTGTTCGAGAACGCCATCGCGATCCGCGATGGCAGCGGCTATGTAGATACCAACGGCTCACTCATCGCAACGTCGGACCTAACCTTCAGCGGCGAGTTCGATATGCACTGGAGTTGGCTCGACATGGACAGCAACACGCTGACGCTCATTAATCATGGGCATCTGGGTTGGGGGACGATTAAACATGTCCCGCACATCTATTGCCACGATAGCAGCTACTTCTACAACACAATTGTAGGCAGCGACGTGGTCCTCCACGGCTCGGCAAACATCGATGGTGCTGTTACTTTCCTCGGCGATGTCACGGTTGCAGACACAATGCGTCACTGGGGCGGGCTCGGATGGGTCACGCCCGAGATTCACGGTAATTTCATCAACAACGGGCTTGTGACGAATAACCCGTTTAACAATTGGGGCATTGTCATCCGCGGCTTCAAGGATATTATCAACAACGGCACGTGGAAAGCAGGACAAGCAACCCTTGACGGCGAAGGCCGACGGACAGTGAGTCTGCATGGTGCAACCGGAACGGCGATCAGCGTGCAAGGCAAAAAAGTCATCCTCGTCGGTGATAACTACCTACCGACACTTGCCATGAGTTCGGGTGCAATCTGTTATGTCGCCTCCGAAGCGACACTTGTCGTGGAAGACGGCACAACGAACTACGGTTGGAACGGTGTCGGTAATCTTGGTCGAATCACGATTCCGCACAAAACCGTGGCGAATACGACACGCTACGACTTCTATAGCGGGATCACGCACTTTAATAACGGCACACAACCCGATTCCGTCATTGTCGAGTCGTATGGCCGACAGACGCCGAAAACATTCGGGAATGCCGTCGAGAGTTGGTTCAGGCTCCGGACCGTGCCGGCGACTGCGGTACAATTACAATATCTCGATATCTATTATGGGCAAGCCGATCTCAATGGGACCGCCGAAAAAGATCTCAGCCTGTATCGCAGCACCGACAACGGCGCGACATGGACGATGATCGACCGCGCAAACTTGCTGTATCACGATTCAAGCGGCAATTACATGCGCTGGAAAGATATGGTGTGCTCGGGCGATTATGTGCTTGCGTCAGCAGGCATGACTCCTATTCCTGCGAGATCGAACGTTCGCGTTTCCATTGTCGGCAGCAGCGATCTGCGTGTCGGCGCACCAAACCGCATGGTCGTCAACCTTTACAATAATAGCGATGCGATCAGCGGCGACATCTTCCTTACGCTCGAAGCAAATCAGAAGACACGCTTCTTGAAGACGGAAGATCAAATGGACAATACGCTTCGCACGTATGCACTCGATGATTTCGCAACCGATAGCACCGATCAGCAGATCACCTTCCTCGTCAGCAGTATGGGGCCGCGCGAGGAGCGCGACTTCACACTCTATCTGACGACGCCGACTGCCAGCAGCATCAAAGGCGGGGCAAAGCCACAGGTGTTCTGGTTCATCGCGGCAGCGGCCGTCTATGTAGCCGGCGCATATATCAGCGACTATCTGACAGATAAGGCCGTCGAAGGCTGCTTTGATCTGTGGATGCCACCGGGCTCGAATGCGAATGACAAGACACTTGCCGCGAACGATGTGAAGGCTGCGATCAAAGAACAGGCAAAGCGGGCCGCACTCTCGACCGGGAAACAACTTGCAGAAGACGGCGCGAAGAAGATTCTCGCCAACAAAGGTCTCGAACATCTCGTCTGGCCCGCGAAACTATCGGTGAATCTATTGTCATGTCTGGAGAATACGATCAAAGGCATGCAATGCTATCTCGGCCAGAAGCCGATCAAAGATGTGTTCACACATGTCGATTGTAATGGCTCGCAAAAGGAAGTGCGTCCGGTCGTCTCGAAGGACCCGAACCACAAATCCGGTCCGGCAGGATTCGGGACGGAGGGCTTCATCTCGAGTACCGGCCGCATGGAATACATGATCGAATTCGAAAACGCGCCGGACGCACAGGCGGCAGCATATAAGATCGTCGTCGTCGATACTCTGGCCGACGTGTTCGATCCAGCCACGGTCGTCTTCGGTCGCATGAGTCACGCATTCACCGCAACTCAAAGCGGGAACATCCTTCGTTGGGAAATTACCGGTATCGACTTGCCGGCAAACAAAGTACCGCCGGAGGGTGAAGGGTGGCTGACCTATAGTGTACTTCCGAAAGCCGGATTGACGACTGGTACCACCCTTGGCAACCGGGCGAACATTTACTTCGATGCAAACGCGCCGATCATGACGAATTCGTACATCAATACACTCGACTTCGCAGCGCCGAGTACCATGATGAGTGCTCTGCCGTCGAAGACGAGCGATACGATCGTCACCGTTCGGTGGAACAGTATCGATCCGGTCGGCGGCTCAGGGTATGAAAGTGCGATGCTGTATATGGCGAAGGATGACGGTGCGTACGTCGCTGTCGGAAATCAGGATGCAGATTCAGCGCAGATAATCGTCTCACTGGACCATACCTATAGCTTCTTCGCGCTCGCAAAAGATCATGTTGGCAATCTTGAAATGACCCAACCGACCCCTGTGAGTATCCGAGTCACCTCCGGTGTACTTCCCTCGAATCTCGAAGCTGATTTCTGGATTCGTGAGCCGTACCCGAACCCTACGGCAACGTACATCAATCTCGACTATTCACTTTCCCTTACCGGTCATACCTCGGTCGTGGTATTCGATGCTCTTGGCCGTGAGGTCGCATCCGAACCATCGGCGTTCCGAAGCGAGGGTGTGTACCACACCCAAATCGATTGCTCCGGCTTCACCGCGGGCACATACTATGTTCGCCTCGAACAAGGCGGACACATTCGCACGAAGAAATTCGTCGTCCACTAACGAAGTGGGGGCAGAGCACGTCCGGGAGTACCATCGATCGGTTACTCCCGGACGTGTATCATTTGGCACTCACCGCCACGAGGAGACTTACCATGAAGATCGGTCAACGCATCCTCTCACTTGCCATATTGACGAGCATCGCTGTGTATTCCTGTTCTACAAGCAGTACCGAACCGGAGCCAACACCATCGCCGAAGATCGAGACCGGAACGGAAGTACCGGTCATCACACAATCGGTCTCGAGCGGCGGCGGGCGCATCATTGTTACGGCTCCTGACTCGCTCATTGGCGGGCTCGAAATCTCCGTGCCGGCGAACTCCTATACGGATACGCGACTATTCACGGTATCGTATGCGCCGGTGAAGTCGCACACGCTCGGCGAGTTCTTTAAGCCGATCTCACCGGTGATCACCATTTCGAACGGCGGTGGGTACGCCGATTCGATCATGGCGGTGCAGATCCCGGCAACGATCGCCGACTCGGTAATACCGCTTGCGTTCTTCTATAACGACGTCAGTGGTGCACTCGAAGGAATTCCGGTTATTGCATACGATCACAATAGTGTAACGATTGCGACAAGACACTTCGATGTAAGCGGCATCGCTGCAGGCAGCCCTCACTCGAAGAGCGGCACGCCGCAAGGTACGATCTCCAATTTCTCACGCATCGTGCTGACAATGGCTACCCCGTACATGGTCTCTGCGATCTCCCGACTGAGCCCGCTAATTCGCACGGGCTATTATCCGGGTGCGGACGATTGGGATTTTGTCAACTACGGCTCGTATCTCCTGAAGGCGCGCGCCGGACATTGTGCCGGACAGAACTCATCCTCGCTCTGGTACTACTTTGAACTACGACGCAAAAAGGGTGCACCGATGCTGCATCATCTCTATGATTCCATCGATGTGACACCGAACAAAATCTGGGAAGATAATCCGCAAGGATACCGCTGGGCGTCGGCTGTACAACAAGACATGGACTGGACTGCACTCACGGGTGAGATATATGAAAAGTATGTCTCAGCATACGATAATTATACATGGACGGCATTCGTGGTTTCGATGTATCTTACCGGCGAGCCCTTCGACGTAGGACTCTACGGCTTCGACGGCACCGGACGCAGAGGCGGACACGACGTGACGGCATACAGCATCGACGTTCCGAACCAAACCATCTACATTGCCGACCCCAACTACCCCGGCGACCGAACCCGCTCGATCAAGTTCAACGGCTCTACCTTCGACCCTTACTACGCAGGTCTCAATGCTGCCGAAGGCTCCATGAAATTCAATTCCATCAAGTTCACATCGAAGACCGCCTTCATCGATTGGACGACGATCGGGATCGATCACTCGCTCTATTTCATACAAAAGATGAATCCGAGGTACCCCGACTATTCGCTATGGGTCAATGTCGTACCAAGCGTGAAACTGGGTACGGCATACCATTCGTCGACCCCGTCGGTGGACGTCTCGGTGTCATGGAATGAAGTACTGAAATCATATTTCACAGTGTACGACCGAAACGGGGACCGACTGCTTCCCGCTCCGACCGTCCCGGCGTCACTGACCGATCGAGGCATCATCGCCCTCAAACCCGGCGAAAACATCATCGGCTTTGCCATCTTTGGCGACATCGGCGGCACACCGAAACAGTATCGATGGGTCGATTTTCGATGGATTCATTTCTTCTACGATACGATCCTTGCTCGTATCGAGCCGGCTACAACATCCGGCGTGAAGAACCAACAGTATACGTGGAGTGGAATTGTGATGAACCGACCATCGGACGCAAGATTCGAATGGGATTTCGGCGACGGTAGTTCGAAGTTTATCCGCAACAACGATACCGTTGCATACCACTCATACACGAACGACGGTGACTACACCATCACGCTCGACGTATTTAATCGAAGCACGAACATAAAAGTCGCCTCGGCGACGGCAACAGCGTCGATCCATAGTGGCATCGAAGTCACATCCGTTTGGCCGAGCGAGCAATCGTTCGCAATGCCGGTGCATATCACCGGCAAGAACTTTGGGACCTCTCAAGGCTCAAGCACGGTATTGATGGGGCCGTATCCCGCGTACTCCATCGTGTCGTGGTCACCGACAGAAATTGTTGCGACCGTCCCGGAAATGTTCTCCGGCGGGAATGTGACGGTCACAGTCGGCGGAGTCACAACTGCCGGGGTACATCTCGGATTCAAAGGGCCAGCGATTACTTCCGTCAAGCCCGATTCGGCGTATCCCGGTGATATGATCACCATCAAAGGCGAGGGATTCGGAGCACTGCAGGCGCAGCGGTCGACTGTCGAGTTCAACTCCAACGAAGGTACCATCGTCTCGTGGTCCGATACCACACTTCTGGTGATCGTGCCCGAGGTCAGTTCCTACGGGTCGGTACTGCTCGACGTCACCGTGTCGAACGGATATCTCGACCGATGGAACACCTTCCGCGTGCGCGAGAACTTCCTCAATACGCTGCACGGAATGAACTGCCTGTCATTGGCATGGTTCAATGCGAAGATCAAGAAGTATTACAGCACACCGTCGCCGCACGAATCATTCACGACAGGCGGCGTGTCGATTTCCTCGCCGTTATGTTCGCTCTCGTATATGAAATGGAGCGGGACGAGTTTCTCGCAGCAGGTGACGGATAATACCGTACCAGGTACCACGGAGATCACGACGGTCGCCGGGACGGTATCGAGCGATGGATCGATGATCTCTACGATCACCGTGAAATATCAATGGACTCGAGCCGAGTACTCGCGTACCGAAGAGCTAACATTTACTGACATCCCGGTCTCAACCAGCTCGCCGCATAGTTCGATGTTTTACTCGATGACCGGACTGGCGATTCAGAATCACGTTTCAAAGGTGGTTGATGAAACGACAAAAAGTGGGGTCAGCTACGAAAAATACTTACTAACCGACTGGACCGATACACCCGCGAATTACGGGATCTACGTGAACTTTGAAAATGATTGAGTCAGTGACTAAGTAGAGTAGCTCTGTATAAACTGTACTCGCATTGTCATTCTGAGCGAACGAAGTCACTACCGCTTCTTCCAGAGTGGTGTTATCTCGTACCCCTTCCCTTTTAACAAATTCAGCACCCCTTCCGGCCCAGGGAGGTGCAGCGCGCCGACTGCGACGAAAATAGATTTGACATGTGCGATAGAGTCGATGCGGTCGGCCATGCGGTGGTTGCGGTCGAGGATGAGCGCTTTGTTGAACTCATTCGAAAGCTCGCCTTTTTGGTACATCGAATACAGCGAGTCCAGATTCCCGGTCTGATACACGTTTAAGAGATCGTCAAGTTGCATCCCGCTGCTGTCGTTCGAGGTGGTTTCTTCGAGCAGCATCCGAGCCTGTTCCTTCAATGGTACAAGATCCACCGCATGTAGTTGTTCGGCGATCGTCTCGATCCCGATCAATTCCTGATCTGCCTTCTTCGCGTTGTCCATTAAGTACTCGTCGAGGAAGGTTGAATACTGATCTCCGTCGCCGGTGGGCATTTGCATCAACCCGACAAGAAACATCGGCTTCATACGCGCGAACATTGAGAGCTCAATGCTAAACGAATCCCGCATCACTGTTTCGAGCACATGGAATGCGCTGTCGCCGACAAGCATCTGGAGTGTGGTGTCACCCGGCATCTGAATCTGCCCCAGGAGCGAAAACGGATCGAAGTCGTCGAGTTTGATCTCCATGCCGAACGCCGAACACGTTCGCATATAGGAGTCGACCAAATCCCGGAACACAAATGCGCGCTTATCGTATGAATGGACAGTGCCGTAAATGTAGGAGGGCTGTCTCAGTCCGTTTCCTGAAATCTTCCACAACAGAGAAGTCTGACGCTGCGCATGCAACGACACGGCGCTGCAGAGCAGCGCCAACACAAGGATCGTACGTTTGAGTGCGCACATGATGGAAGACCAACACGCAAACAATCATTTCCCTCACCGATTTGTTTTTGACTGCCAATGAATCTAGACGCATACACAGCTGCCCACCGTGCACTCGCGCTTGTCGATGCGAGCGGCCTTAGCGGGCGTGTCCGGGCCAGCGGGCCGGACGCGATCGACCTTCTGCATCGTATGAGCACGAACGACCTTACGCCACTCATCGGACATAGCGGCAACGGTGCACAAACCGTGCTGACTACGGAAAAGGGTCGTATCGTCGATCTGTTGAACGTGCTCTCGACGAATGACGGCGCGCTCCTCGTCACCGGCAGTGACCGCGAAGACGCGGTCGTGCAGTGGCTCGATAAGTATGTCATCATGGAGGATGCGAAGTTTACGAACGTCACCGCCGAGATTTCACACTTCCTCGTCTTTGGCCCATCGGCGCTCGGGGTACTGTCATCGGCGACGGACGTCGATCTTTTGGGGCTAGCAAACTTCGGATCGACGGAGATTGCGTTCGGCGCAGTACCGGTGCGCATCCAACGAAGTCATCGCATTATCGAAAGCGGCTTCTCGATCTTCTGCGACGCAGCGTCTCACGACGCGATTCTCTCCGCATTGACTGAACTCGTCACATCCAACGGCGGCGCGGTGCTTGATGCCGAGACCTACGAGACGATCCGCATCGAGGCCGGCATTCCGTCCGTGCCAAACGAACTCAACGAAAAGCATAATCCGCTCGAGACGACACTGGTGCAGGCGATCAGTTGGACGAAAGGTTGCTACATCGGCCAGGAAGTCATCGCCCGACTTGACACCTATGACAAAGTACAGCGACACCTCATGGGTATCCGATTCGACGATGCTCTCCCCGCATCGGTTCCGTTTCCGCTGCAAGCGAACGATGCGACGGAGATCGGCGAAGTGACGTCACTCACGTTCAGTCCGGGGCTCAATGCCACGATCGCGCTTGCATTCGTGAAGACGGCATTCGCAAATCCGGGAGCGGCCGTCAGCGCCGCTGGGGTCGCAGGTACACTGACAAAATTGCCGTTCGACATCGAAGTATCATACGCCACCCACTAACAGGACTTACCATGTCTACCACTATAGACTTACCGGTCGTCGGTCAAACGGTTGAAGAATTTCTCTCGAGCGAATCGACATCGGCAGAAGTCGTTGCACGCATTCACGAGTTGAAGACAACGCTGCGCGAGAAGGTGATCGTCCTCGGGCATCACTACCAACGCGACGATATTATTCAATTCGCCGACAAGACGGGCGACTCCTTCGAGCTAGCGCGGTATGCTTCGTCGCTGAAAGAACGCGAATATATCATCTTCTGCGGGGTGCACTTCATGGCCGAGACCGCTGATGTTCTTTCCGGGATCAGCCAGAAAGTATTGTTGCCCGACCTCAAGGCCGGCTGCTCGATGAGCGACATGGCTCGAGCAGAGCAAGTGTTCGATTCGTGGGAAGCGCTTGGCGAACTCACCGATACCAAGAAAATCTGTCCGATCACCTATATGAACTCGAGTGCCGCAATCAAAGCATTTTGCGGCGAGCATGGCGGCGCAGTCTCGACAAGTTCGAATAACAAGCTCGTCTTCGAATGGGCATTCCGCCAAGGCTTCGAGAAGATCATCTTCTTCCCCGATCAGCACCTTGGCCGCAACACGGCGTATTTCCAGATGGGTATTCCTCTCGACGAAATCGTGCTCTTCGATCAGACACAAGGCCCGCTTGGCGGACTGACGAAGAAACAGATCGACAAGGCGAAAGTGATTCTCTGGCGCGGGCATTGTTCCGTGCATCAGCACTTTCAACCGTCGCATCCCGATATCATGCGTGCACTCTATCCCGGCATTCAAGTCATCGTACATCCGGAGTGCATGTTCGAGGTTGTTCAAAAGGCGGATCTCGTCGGTTCGACGTCCTACATCTGCAAGACGATCGAGGCAGCAAAGCCGGGCTCTTCGTTTGCCGTTGGGACGGAACATCATCTCGTCAACCGACTCAAACATGAGAATCCTGACAAATTTGTCACCACGCTCGCACCCTATGCGTGCGAATGCGCAACGATGTACCGTATCTCGCCGGAAGCGTTGTTGAACATACTCGAACATATTGACCGCGGCGAGATCGTCAACAGAATCGTTGTCGGAGAAAGTGACGCACACTGGGCCCGTATTGCGTTGCAACGGATGCTTGACATTACTTCCTCGGGGGCATGAAACGGGACCACACTGCGCCGACATGGTCCTCGAAGCGCGTCCTCATCACCGGCGGCGTGCGACGGATGGGGCTGCATATCGCATACGCATGCAGCGAACGCGGAGCAATTCTTGGGTTGAATTATGCTCATGCGTCGAAGAAGGAGGCCGAGGCCGCACAAGCGGAGTGTTTGAAGCGAGGCGCGAAACAGGTATTCCTGATCAAGGGAGATATTATTGAAGATGGCGCAGCGATCGTCGGCCGGTTCATCAAGCTTGCCGGTGGTATCGATGTGCTGGTCAACAACGCTGGTGTCTTCCCACCGCAAACCCCGCTGCACGACCTGACCCTGCATCAATTTCAATCTACACTCGACTTGAACCTGATCGCACCGTTCGTGCTCGCGAAAGCAGCGGCAGCGCATCTGCCTCAGGGTGGAGCCATCGTCAATATTGCCTCGCTCGGAGCGTTCGAGATCTGGAAGTCGAGAATCGACTATCACGTGTCCAAAGCGGGACTTGTGACACTGACAAAGGCATTGGCCCGCGAGCTCGGACCGCAGGGGATCACCGTAAATGCGATCGCGCCGGGTGCAATCGCCGCCGACCCCGAACAAGCATCCATTATCGGGACAGCCGAAGAGAAGATCCCGATGGGTCATTACGGTACGCCGGACGATGTGGCAAAAGCCGCCGTATTCTTCGCATACGATGCCCCGTATATCACAGGCCAGGTTCTGATCGTCGATGGCGGACGCAGTGTGTTTCGTTAGACTGCCCTCGAAAGAATAGAACAATCCGCCACGAACTCCGTACTCTACACGATAGTTAGCATATATCCGATGAAGAGCATTCGACTGTTGATATTCGGCGTTCTGTGCGCTGGCCTCGGTATCCTCGCGCCGCAGGTGCGCGCACAAACCGATCGCACATATCTCTCGACCGCAGATTCGACCGAGGAGCGCATGGGTACCTTCCCGCAGCGCATCGGTTGGGTCAACGATTACGAGAAGTTGCTCACCGCCAACGAAATCGCCGAACTCACAACGATCATCCGAAATCATCAGCAGCTCACCGGTGACGAGATCGCGATTGTCACAACCAAAAGCTTCGCGCCATACCACGATCTCGGCGGCTATGGAAAGGACCTTGCAACCGTCTGGGGCATCGGGAAATCGAAAAAGGACAAAGGGCTGATGATCATGCTCAGTAAAACAAAGGGTGAAATTCAGTTCGTCCCGGGAGACGGGTTGAAAGGCACATTGACCGACACCCTTTTGAACCAACTCATCGACAATAAAATGATTGGATCACTGCAAAAAGAGCTCTTCGGAGATGCATTGATCGCTGGTACGAAAGAGATTATCCGGATTCTCGAATCACACTAAGGCGGCAGCCGTCAGCCCCTCGAAAACCCGATACTCCCTCCCCTGCCCCGGTTGCTTCGTATTTTTGTAGTCTTAGTAATTGAAGCAGGAAATATCCGATGAAAATTCACGAGTATCAAGCCAAAGAAATTCTCAAGAAATACGGCGTCCCGGTTCCGGAAGGGTATGTCGCCTATAGCGTTGAAGAAGCAATGGAAGCGGCGGCAAAGCTCCCGACCCAGGTAGCGGTTGTCAAGGCCCAAATTCACGCCGGTGGACGTGGCAAGGGCGGCGGCGTCAAGGTCGCAAAGAATCGCGACGAGGTTCGTCAGTACGCCTCGCAAATCCTCGGCATGACGCTCGTCACGCACCAAACCGGCCCGGAGGGCAAGCTCGTGAAGCGACTGCTCGTCGAGCAGGGCATGAACATCCAGAAGGAGTTCTATGCCGGCATCGTGCTCGATCGCGCAACCGGTCAGAACACGATCATGGTCTCCACCGAAGGCGGTATGGAGATCGAAAAAGTCGCCGAGGAGACTCCGGAGAAGATCGTAAAAGTGAGCGTGAACCCGGCGGTCGGCCTGCGCGAATTCCAAGCCCGCGACCTGGCATTTGCCCTGGGACTCAGCGGCGAAGCATTTAAGCAATGCGTCAAGTTCTTGAAGGCGCTCTATCGTGCATACGAAGAGACCGATGCATCGCTGTTCGAGATCAACCCGCTCGTGCTCACGGCCGAGCAACAGATGTTCGCACTCGATGCCAAAGTCAACTTTGATGACAATGCACTCTATCGTCATCCTGACTACGCCGCTCTGCGCGACCTCGACGAAGAGGATCCGCTCGAGATCGAAGCGTCGAAATCGAACCTCAACTACATCAAGCTTGACGGTAACGTCGGCTGTATGGTCAACGGAGCAGGCCTCGCGATGGCAACGATGGACATTATCAAACTCGCAGGCGGCGACCCGGCGAACTTCCTCGATGTCGGCGGCGGCGCCAATGCCGAGACGGTTGCCAACGGCTTCCGTATCATCCTGAGCGACCCGAACGTGAAGGCAATTTTGATCAATATCTTCGGTGGTATCGTCCGTTGCGACCGCGTTGCGAACGGCGTCGTCGAGGCCTCGAACCGTGTGAAACCGCACGTGCCGATCGTCGTTCGTCTCGAAGGGACCAATGCCATCGAAGCCGGCAAGATCCTCGAGGACAGCGGGCTGAATTTCCTCGTCGCACACGGCCTTAAAGATGCGGCCGCGAAGGTGACACAGGCGCTCGCTGCATAAGCAACCATTGGTATTGAAATACAAACGGGGCTGGATCCGTCGGATCCAGCCCCGTTTTACTTTGAATAACTCTGTATTAGCGAACGAGCTGGAGTGTCATTGCTTTTGGCGAGGTCCAGACAATCCCGCCGGTATTCGCATCGCGCACGATCACGCTTACATAGTACGAGCCACTGCCTGCAAGGCCCTCGGCACTGATGTTCAACCGATGGTCACCCGCACTCATCGGGACATTATCGTACGGAGTAGCGATCACGCGACCAAGCACATCGCTGATGCGCACACTCACAAGTGATTGTGCGCCCAACTGCAGCGGCAACATCGTCTGGGTGGTGAACGGGTTCGGAACTGCCTGGCCGATGCCGTTTGAAATTTGCGAAACGCTCGAAAGCTCAATTCGCTTGGGCTCGTGCATCTTACGTTCGCCGTCGAGCGTCACGTCCACAAGCCGGTATTCATAGATTCCCATCGCTCCTGGCGCATCGACATAACTGTACGACGATGCTCCGCTCGCGTCGCCGTGACCGAGGAGTTGCGCATCGCTCCGGTAGGATGCCACTACCTCGAAACTGTTCGCATCGCTCGTGCCATCGACTCGACGGCGTTCGATCTCGAAGCCGGCGTTCTGCCGTTCGGACTCGGTCTCCCACTGGAGCAGGACGCGATTGTCAGCGGTCGGGTGAAGATCGAACGATGCAAGCTCGATCGGCAGCGAACCGTCGATGAAAATCACTTGTGCATAAATGTCCTGATTGTTCGTCCCGTTGCGATTGTCACGCCAGACGGCAATCGCACCGTTACTGCGCGGGATCAGCACCAACTCGTCGGCGTTTGAATTTGTCCGATTCGATATGGGGACACCCCAACTCGACGTTGCCGGTGAAGGCCCGAGAAAGCGTTTCGGCGTTTTATCAAGTCGTTGTGCGTAGATAGAGGTAACTGTCGATGAACCGCTGAGACGGTTATCAAGCCATGCGGCTAGTACTTGCCCCGTCCCAACCTTTACAGCAACCGGGTCATACTGATCGACAGAATTGCCATTGGCATCGAGTTGGTAACAGACGGTGTACATCTGATTCGGCGCGGCAGGAGTGTAGTTGATGCCATCTCCCCATCCGCGTGTCATGACAATGGAATTCTTGGACACATCACTCTGGAAAACGACCATTACGCCGGCATAGCCGCTCGACACCATGAACGAGTCGTCGCTGAAGATCGAGGGATTGGTCTGATCGCCGAAGTAATCGGTCGAGATCTCAAATGCCGTCGTTGCAGTCCCCCACGCACGTGTCCCATCGTTCTTAAAGCGCTGAGCGTAGACGTTCCAGCCTTTCGATGTATTGATTGAATTCTTGGTTTCCCAGGTAATCATCACCTGATTGCCATCTCTGGTGAGATTCGGATTCCGGGATGCATCTTCTGTCCCCTTCGCTCCGCTATAGACCGCAATGCCATTGGCGCCATTCCACGACGACGAACCGAACGCGTTGATTCTTGTGATGAGGATCGCCGACGGCAACCCGGAAGAAACCCAAGCCAGGTAGCACCCACCACTGCCATCAGGAACAATCCGCGGCGTGGTCTGCGATGCCGAAAGCGAGATCACTGCCTGGCCGCTCTTGCCCCACGAGGCACCGCCAGAGGTAAGTCGGTTACCATAGATATCGGGCCGCGAATTGGACGAAATTGCCGAGCGATTATCTTCCCACATCACATACGCCCCCCCGCTGCCGTCTTCGCAGATCACAGCATTATTCGGGGACGTTGCAGACGACGGTGAGTTCGGTACGGAATCCACTGCGACTCCTTTCGAACCATAGCCAAGCGAACCATCGGAGTTCACATGCTGCCCATACAAATCGATCATACCACCGCCACGGCGTTGATCTTTCCAGACGATGTACGCCCCGCCATTTCCGTCGGTCGCAATGACCGGCAGATTCTTGGCTGTCGTTGTGTTGCAGACGAGGACACCATCTTTTGTCCATTGTGCATTACCGTAGCGATCGAGTTTCTGGGCATACACATCCCAGTGATTCGACCGAAAGTCCTCCCAGGTGATGATAATCCCATCGTTCCCATCCGAGCAAGCCTTTGGGTTCTGTTGGATGCCAGACGCGGTACAGACCGGGGTGTTCTTAGTAGAGTCCGATACCCATTGCGAACGGACTGTTCCAGGGTTGAGGAAATAGAGTACTGTGGGGACAATCAACAGTGCAACTCTCTGATATATAATCCGATATGATCCAACCATCGATTCGTTATCCTTCTGCGCTAATCATTCGTATCGACACACAATGACGTAACCTAAAATGAACACCTTGACGTATGAGATAATCACAGCAATTCTTGTGCCGAAGAACTCAGCTTCTTTGGCATGGTGCCATAGAACATTCAGCCCCCGATGGCTGTTCTACGACTCCCAATTCCTGCCGGAGTGGCGAAATTGGCAGACGCGCCAGACTTAGGATCTGGTACAGCGATGTGTGCAGGTTCAAGTCCTGTCTCCGGCACGTAACTTATTGAAATATAACGTGGAAACAACAATTCATAAGCGCTCACAAGTGCTTCGCGAGCTCGAGATCTTCGTCGGCGAAGATGAACTCAATGCTGCATTCGACTCAGCGTATGCCGCCATACGGCCCCGGATGACGCTTCCGGGCTTCCGTGCGGGGAAAGCCCCGATCTCTTTGATCAAAAAGATGCATGGCGATGCCGTCGAGGGCGATGCTCTCGAAAAGCTGGCACAGGAAAAATTCAAAGAGATCGTCGAAGAACAGAAGCTCGAGCCGATCGGTACACCCGTGATGACCGATCTTCACCGCCACAGCGGAGAAGGCGCGCACTTCAAGATCAGCTACGAAGTTCGCCCCGAGATCACGCTCGCCAGTTACGAAGGCACCGACGTCGAGCAGCCGATCTACACGGTCACCGACAAGGATGTCGAAGAGCGCGTCCACTACCTGCGATTCAATTACTCGGAGAAGACCCCTGCAACGAAGATCGAGGATGCGGAGTCGATCGTGAACCTGCACTTCACCGATAACACCAACCCCGACGGACCGAAGAACGAACACACGGCTGTGTATCTGCAGGATCCGCAGATCGTGCCGGAGCTTCGCGATGCACTGATTGGCAAGTCGCTCGGCGATACATTCGAGATCGAACTGCCGCAGACGATCGGCGGCGAGACGAAAAAGTCTCCTGTTTCGATCACCGTCGAAGGCGTCGAGAAGGTGACGCTCCCGACAGTCGACGAAGACTTCTGCAAGAAGATCAGCCGTGACAAGGCAACCAACGAGGATGAGGTCCGCAAGCTCGTCCGCGATGAGCTCGAAGCGAACGTGCAGCGCCGCTCGCAAGAAGCGTTGGAATCGAACATGGTTGCGTCGCTTCTTGGGAAACACGATTTTCAGGTGCCGCGCACGTACACCTATGCCATCATCGATTCGATGATGAAAGAGGCTCGTGAAGAGAACGTGCGACGAGGCTACCCGGAAAACTACGGCATCGACGAGGAGGAATTCCGCAAGACAGCCTGGAACAACGCAGAGACGCGTGCAAAGTGGCTCTTGTTGCGTGAAAAGCTTGTCGAGGCGATGGGACTCGAAGCAACCGAGGAAGATATCAAAGCGCTCGCAGCGAAGGATGCCGAACAGTACGGCATTCCGCCGGAAAATCTGGAGAAGTATTACCTCTCGAACGAGGAGGTCAAAGAACGCGTACGGAGCGAGAAGCTCGTCGAGCACCTGCGGACGCAGTTCGTGATTAATCAGAAGCCAGTCGACACGGCGGCATAACAACGACTTCCATCCGAATCGTCGATGAAAAAAAAGACGGACATGTTGTCCGTCTTTTTTTATTCGTGCATTACCCTACACTTACTTCTCTCGTTCTTCCTTCGGAGGTACCGGTACATGCTCCGGGGTGTGCAACGGCGAAAACAGCAGGACAACCCCTGCCCGGACCGAGTTTGCTTTCCATTGTAGGCTCGTCGCGATGTTTGTTACTCCGTATGAGTACATAAGCTCCGGATGGAGTTCCATCGTGCGCTGCTCGTTTAGTGGAAGTGAGTACGAGATGCCTGTAATGAGCGCGGCTTGGAATGCAGATGCATTCGGGATCGTACCGCTGGACTGATTGCGAATACGGCTGTGCGAGTCGTTGCCGAGCGAATCGAGGAAGGTACCGCTGCCGTCCGGTTGGGTGATCTGCTCCTGTTGTGTGTACGATTTTGCAAGCAGCAACGCGGCGTGCATGCCGAGATGCAACTGTAACTTACCGAGCACTTTCCATCCTACGATCGGTTCAAGCCCCAGCGTCGAGATCGATGCATCGAGTGTATGAGTAAACGCGCCTTGCACCGGCGCACTGTTGTGATATACAGTCGTGAATTCCGTTTCGGAAAGTGTCGCACCGATCGATTGAAATCCGAGCCGAAACTGCATCATCAGATCAGTTGCAACCGGCAAGCTGTACAGCACACCGGCTGCGATCCCCGGGCCGGTCCCCGTTTCATACCGAGGGCAGCAGCTCGGGACACCCGGCAAATGCTGGAAATCTGCGCTATGAATGTTATCGGAGAAATCTCCGTACACTCCGAACGCAGGACGCTCTTGTGCAAAAAGATTCGCACCGACGACAAGCAAGAGCACGATGAGTATCGGTCGCATCGAGATTACTTAACGATATCGATCCGTTGCAGCCGCTGCACGGTCGGTGTGGTTAGTGTGAGATAGTAACTACCCGCTGACAATCCGGCAGTATTGATTTGGAATGTGTGAGTGCCCGGTTTGAGCTCGCCATCGAAGATCGTTGTAACGGGACTGCCGAGCAGGTCAGTGATGCGAAGAACTGTACGTCCGTTCTCGATCGTCTGAATATCAATCTGCGAGATCTTCTCCGATGGATTCGGGCTCACGCGTGCGATCTGTACGACGCCGTTCGGATCAAATAGGCGTGTTCCTCCTGACGTACATAACCCCAGCACGTCGAATGTTCCACTCTCGGACTCTACGTCGTAGTCAGCCGGCTGCCCACTGTCGTCGAGCCATGCGAAGTTGACGACGCTCATCGGACTTTGCGAACTCTCGCCAAGCATCGCAACGAACGGGATGCGAGCCAGTACGGAATCCGCGCCGATCGAACCGGTGATATCGAGCGTATCGAACCGGGTGCCATGCTTTACGGTACCGCTTGTCGGGAACAGCACGGATGCGTCGTAGAGGACACGTGCCTGAAAATTTGTCGCAACCGATTGCAGCGAGGAGACGGGGACATTCTCGAGGATCATCGGCACGACACGATGATCGCCGGGGTACCCTGAGTCGTCCGGTATTCGAACACGCCCCCCGAGACCCTGGCCGAATGTCGTGAGTACAGCAGGCGAGCCGACCCCGGAATACTCAAAGCCTATCCTGCCGGATGCTCTTCCGATATATTTTGGAGTGAACCGAAGCGTGACAGTCTGCGACGCACCGCTCGCAAGCGTGAATGGCGGACCGCCCGACACTACGGAAAACTGTTTCAGATCCGGACCGAGTTGCGAGATGCCCGTGAAGTCGATGGATGTGCTTCCGACGTTTCGTATCGCAACAGCGATCGTCGTATCCTTGTAGTCACCGACTTTGAGTTGTCCGAAGTCGATCACCGTACCGACGGAGGAAACCGTCGGTTGAATGCCGGTGCCCGTGATCGTTTGCGTGAGCGTACCGGACTGCGTAAAGATTAGGATACGGGCAGTCTTCGTACCCACCGATGTCGGTGCAAAATGGAATTCGACGCGCTGGGCTCCGCCCGCCGGCACAACAAACGGCGGCAACCCGGAGGCGATCACAAACTGCGATGCACTGGCGCCAACGATCGCCATCGAATCGACACGTACGGGATACGAACCCACATTGCGAATGAACGTCTGAACGACGGAATCTCTGCTTTGTGGAACGATCACAGTACCCATATCCACATCCTGGCTAGCAGGTTGTGGTTGCACGATGGAGAAGACCGCGTCAGATGTATCGGCTTGCACCCCCCCTTGCGTGCCCATCTTCCAGATGAACATATTGCCGTTCTGGCCGACGCTGGTGAGCGTATCCGAGTCAAAACCTGCCCGGCCGAAAAAGAGACCCGCGACATATAGCTGCCCGTGAGGATCCACACAGAGTGCTGAACCATCGGCGTCTCCCGCTCCACCGGCTTTCTTGGCCCATTCAGGAGATCCATCGGACGCAAATTTTACCACGAAGGCATCGTCTAACCCTGTTCGTTTCAATGTTGTGCCACCGAAAACCAGATCAGAAATGAGACTCCCCGTCACGTACGCCGCCCCCGAAGGAGTAACAACAACATCGGCCGCTTCCCCACCTCCGCTTGTACTGCTGCCAACCCACTTGACTGTCCCATCCGGCGCATACTTGGCAAGAAAAACATTAAAGCTTTTCCCTATAAGGTTGAAGCTATCAAAGCTGCTAGGCCCGTAGGTGTAGCCGGTGATGTATGCATTGCCGGAATTGTCGAGCCCAATATCTTCGCCGATGTCCATATCGGGACCCCCTGCACGCTTTACCCATTCGATACTTCCATCGGAATGATACTTCGCGATGAAGAGGTCCCATGCGTCCCGTACGGAAAGATCTGCATACAAGGTGGTGATGCCGAAATCACAATGCCAAGAAAAGCTGCCCGTGACATAACAGTTACCTGCGTTATCGACCGCGATTTTTTTGCCAAAGTCCTTCTCGATGCCACCGGCACCTTTTACCCACAGGAGGGTACCTTTGGAACTGTATTTCGCGACGAACATGTCCTCCTGACCCGCCGATGACAGCTTGATTCCTCCGAAGTCGGTAACATCGGTATACAATCCGGTTATGTACACATTATCGGCGGCATCGACAGCGACACCATTGGCCTCAACGTCGCTATTCGATATGGCGTCAACTGCATCCTTGACCCAGACAAGGCTTCCGTTCGGATCATAAGTCGCGACAAAGGCGCTCCTTCCACCCTGCCCGGTTAGGCTGACTCCTCCAAAGTCGACCACACCTGAAAATATTCCCGCGACGCAAAGATAGCCGGCATGATCAATCGTGATCGAATGCACCTCATCGATGTATGACCCTCCGATGCCCTTCACCCACGTCAGATACCCGTCCGGTCGATACTTCGCAATAAAGCCGTCGGCGGATCCGGAATTCTGCGAGGTCAACGAAGTCCCTCCAAAATCGATGCTGCCTTGAAAGCTCCCTACCACATAGATATTCCCGGATGAATCTGCAATAGTGGCGGCTGGGTCCACTATCCCGGTCCCGCCAGCACCGATCACCCAACCATCCGAAGCGCCAGGACTGTTCTGCGCAACCCTCACCAAGCAACGGTTGCTGGTTGTGTTGGGCACATGCCACGCATACTGTCCTCCGGTCGTCGCATTCGTGATTGCAGACCACGTGGCACCGGCGTCGGTACTCAATGCGAGACTGACCGTCATACTGGTATCAATACCGCGCCAGACGATCGGCGTATCAATGCCTGCCTCAAAGACTTCCCCTCCGTTTGGCTTCAGGAGCGCCAGCGTTCGTGTAGTGGAGTGATATCCTGAGAAACTCGCACTCGCGCTGCAGGTTGCGTCACAGAAATCGGTATGCAGGTCAAACTCAGACCAACTGTAATCGCTATCCTGCGGGGTGTACGTGATGGTGAGTGTTTTGCTCTCACCATCGGCAAGCACGAATGATTTGGGATTAATATCGAATCGTGGGTTCGAACTCGTAATACCGGTAACGGTGAATGATGCATGATCCGCCCGAACGGTCATTGTCGTACTCGAAGGCACATTGACTTGTGTTGGCAAGATCGAGACCAGCGAGGGGGAACACATTAGTTCAGCAACATCACTGGAAGGAAGTTGATAGTCGATTTGCACTGACTGCCCTCGCCAATTGAAGGCAACGGTTGTCATACCCGCAGAACACTCGGGCTTACTTTCCCATTGGATTAAACAAGGAGAAGCACCTTGTGCCGATTGATCGACCGAAGTGGCAACATCTAATGCGGCTTGCTTGCTATCGATCCCGTCGAATAATTGTCCACCCGTCGCCGTCGCTAATGCCCGAAGCGAAGACTTGATCCCGTCCGGCTCCGCCTCTGGACGGCTGTAAATGATCGCGAAGAATTCTATGGAATACTTAGTGCATGTATCGATGCATTGCTGTAGCTCTACGTCCGACAACGCATCCCACCATGCATCGGTATAGAGAACGGCGACGCGCTTGTACTTCCCCGATTTTGCGATATTGAGGATTCCAGTCCGCGGATTGAGCAGATGTTCGACAAAATCGTTACCTCCGCCAGCATCCAGCGTACTGATCTCCGTGAGGATCTTCGCGCGATTCGTGGTAAAGTCCTGAATAATCAGCGCGTGATCGTTGCACGTTTGCAGGGCAAACTCCGAAGCCGGGTCGTCAATCATCGGCACGAGAGTTTCCATCGTGCTCTTCCCAAGATCGACCGGGCGCTCCACGAAATTACTATATCCCATCGACCCGGAAACATCGAGACTCATCGCAAGCGAGACACGCGGGATCGGTTGATGTGATGGGCAGTCGATCAAGACTCCTTGGCGCAGCGTGCCGTTCTCGGTCACTGTAAGATCTGACGAAGATGGTGACTGCTGCTGGCCGCTTGCATCGAAGGCGTAGAATTTCGCCTTCATTGTTGGAAATGCAGACGCATCCAGTCCGAAGACCGTAAAGCTCTGTGCAGAAAGCGAACCGGCCGCAATGAAGAGAATCGCGGTTATAATGATCAGCCTCTTAACCATGGGGATGATGATGATGAGCTCAAATATACGAGCCTGTCTGGCACTTCAGGTATTGATTGCCATACAATATTCAAGAAAGACGTTCTGGACAGGGGAAACCTTACAAAAACAGCTGTCGCCCACCGGGCCCCACACCCCGCACTGTTACAATAGAAAATTCGTTGAAACGTCTGCCCAGTAGAAGGGCTTGAAACTCCGTATCTTAGACGGTAGTATACCCAGAAGATTTGTATAATATTCCTATTTCATGAAAGTACCATTTGACTATAACAAGCTGACAAGCCTCTACGAGGCGAGCCCGATCTCCGCAGCCTTGGTGCCGATGGTCGTCGAGCAAACGTCGCGTGGCGAGCGAGCATATGATATCTTTTCTCGGTTGCTCAAAGAGCGCATCGTCTTCATCGGCACACCGATCGACGATACGGTCTCGAGCCTGATCATTGCGCAGTTGCTGTTCCTCGAATCCGAAGATCCGGACAAGGACATCAACATCTACATCAACTCGCCCGGCGGCTCGGTCTCGGCAGGGCTGGCGATCTACGATACGATGCAGTACATCAAGCCGGACTGCGCGACGATCTGCATGGGCATGGCGGCATCGATGGCATCGATCCTGCTCGCAGGCGGTACGGCCGGCAAGCGTTCGGCGCTCCCGCATTCGCGCATCATGATCCACCAGCCGCTCGGCGGAACGCAGGGTCAGGCACGCGACATCGAGATCTACACGAAGGAGATGCTCCGTGTCCGCAACGAACTCTATGCGATCTACTCGAAACATACCGGAAAGCCGACGGACCAGATCATGATCGACTGCGACCGTGATAACTACATGTCGCCGGACGAAGCGAAGGATTATCACCTCATCGACGCCGTCATGACGCAGAACGAGCGTAAGGATACGAAGACCACCTCGTAACGAGTTACGTATTTAAATGACAACAGTCAGGTTGGGACACCCCGGCCTGACTGTTTTTTTACAGGAAGCGAACTTCCACAGTATTAAAAATGATAGCTCAGGCTCAAACCGCCAAGGCTTGGGGTAATCTCGAGACCGGACTGGTCGAGCGGATGACTCGCTTCGTTATTCTTCCGCCTCTCGTCGCGATGTACAACCCACAATCCTGTTGTCGTTGCAATCGCGGCGCCGAGAAACGTGTCGGATAGCCAATGCTTGTCATGATACATCCGTGAAAATGCCGTCGTAGCAGCAGCGCCATAGAGCAACACCGTCGCAATTGGGTGGTCGATCCGCGCTGCAAGTACCGAGGAAATCGCGAACGCTACCGTCGTATGTCCGCTCGGCATCGAGAACCGCGCATCGTTGAACGAGAACGGGTGAAATGAGTACGAGCCATCGCCGGTAAACGGGCGCGAGCGGCCGAGTGCGTATTTGACCACTGTTGTAGTCACGCCGGCGAGCGCAAGCGTCTCGATCAATTCCCGCCCGGTCACCCGAAGGTCTTCCGAGCCGAATGCCAACCCACCGAGATACGTCACTGCACATGCACCGCCAATGGCGTAAATATCGCCATAATGTGTTGCAAGGTTCATGAAGTCCTGCATGGACGCACTTTGCGAGGAGGTCAGCGAAGCATGTCGGCCTGCGCTGTCGAGGGGCATGAGCACGCCCGTCCCGCCAACGACGATCGCCGTATTGCGCCAGTCAGTCCCATCGTAATGCAATGGTGCGGTGAAGTACGGACCTACATCGCTCCAGACGACCGCGATGTCGCTCCCGATCGTTGCGAAGAAGCTGCGATGTGTCGCGGTTGAATCGGCCGCCTGTGCCGTGCCGAAGGATAGCACGCTGGTCAACAACAGAACAACACCGGTAATCAACGAGGCGGGTCTGCTTGCGTGGGAATGCGTTGTGCTCAATTCAAAGCGGTTTGTGCTTCGTTCGCAGAAGCTTGTGGATCTCGATCTGTGACTGCACCTTCGGCGTATCGGCACGGGTACTCTTATAGCGATTCATCTTGCCTTTCGTCAGCACACGTGCCTTGACGTTGTCGCGAAGTTGCAGGTCCAGTAACGCACGGATCTGCTCTCGGATTCGCTCGTCATAGACGGGGAAGCCGACTTCGATACGATGGGAGAGGTTACGAGTCATCCAATCCGCACTCGACAAATAGAGCCGTTCGTTACCGCCGTTGTAGAAATAGTACACACGTGCGTGTTCAAGATATCGATCGACGATACTAATCCCACGAATATTTGTGCTATAGGGCGATGCTCCAACGACCGCACAGCACACACCGCGAATGATGAGCTGCACCTTCACCCCGGCCGTACTCGCTTCGTAGAGCTTCGCGATCATCTCCTCATCCTCAAGCGAATTGAGCTTCAGAAGGATACGTCCCTTCCCGCCCTCTTTGACGTTCTTAATCTCCTTATCGATGAACTTCGTTAATTGCTTGCGCATCGTGAACGGCGATACGAGCAGATGGTCGAAATCGGTCGAGCGCTCCTTGCGGCCAAGGATTTGAAAGACCTCTTTTACTTCTTTCGTAATGCGCGGGTCGGTCGTGAAGAAACCGAAATCACCGTAGAGTTTCGCTGTCTTCTCGTTGAAGTTGCCGGTTGCAAGATAGCAATAGCGTTTCTTTTCTCCTGCGATCATACGCGTGACAATACACATCTTCCCGTGTACTTTCAGCCCAGGAAAGCTATAGAGGACCCGAACGCCGCCGCGTTCGAGCTCGCCGGCCCAGAAGAGATTCCGCTCCTCGTCGAATCGGGCTTTGATCTCGACGAACGCCGTCACTTCTTTACCGGCTTTTGCGCATTCCTTCAATGCCTCGACCACTTCGGAGTTATTCGCAACGCGATATAATGTGATCTTCACCGCAATCACAGATGCATCTGCCGCGGCTTCGCGAATGAACCGAACGACATACTCATACGACTGGTACGGATAGGTTACGAGTACATCGCGCGATTCGATCGCAGAAACAATCGTTGTGGCATCGGCAAACTCGGTACACGCGAGTGTCGGCAGCGGTTTGTTTTCGAGCGATGCGATCCCTGGGTTCGGGAAACTCATCAGATCGCTGAAGTTGTGATACCGACCGCCGGGAATCAGATCGTCCTCAGTGAGCTTGAATTTCTTAGCAAGGTAGCGTATTGCATCCTGTGGCATCGCCGGATCGTATAGAAATCGCGACGGCACGCCCTTCCTTCGACTTCCCAAACTCTCTTTAATCATTGCGAGAAGGTCACCCTGGAATTCATCTTCGATGTGCAATTCCGCGTCGCGGGTGAGCTTGAACGAATACGCACCGAGTACATCGTGCCGAGGAAACATTTCTTTGAGCGACACACGGATCACATCGTCGATGAACAGGATATGCGTATCCTTGCCGTCGTTCGGGAGCGTATAAAACCGTGGGAGTTTATCGGTTGGGATCTCGAGAATCGCAAATTGCACGTCTCCGGCATTCGGATAATTTCCGTCAGCCCGAGTCGCCAACTCGATCACAAAATAGAGCGAGCGATTCTTCAGAAACGGTTGCAGCGCTGGATTATTGAGAAAGACCGGGTCGAGGGTCGGCAATACCGTTTCACGGAAATAGGCCCGCACCTGTTCGTTCTGGGTTGGCGTTAACTGTGTTTCGTTGACGAGATAAATGCGATGCTTGTGCAGTCCCGGGACGATCTTCGTTTGAAATATCTTGCCAAAGATTTCCTGTTGCGCGCGAACGATCTTATGAATCTTCTTCAGCAGCTTTTCCGGTTCGAGGTCCAGTCCGCTCTTTGCCGCTTTCTTGCTATTGAGCAGGCTCCGAAGCGATGCCACCCGCACGCGGAAGAACTCGTCGAGATTCGACGAATAGATTGCGAGAAATTTGATCCGCTCGAATAGTGGGTTACGCGGATCGGCGGCTTCTTGCAGGACGCGTTCGTTGAACTGCAGCCAGCTAATCTCGCGGTTAATCGTCTTTTGCGACGCCGGCATTGAATTGAGTGGTTCGATCGAGAATGTCATAAGCCGGCAAAATAGCCGAATGACATTACTATACGATTAGTGAAGTATTATGCGTATGTAAAGCGACAGCGAGGGATGTTGTTCCCATCCCCAATCTTTAGTAGCGCATCGTTTGCGGATAGAACCACACGAGCAGGTGTGTAATTACTCCGACCACAATACCAAGCACGAACCAGAGAGTCACCCATTGGTTCGTAGCTTCTTTGCGTTCGGCGGAGTGTCCGAGTTCGTCAAGCTCGGTGTGTAAACGTTCGGCTGTGAGCTGACCGCTATGGTCGGTAACACGATACGAGAGTGACCGAATGCTGGCGAACAACGATAGCAAGAAACAAGGAGCGAACAGGATATACGGTTTTCCGAAGATAGACGTATGCCCTACACGTAATGCATCGTTCGCGAGTACGAGCAGCAACACAATATTCGCAACGAGGAAAAATTGAGCCCTTCGGTTGGCAAGCTCGATCAGACGGACACTTTTGTCCGTCATAAGCATCAGGAGCGAAAGGTCCGGCGATTGTAGAGGTGCGGCAGACTGGATGGGCGCCGCAGACTCAGGGGCGGATTCACTGACTGTCGGTGGTGCGGATTCCGTCTTCTGTTTGTAGAGTCTCCTGAGATTCTCCGCTTGTCTGGGCGCATATCGTTCTTGCGCCGCACGGGTAAAGAAGGTGTGCTTCGAGAGGAGATCGATATTCTGCTCCAGCCACTCTTCATCGGTATAGTGGCGACCCTGTGCGCGTTCCCATTCGATGCGCAGGAGCTCGCTCTGCTCGAAGAAGCTTTTCTTGCCAAGCGATGCCAGGTCGGCGTCGGCAACAATCTCTTCGAGAATATTACGTGGAGATTGCGGGATCCGTGTTGCACGGATGCAGCCGAGAACGACTTCGATCTTCTCCTGCGCGTATGCCTGCGAACGTAAGTACTCGGCAGCAATCCGAACACTGATTTCTTCGTGACCTTTGTACAGCTCCGTGTACCCCGTGTCGTGCAACAACGACGCAAGCATGACGACCTCCACTCCTTCCTCGCCCAACTCCGTATCCTGCGCCAGCTTGCGAGCCGTCTTGGTGACGGACTCGGAATGAGCGTAGGTGTGGTAGACGAGGTAGTCCGGCAGCTTGTGCTTGAAGAGATCGAAAACGAACTCCTCGGTGCGCGCGATAATATCGTGGTGCTCGGTCATGCTCTTTGATTCAAAAATAAGATACTTTGAGCGAAGCGAGCAAATTATTAACCACAGAGGTACACAGAGGGCACACAGAGTAACACAGAGAAATTCAAAGTGCAAAACGCCTCAGCCCTTCCTTAAGGTGGGCCACATTGAAATTGATAAGCAAGCCCACTCTGCATTTTGAGAGCTTGAGGTATGTTAGAACTTGCGCTGTGTGGACATCCGTCAACCCCTCCACAGCTTTGATCTCGACTACAACCTGATTTTCAACAAGCAAATCGATGCGGTATCCACAATCTAATTTCACATCGTGATACACTAACGGGAACGCTCGCTCCTTTTCTACGAACAATCCCTCCTGCCGTAGCTCGAACAGTAAGCATTCTTGATATGCGCTTTCGAGCAGGCCCGGTCCCAATGCAGAATGTACTTTCATTGCGCATCCGATGATCTTGTGCGTGAGTTCGTTCGTAGAAATAATGCTCTGTGATACTCTGTGTGCCCTCTGTGTACCTCTGTGGTTAGACCCGGCTGAAGTTGGTACGGGTCTCTATTTTCTCTCCTTGCGAAACTGCACGGCCCTCCACTCAGCGAAGAGATGTTTACATTTGTTACGTTGGTACTTCCCCGTGCTTGTCACAGGCAGCTCTTCACCGAAGATCACCACCTTCGGAGCCTTGGAAAAAGGGAGGTGTTCTTTGCAGAAGGTAATGATCTCGGATTCGCTCACCTCCGATCCGTCCGCTCGCTGTACATACGCACCGACCTCCTCGCCGTAAAAATCATTCTCGAAGCCGACGGCGATGCCCGCCTTCACGCCCGGACACCGGCCGATGACCTCGTCGATCTCCAGCGGAGAGAGATTTACTCCGCCGCGAATGATAAGTTCTTTCAGACGGCCGGTAATGAAGAAGTACTTCTTCCCTTCCGCATCGAGCTGATAGAATCCTTCATCACCAGAGCGAAACCAGCCGTACGAAAACGTGCTTGCGTTGGCCTCGTCGTTGTTGTAGTAATACTTCATCACGTTAAACCCGCGAATGGCGATCTCGCCGCGTTCGCCGGGCGCGAGTTCATTCCCATTCTCATCGGCGATCATCATCTCGTTCTGTGGAATGGCCTGCCCAATTGACGGGAAGCCGAAGTCGCGCATCCAATGCGTGTGCTCATCCGCACCGAGCGACGTCGGGAGGTAGCACGAGTAACACGTCGTTTCCGAAAGGCCGTACCCGTGCACGATCGGGATAGAGAACAGATCCTCGAACTGCTGCCCGAGTTCGACCGTGAGCGGACCCGCACCGCAGATGATATGTCGGAAGCCAGAAGGAGCCGGGATGCCCAACTGCGGATTGGCGCGGTAGTATTCGATGAGGAATGCCAACAGCGTCGGCACGACGCTCACGACGTTCACCTTCTCCGATTCGATTCGTGGGAAGAATTGCTCCGATTGGAATTTCTGGTTCAATACCACCGTCGCTCCGGCGTACATCGGCGTGACGAGCGTCACGATCGTACCATTGACGTGGTGGATCGGCAGCACACACATCATGCGCTGCGAGTTGGTGATGCCATGCCATTCGCTAATGCCTTTGGCATCGATGAGCAAGTTATACTGCGTCAGCACGACACCTTTCGGATTGCCAGTCGTACCGCTGGTATAGACGATCAGCGCCTCGTCATCCTTCGTCACTGCCTCCTCGGAGCGAAAGATTGATTCTGCCGTTGCAAGTTCATCCTCGTACGAATAGAAACCCTTCGGCAGATCCTTCGGGGACATACTGCCGCAGACCATCGTCACGACCACATTCGTCGCTTCGGCGATGATCGGAGCGACACGCTCTACATACTCATTTCGAATGAATGCGAGCTTTACACCGCTATTCTGGAGGATATATGAGATACGTCCGTCGTCTTCCGAAAGACTCACCGGCACGACACACACGCCCATGAGCCACGCCGCATAGTAATGCACGACAGTATCGGCATGATTATGTGCGATGGTTGCGATGCGGTCGCCGCGGCGCACACCATGCGTGCGCATCATGTCGGCGCACATCGAGGCGAGCATGAAGAAATCCTTATAATTGTCCTCGCGGCGGTTGCCATCGATATCGTAATAGATAAGGTACGGCTTCGTATCGTAATCGCGCGCACGCTTGAACATCAGCTCCCCGATGTTCTCATACCCCGCATACCCGGCCGGCGCATTTGGGTCGGTAATCGTACGTGCATGCTCGATTTTTCTCAGGATATCCCCGTTCAACATGATTCACTCGAATGTAAGAATGCAAATTTACGCCGCCGCCACGCTGTACAACTCCACCTCGTGCTCCTTGCCTTTGAGGAGGAACGAACCGACGCGGTCGGCATGATATGGCAGGCGTTCCATCGGGAGGGCATCGAGAAGTTCGCGACTGACGAGAATGATCGCGCCGAGTGAATGACATTTCTCTTTGATACGCGAGGATGTATTGACGACGTCGCCCTGGAAGACGATCTCTTGTTTAACATCGCCGATTTGCCCCGCGATCACCGTACCGCAATGCATCCCCGCTTTGAATCCCGGTACCATCCCGTATTTCTGCAGGTACTTCGGCGAGAGCTCGTCCATGATACGGCAGATGCGGAAGAAACACTCGAGGCAGTTGCCGGTAGATCGGTGATGGCTGTCGAGCTTCCATGTGACAACGATCTCGTCGCCGACATATTGGTATATCTCTCCGCGACTTTCGACGATAGCGGGTGTGATATCGAAGATATAATCGTCGATCAGTTCGTGGAACCGGATGTTTCCAAGACGCTCGGCAAGCGTTGTCGACGCATCCAGATCGAGAAACATAAAAATGCGCTCTTCTTCGATCGGGCGTGCGTAGCGGCCGATGACCATATTGATGAGCACATTCTGCCCGAGCATGCGGCTCATTTGGCGAATCATGTTGATCAAGAATGCTGCCGTGAGTGCATACACGACGATATAGAGCAAGTCGCCGCCGAAGAGAAATTGTTGCGTGCTCGGTTCGCGGTATGCTTGCAGCAACGAACTGCCGTCGCGAATCATCCGAAGTCCCAGCTCGAAGAACACCGCATAAAATACTACTACCGCGATCTGAAGCGTCGTGCGAACGACCAATGCAGAGAGAAACGGGATTCGCCGCAGGCGCCGGGCAAGAATTTCAAGATCGAGGTATGCGAGCGTCACCGCAATAGCGATACCCATGATCATCCCATTGGTCATCGAACGACTCGCAAACCCATACAGGAGGGCAGGCAACGCACCACCGACTACAATGCCGGCAAGTGCGAAAAGAATATAGGTGCGTGTCCGGTTCACGAATCGTTAGAACGCGAAGCCCGTGGTGAGGTATATCTGCGTTGCCTCGCTCGAATGCGCTAACGTCAGTGCAACCGTGTGCTCGCTTGTCACCGGAGCGAACCACAATCCGCCGCCGACGGACGTATGCCACGTATTCGAGAAATCGTTATCGACATAGACGCGACCGGCATCGATGAAACCGAGGATACCGATCGTGGTCGGTTCGAATACATGTACTCGTGCAATCTGGATACGAAGATCGGCCGAGGCGAGTAATGACTGCACGCCGGCGAAACGATCGCGGTAATATCCGCGCAGCATCGTCGCACTGCCGAGAAATGCAGATTCATTGAAGGGATGTTCGCCGAAGATTTTCTCCACGTCGGCCCGCAAGGCAAGCGTCACCGGTGTGCCGAGCTCTGCTGTGAGATAGCCGCGAATATCGGTATGCAAGCGAGTGTACGCGTATGTATTATCCAATACCTCCGGCACCCATTCGCCGGAAAATGCTGCATAGAGTCCGCTGGTTGGCGCATGCAAGCCGTTGCGAGAATCGAACACACCCCCATAGGAGAGCGCAAGAGTATTCAGCGTTCCGACGCCATAGTCATGGCGGCGCTTGAGGAAGGTCGAGTCACGATATGGATTACCGTCCACCGTAACCGAACGGATCGCTGCCGAGCCCCAGAGCGATGTATTCTCGACAATCGAATGTTTGTAGGTCGGCGCAAACGAGAAGGCTCGTTCGTTCAGGCGATAATCGTTCGTGTCGTATCGGGCCGACTCGAGCGTCGTCTCATTACCATAGCCGAAGAACCCAAGCCTTCCGAGCGTCGATGCATGTGCATCGAGCAGCAACTCACCACCGAGCACATTGTAGAATGTCGTATTGAGCCGCACATCATAGTGCTTTGCTTTAGTCGCGAATACGCCCTCAAGCGACATCGTCATGAAACTCGGGATATCTCGGAATCCATATTCGATGAGCGTGCCGCCGGCACCGGTGATCGCGCCGTCATCCGTCGTGAAGCCAAGAGAAGGGTGATAGTGCCACGCATGGCCCCAATCGCGCACGAGCGGCTCTGCGACGTCCGAGTCGTCGAAGACCGAGTGCTTACTGTCGATCACCGTGCTCGGCGAATAGACGAAGTTCGTCTCGTTCGGCTCACCAAAGAAGTAGGTTTTCTTCTGATCTTTTGCGATCGGCAAGATATGCCACAGATAGCCGCTCACACGCGAACTATCGACCAACTCGTCGTTTCCGCTGCCACCGACCACCGCAACATCGATACTCGATGCAACCGAACCACGCGCGATGGCATAATCATCTTCGCCACGCAGATGGATGCGAATCTCATCGGTCTTATCGGCGGTGAACTGATGCTCGAAGATCGGCTTGCCGCCTTTGCCGCCGGTGCTGCGGTCACGCTGATAGATGCGCACATCTACGGTATCGTCGGCGCTTCGCTCGATCTCGGTGTATTCCTGTTCGTCGGAGCAACGAATATCGACGAAGCGGGCCACACAATTGGAATCTGCAATCTCGCCGGCAAATGCATTGTGTGCGATATCGATGACGGTCAGTCCGCCCACATAGTGCACGATCTGATCGATGTGATCGAAGTCGCCCGAGACCGGCACACGGCTTGCAAACGTCGAATCGAACAGAAAATGATAGAACCAGGAATGGTGCAATGAATCGACCGCCTCGGCAGGAGCGACGGCCGAGTCAGCTTCCTGCGCACGCAGCGGCCGCACGGCAGCCGAGCAGACGATCAGGATGAATGCAACGAGTATGTACCTACGCAATCGGCGGATGAATTACGAAGCAAGCACAACAAAGATACCACCGGAAGAATTGAACGTGGGAAATTGAGCGTCATGAAAGAACCAACCGCGTTACGGCACCACGAACGACGTTGTCAGCTCGCCGAGGCGAGCGAAGTAGAGGCCGGGGGGAAGGACCGAGCGTTTCAATGAGAGAGCCTGAGGAGTTATACTTATCTGCTCACTCTTCATAATCCGTCCCAGAACATCACTCACAACCAGGGTCTCAGGATGATTCAACCGGGGAATATTTATGCTGATCTCACCGCTCTCCAAGACGTAGAATATCTTCAAAGCTGAACGGTCAATCGCGGGACTCGACGGAGTCAACAAAGACGAGGAATCCACGGATATCGAGAACACGAACCGTGAGGGTACAGTATCCGGGGCCATTTTAACGAAGTGGAAGGTCTCGAGTGAATACGACGTATCGCTTAAAGGCTTTTGATTGAAGACAGTGAACTGCATCGTATCAAATTCTGCATAGCATTGAGTGTTCGTCATAAGTGCATGCGGTGATCCGAGCGAATCGGTCACATACGGAAACGGTCGAGCATGAATATGGCATGTAGTATGATGTTGCTCGTCGCGATAGTCATAGTCGACGTGGTAATCAATTGTCAACGTCTCAACAATAGCCGCGCCTGGGTCAACGACAATGTGGACGTGATCATCATCTGAATAGAAAGGACTCCCGGAAGATGCAAACCACAGATCAACCGTGTCCCCTGTGCTTCGATAGCCCGTCATCTGGGAAGCCGGTCCTAACCCGTAGCCGAATTCAAAAAGCTTTGTTGTATCATAAGAGGTGGTCGTAGCACCATTCACCTCATAGTGATAATCAATCCAGATCGGCAAGTCAATTGACAATTGGATGGGGGTCCCAAACCGAAGTTGTGCCACGGTAGACCTACTACTCAGCATAGAGAGTAGACAAAGCGTGAGGCAAAGACCATGTCTGAGTAGTCTATTCATAGACTCTTGTTAGCACTATCTATTCTTCAGCCACGGTTTGTTTCTTAAGATGGCGAAACGAACATTACAAACACTTCAGTGGTGTTCAGTCCCCTACCCTATATATCAGAGGACACCCGAGAATCATTCATCGGCGCAAAAAAAAAGGGCACAACCCTGTGCCCCTTCCACAAACCATATCCAACGAAAGAGTTACTTGATCACCCGATCAATGATCTCTTTCTGCCACGGCTCCCACGACTTCGACTTGTAGTAGGTCATCATCATCGTGCGGAATTTCGTTTGTTCGTAGTACTTCGCGAGCACGGCGTTCGCCGAACCGGCGAGGCGGTTGTTCGTCGAGAGCAGCGCGTCGATGAGGTTTGCGACGAGCGGTTCGTTGAGGTAGTTCAACCGTTGCAGCGCGCTCATGGCCGCCTGGCGCGTGATGAACTCATAGGAGATGCTTGCGTAATCGACAAGCTGATCGATGGCCGCCTGATCGCCTCCCTGCGCCTTGAGCTCGAGCCACTTCAGACGGACTTTGTGCTCCATGCCGTCGACATCCTTCGTCATGTCGAGGTACTTCGCCGTGTTCTGCGGGAAGCTCTCGCAGAGCTTATCGAGCGCAGTGGCGATCGTTGCGTACGACGAATCCTTCAACAGGACTTCCATATCGCTTTCAAGATCGCTCGGGATGAAGCGATACGCATTGAGCGCCGCCTGACGAACGCCGAGTACCGAGTCTTTGATCGCACGGCGAATGATGGCACGGGCTTCCGGCGAGTTATCGCTCGAAAGCTGGTTCACGATCTCGGAACGTGTTGCTTCGTAGTGTTCGTGATCGAATGCCTGCACCAACACGGAGCGACGGTCGCTCGACGGGATCGACGAATCGTCACGCAGCGCGACAAGCGCATCGTAGCGATCGAGCATCTTCGGCGCACCGAGCGCCTGTGCTTTCAGCTCGTCGAACGACTTCTTGAAATTCACTTTCTTGACGATCTCGTCACCCGGATCGAAGAGCACATACGCGATCGTTTTGCCCGAGGAGTTCGGAACAACGACCGTATGCGTCTGCTGCTCGATCCACTCCCGCACCGAATCCTTCGTCCCGTCGGTATAATGTACTTCGAAGACGATCGGCATTTTGAAGAGCTTCGTCAGCTCGTCGGTATGCTGGGTTTGCGAAACGGTAATGTCGGTCTCGTTCGAATGCGCTTTGTAGCTCACATCATAGATCGGATAACCGCCACGATAGAGCCACTCTTCGAAAAACCAATCGGGCGAGAGGCCGAGCGTGTCCTGAAAAGCCTGATACAGATCGTTCGTCTCGACGTTCTTATATGCGTGGTGCGTCAGGTAATAGTGATAGACGTGCCGCATTTCTTCCTCGCCGAAGCAATAAAGCATCATGCCGATGACCGCCGATCCGCTCGGATAGATGCGAGACCCGCCCGCCTTCACATGCACGATCGGGAAACGATCGGCATCGTTGGCCGAAAGCATTGCATTATGCTCACCGCGGCGATTCCACTCATACGCATCTTCGCCGAAGATCTCGCGTGTGAAGAGCTTCGGGAAAAACGTGGCGTGGCTTTCGTGCAGCCACATGTTCGGCCCGTTGCGGATGGTGATATAGTCACCGAACCACTGGTGCGTCAGTTCATGCACATCGACGCCAAGATAGCCTCGGTCAAGCGTGCCACGTTCGTCGTTGAGGTAGAAGTCGCCGTAGATCGTGGCGGTGGTGTTCTCCATCGCGCCGTAGATAAAGTCCTGCACGGGAATGTTCGAGTACGACTCCCACGGAAACGGCACGCCTGTCCAGTTGGCGACGAAGTCGATACATTCGGTGGCATACTTGTACGTCGGCTTCACGTACTCCGGATGCTCGGGATAGTAGTACAAATTCACCGGCACACCCGCTTTCGTTTTGCGGTGCTCGATGCCGTACTTGCCGATACCGAGCATCACGAGATATGCCGAATGCGGATGCGTCATCTTATAGTGCCACGTCTTGGTGCCGTCGCCGTTATCCTTCTCGGCGAGCTTGGTGCCGTTCGAGAGCACTTCGTAATCCTTATCGAACTTCACGATCGTCTCGGTGATGAGCTTGTCATCCCAGTCGTCGTAGCACGGGATCCAGTAGCGGTTATCGGTGCCTTCGCCTTGCGTCCAGATCTGTTTGCGCGAAAGATTCTTCGGGTCGTTCCAGCCGATGAAGTAAATACCCTTGCGCGGCGTACACTCATATTCGAACGTGATCGAATCGTTCTCGCCCCAATGCATCGGGGACGACGGAAATACGCTCAGCCCGTCGCTCGTCGAGACGAACCGAAGCGGTTTCCCGTTGAGCAGCGCTTTCTTGATGGTAATTCCGGGGCCATCGAAATAGACCGAGTCCACGCTCGAACGAATCGGCGTGAAGTAGTGCGTGACACGGCCGATCACTTTGCTTTTGGCCGGTTCGAACGAGACTTCGATCTTCATGCGCTGCATGTCGAGCGGATGCTCGCGCGGTGCGCGCTCTGCGGGATCGACAAGATGCGTTTCCTGATATAGAACCGGAGCCTGGGCATGAACCAGTGGTACGATGAGAGCGGTCAGGACAAGCGCCGTGATGAAGCGATGAAACATAGTGTGTATGAGTGATGGAATAGAAGGGAGTAATACGAAAACGCGGAAGGGATAATTCCGAGGGGCCGGACAGGTGTGTTACGTCATTCTGAACTGAGCGAAGCGATGTGAAGAATCCCTTCGGGATATGGGCGAACAGTCCCGGCACGCTCGACGGGATTCTTCGCTTCCACCAGACAGACAACAGCGTCCCGCCTACTTATTCTGCACCCACTCGTCGCGTACCGGCGCGTAGTTTTTCTCGACGTGCTCGATATCTTTTTTTCGTTGGACGCCGATCTCGTCGAAGAACATCGGAATCGCGTATGCATCTTGCATGACAGGCGTATTCTGCAAATGCATTTGCAGCCGCGGCTCGACACAATTTCCCGAGTTGCCGCACTTGGCAATGACCTGCCCGCGAGATACCTTGTCCCCGACCTTCACCGACACGCTGCCGCGCTGTAGATGCGACAGCACCACGTACTCGTTCTCGGCGATCTTAATAACAATGGCATTCCCAAGCGCTTCATGTTCGTTCGCGCTGAAGGGGTCGTTGTCACGAACGCCGTCGATCGCATCGGTAACGGTCCCGTCGGCCGGGGAAAGGATATCTTTTCCCCAGGCGAAAAAGTCGCTGTCCGATTTTCCCTCGCCATTATAGCTTTTGCCGATCTGGTCGGTCACATTCCAGTCGATAGCATATCGTTGGTTCTTCGAGTCGTGGTGGAAGTTCTGCTCTTTTGTATCGCCGCCCCAGACCACATTCCATCGGCCCTTGAACGGAAGCGAGAGTTTCACGGAGTTGCGTGTCGGCAGCGGGGCTTCGACTTTGTGGGGGATGAAATACAACCCCGAAATATGGTCGGCCGAATCGATGGCAAGTTGCAGGTCGAGAATCCCCTTTTGGAATTTCACTGGGATAATGGCAACATCCTTCCACTTGATGCGCACGTCACCGAGCATCTCGACGGTACCAAGCTCCTCGGTCATCTGCCAGAGCAGCGGTTTGAGCTTATCGGCCGGAAGCTCGCGCTTCATCACGGGGTCGAAATCGGCCTCGATGGCATCGACATCGTGGTTATTGACAGCCGCAACGATCTTCTGTGCCTTTTGCAGAAACCGCAACTGCGCGACGTCGATCGATGTGACCTGCTGCGCCAGAGCGGAGGTTGCGAATACGAGAATGCACACGACAACCATTGTCGCTGCACGAGCGATGCGAAATGTGTTCATATCTCTCTCTGTGTCTCGAGTCCCGCCGGAGCCGGGCAATACTATCGACGCCTCTGCGGAATGCTCTCGAGTATGCGTGTATTACATGCCGGCCGCAGTCGGAGTCTGGGGTTCCGCTCCGGCGTTGCCACCGATCGCTTTGACGATCGGAGCGATCAAGAGTCCAACCAGCGCACCGCCGATGAGGTACATGAATACCGTCGAAATGGCGAATCCGCTCGGACTAATAAAGAAATCCATCATGGGTTTTGCTTGCTTCATCTGATCGGCAGGCATCTTTTGTGCGATCATCGCAGCCTCCTGCATCTTGCGGGCGTTATCGATCATGTCCGTTTCGATGAACGATGCATCGACAAAGACCCAGAGCGCGCTGATCACGCCGGCAAGCAAGCAAATCATAAATGCGGTGACCCAACCGGTGCCGAACGTGAAAGCGGAGGGATCCTGCATTTTTCGTTCACGCACACCAAGGAACACGAGTGCTAGCCCGATGACGGTGCCGATCCATTGCACCCACTGCATCGATGGGTCGATCGAAATGCCGGCGAAAAACATGATGAGTCTGATCAGGATACCGGCTGCGGCGACAAAAACCGCCCATTTGAGGTACAATTGCATAGTGCTGAGTCCTTGGTTGAATAAACAAAGATACAACGGAATTGGGAACTGCGAGCACAGAATTAAGAAAGGGGGCCCGGTACTCGGAAGGCAGCAGCCTCAGGCGATCAAACGGGCGATAAGGAAGGCGGCGGCAGCGGCCAATCCGCCGATGAGCATCGTCTGAAATCCGGACCGGATCGGGTGAGCGCCGGTAAAACGACCTTTGATAATCCCGAAGACCAACAGCGCGAGAAGCGTGACGATCACCGACACCACAAGGGCATTCCGGGCCGACTCGATAAAGATATAGGGCGAGAGTGGGACCAAACCGCCGAGTACATACGACACTGCGATCGTCGCTGCACTGTTGCGGGCACGTTTCGGGTGCACCTCTTCAAGGCCGAGCTCGAAACGCATCATAAAATCGACCCATTTTTCCGGGTCACGAGCCAGGGCCTCGACAACTTGCGCGCTTTCGGCACTCGTTATTCCGTACTGCTCGAAAACTTCGGCTACCTCGTGTTTCTCGACATCGGGAATGCGAACGACCTCCTCCTGTTCTTTTCTGCGTTCGCTTGCATAATGCTCGGAGTCGCTGCGAGCAGCAAGGTAGCCGCCGAGCCCCATTGCGATCGAACCCGCCGCAATCTCGGCAAGACCCGCCGTGATGATGATCCCCGACGAATCGATCGCCCCCGACAGCCCGGCTGCCAGCGCGAACGGTACCGTCAGTCCATCGGACATCCCGATGACGATATCGCGGACGATCTCGCCGGACGTGAAGTGCTGCTCGGTATGGTGAGTCGTGGGCATATTGATCGGGATAGGTCTTTGCCGAACGCCCGCCCGGGGTTAAAACCCCGGTCTATGTATCATTCGGTCCGAAGGACGAAGAACGTATTGACGTCCGGAGGACCGAATGACACATAGCCCACGACTTTAGTCGTGGGCGAGGGCTCGGGAAGGTGCGTTACTCCGCCTTCAGCAGCTCGACTTCGAACACGAGCGTCGAGTTAGCTTTGATCTTATCGCCAACGGCGCGGTTGCCGTATGCAAGCTCGGCGGGGATGATGAGCTTACGCTTGCCGCCGACGTGCATCGTCGAGAGGCCTTCGTCCCATCCCTTGATAACCTGGCCCCGGCCAAGCATGAACTGGAACGGCTGCACATGGCCGAACTGCTCGAGTACGTTTGAATCGAACACGGTCGAATCCGTGAGCTTGCCTGTGTAGTTCACTGTGATGCGCTGGCCGGTCTGTGGCAGCGGACCGTTGCCGACTACCTCATCGACATACTTCAGGCCCGAGGCCGTCGTAACAACGTTCGATTGGGCGCCCGCTCCGCTCTTCGATGAATCGCTCGACGACTTGCTCGAGCTGCAACCAACAAGCGCCGCTGCGCCGATCATACAGATACCTGCAAACACTGTGATCTTTGAGAATGCCATAATTAGATAGATAATGGAAAGTACAAAGTTACAACCGAATGAGGAGTCGATGGTCGATGGTCGGTCGTCGATGGTCGAATGCCAACGGTCGTTTGCCGTCAATCCCGCCCACGATTGATATCGTGGGCTATGTTTCATTCGGTCCTCCGGACGTAATGCAGAAGGCAGTAGGGCGGACTCTCATTCCGTCCCCTTTTCGCACGCCTGTCATTCTGAAGCACCAGCCGAAGAATCCCTTTCGCGCAGCCGCAGCATCCCCACGCCACCACCCACCCGTAGGGGCGAGGCACGCCTCGCCCGCTCTCTCGCCCACCACCATACAAAACGGGGCGACCCCTCTCGAAGCCGCCCCGCTCGTTACTCGTTACTTTCAACTCGTTACTACTCCTGATGCACTAGCTTCACCGTCTTCACCTCACCAAAGCCGGTCGAGATGCGGGCGTAGAGTGTGCCGCTCGGCAAGCCGGTGCCATCGATGCGGATGGTATGCACCCCTGCATCGAGTGAGCGGCCCTTGCCGTCACCCCATACCATGCGTCCCAATGGGTCGTAGATCGCGACCGTGACATAGGCCATGCGATTGAGCACGTACGTGAGCTCGGTCTCCTTCGTGAAGGGGTTTGGCGTTCCGGTGAAGGAAGCCAGATACGTCGAGGATAACTGTCCCGAGTTAGGCACGCCGCTCACGTGATGTCGGATGGCATCCAGCCCAAGCTGATCGAGGGTTGGAAGTGTGGTGTCTTCGGGGATGGTGGTATCCCCTCTCAGCCAACTGTCGTGGCGTGAGCGAACAGTATTGTCATACAAGTCCTGGAAATCACTCTTGGAGCAATTGCTGGAATCGATCAGGTACTTCCAGATAGCGAGTGCGGCATTCGGAGGATTTACAGGACCGAAGGTGAATGTGCCTGCCATCACACCGACGCAAGTGCAGTAATATAGCGGGTCGGTCGTGTTCAGATACAGGACCGAAAGCAACCACTCCCTGAACCTTGCATAGCGAAACGTGTCTGTCGGATCATACAGCTGCGCGGCCCCGCTGAGTGTCGCAAAAGCATGGTATGAACCGGGTGTGTTTGCACAGGACTCAATGAAACGCCTCAATGTGTCGTACTGCATTCGATACTCATCGGTGTTCTCAGGGCGGCGGTATGTCCAAAGATACCATTGGCTACAACTGTCAGCGACTGCGGGCTTCTCAACTCGCGGGGCGGAATTCTGCCCAGCTTGTTGAAACGAGCCGCCGCAACTTATGCCCGTAATCCCGGATTCGCTCGTGAGAGCACTCGTGGATGTAGTGCTGTATGCAATGTTCTTGCAGTAGGAATCAGTACTCGAACTAGTGTTCCACAGGCCGAGACCTGTAGTTACTCCATCTCCAGTAATCCCGTCCCCGTTGTTCGGATCTACACTAGCACTACCCCAATAATTGTTACCAATGTCACCGAGGTCACTTCCAGCACCGCCTGCTTCAATCATAAAGTGTTTGTCGGTTGAACCGATGAAGTTATTCTCGGCCCAATGTGACCAGGCATTGTCTAAGTGCCCCAAGAGTGTAAGAGCACCCTCATAGAGGAAGATTTGACTGCCATGATCGGTCCATGTTCCATTTCCTTGTAGTGTGTCGAACGAAGCGATATCATTTCCACCTCCGTGAAGTCCCGTTAAGTCCACCACACTTGTCGAACTCCCTTGATAAATACCAGTTCGGGAGCAGCTGGATATGCTCGAGAAGAGAAGTCCAGGCTGGTCAAGGTACCCAGAGCTATACCCCCGGGTACAATCTAGGATTTGGTTCAATTTCACATACCCGATGTAGTATTCACTTGTGATGCCAGTACCATCCAATCCGTCGCCGTCATAAACATTTGCAATGTAGTTATTACACAGATACGACCGCGTTTGTTGTGGATCAATGCCTGTGCTATGAATCCAGATACCCGCCATATAACCCTGGTCTGTGATCTGATTGAATTCGACATTGCCAGTAGTGTTCTCAACCTCAATGGCGGCGTAGAATCTGTAGTGTGAGTGACCTGAGGATACGAATTGATTCGTTAAAAGATTGAGCTGCCCTTCGTCCCCTGCGATGTTGAAGTTTTTTGCCCACACTGTGCCATGAAACTGAGTTCCTCCGCTCGTTGCACGGTCTGCGAAGCTATTGCCGGAGATCTCAACATTATCATATCCTGCCGTGGAGGATGCCTGCCGCTCCACAAGGATTGCCGGAACATAGAAATCACTGAACGTCATATTCTGGACCCGGTAACCGAACGTGGGATCGTCAGCAATGAAGGCAAAGCGACTGGACGAGCCGCCATCGAAGACCGCCTTGTCTGGTGCCGTCAGACCGGGTGAGCCGAATCCGACCTGTGCGAACCCTCCCGTAAGTGTTACGGGGTCGAGGACATTGGTGTAGTCTGTGTTGTGCGAGTAGAGTGTGGTTCCGCTTGTGCTTGTGCCGGTACCGGAGATAGACACGACGGTGACCGGCAGCTCGGTGGACAACACCGGAATGTGAGCATTCACGGCACAATACGCAAGCGAGTTGCCGTCGGTGGCGATACTTAGGATGCCGGGCTTATTTTCCGTCGTGCTCTTGCGGATGCTCTGCTCATACATGATCTCGATATCGGCATACGAACCGGTAAGCGAGATGGCCGGGAACTGGGCGCCGCCGTGAATTCGGAGCGAGGCATAATACGGGATCGAACCACCGCCCCCGAGGTATGTCACCCCCGGGACTGGAGCGGAGGAATTCTTATCACCGAAGAACTCCCACGATCCGCCGGGTCCGACATTTACTTTACCACCATCGGTCACACCTGTGCCTACGGCAAAACGGCAGGCTGGGAAGGTAAAGAGCTGCGTGTGCCCCGGGGCGGAAGTAGGTGTAAGATCGAGTTTTAGCCCGTCCGATTGAAAGATCAGGCTGCCCTCATTCAGCGATGCAAAGTACTGTCCGGATGCAGTACCGGTTGGCTCGAGTAGGTAGAGTCTTCCAAGTCCGGTTGTCGATGATTCCCCGTAGTTTGGGTCGGTCCAAAGTGTCATCGAGACCCCGTCGCGTGCGATGAGCGCACCGGTCGAAAGGCCGCCGTGACCGCTGCCATCGGCGATGTAGCAATCGTTCGTGGCAAGCGTATTCTCCTCGATCTCTTCGTCGAAG